>DAOSWK010000089.1:0-6507 GCA_035593545.1 Oscillospiraceae bacterium | reverse complement strand
CCGTCGGTCAGCTTTGTCAATTACCCCGGCCTGCCGGAGAGCCCTTATTATGAGCTTGCAAAGCGCATGATGCCGAAAGGCTGCGGCGCCGTGCTCACGTTCGGGCTGAAAGGCGGACGGGAAAACGGCGCGAAATTCCTCGATTCCCTCCAGATGATCTCCCATGTCGCAAATCTGGGAGATGTCCGCACGATCGTGACGCATCCCGCCACGACGACGCACTCCCAGCTCTCGGATGAGCAGCTCGCCGCCTGCGGAATTCGGCCGGAGACGGTCCGGATCTCCGTCGGCCTTGAGGACGCCCAAGACATCATCGGCGACCTCGGCCAAGCCATCGAAAAAGCGGTGCGGTGAGGCCAAAGGAGACAAAAAATGATCTATATCACCGGCGACACCCATGGGGATCCGGACAGATTCCGGGCTTCCAAGCTGCATAAACTCAAGAAGCACGATACGCTGATCGTCTGCGGCGATTTCGGCTTTGTCTGGGACGGCTCCGAGCGGGAGAAGAAAAACCTTGCATGGCTCTCGCGCCGCAGGTATACGATCGCGTTCGTCGAAGGGGCGCATGAAAACTATACGCGGCTCAATTCGTACGAAATCGTAGATTTCTGCGGCGGAAAGGCGAGAAAGATCGCCGACCGCATCTATCAGCTGATCCGTGGGGAGATCTTCGAGATCGACGGAAAAAAGATTCTGGCTTTCGGCGGCGGCGACGACGAGGAGACCGACCTGATGGATCTCGACGACTGCCCGGATTTCCAGCGCCTGCCGAGCGAAGAGGAGACCCGCCGCACGCTGGAGAATCTGGAGGCGTCCGGCGGTGAAGTGGATTATCTTATTACCTATGATACCGGATTCCGGCTGCGCAGTTTTCTGAAAATGGAGACCAACTGCTTCAACAACCTGCACGCGTTTCTGGATGAGCTCGGCTCGAAATGCCGATATTCGAAATGGTTTTTCGGATGCTTTCATCTTGACCGGCGCATTCCGCCGAAATATTACGGCGTCTACCGGGAAGTGCTCGATGCGGAGACGGGAAAAGAAATTTGATGGATTGACAACGGAAGATTTTCATACTATAATACTCCGGAATAAGGGAGTAATCGGCGCAATAGGCGCGGCAAAGTCAACATACTGGATTTTCCGTCCTGGCTTTGTATCAAATGATGAGACTTATCCGCCAAGGGCGGATAGGTCTCTTTTTTATAATGAAGGGAGTACGAAAATTGGGACTTTTGGAACTGTTTGCGATCGCGGTCGGCCTTTCGATGGATGCGTTCGCGGTATCCGTCTGCAAGGGCTTGAGCGCCGGAGAGGTGAAGCTAAAACATATCCTCTGCGTCGGTCTCTGGTTCGGCGGATTTCAGGCCGGCATGCCGCTGTTGGGGTACTTTTTAGGCTCGCAGTTTGAGGGCGTTACCACCAAATACGATCACTGGATCGCCTTTATATTGCTGTGCATCATCGGGGCCAACATGATCAAAGAGGCGCGCGCCAAAACGGAAGAACTGAATGCGTCCTTTTCTTTTAAGACCATGTTTCTGCTTGCCGTTGCGACGAGCATCGACGCGCTGGCCGTCGGAATCACGTTTGCGTTTTTACAGGTGAAGATCATCCCCGCCGTGCTCCTGATCGGGCTGACAACCTTCGTTTTCTCGGCCGCCGGCATTCAGATCGGCAGCGTATTCGGTCTCAAATATAAATCTAAAGCGGAATTTTTCGGTGGTTGCGTATTGATTCTTCTGGGCGTCAAAATTCTGATTGAACACTTGTTTTTCTCATGATCTTAGGATTTTAAGATGTTAAGAAAAAAGACTTTACATATATTGCGGGAGGAAACCGGATTGAAAGAATACTTGATGGAAGCCCCGGCGGTGCTCGGCGAGCTTGAAAGCGGCGCTTCCGGTCTCGGCACCGAAGAGGCGAAAGAACGTCTCAAAAAATTTGGGCCCAACAAGCTCGCGCAGCCGCCGAAGAAGACCCTGCTTCAGCGGCTTTTGGGTGAGCTTGCCGATCCGATGATTCTGGTGCTGATCGCCGCTGCGGTCGTCTCGGGGATCACCGCCGCTTATTCCGGCGAGTCCTTTTCCGATGTCATCATTATTATGACGGTGGTCGTTCTCAACGCGGTGCTCGGCGTCGTGCAGGAGAGTAAGGCGGAGGCCGCCATCGAGGCGCTCAAGGAGATCACCGCTTCCACCTCCAAGGTCCTGCGCGGCGGCCGTCAGCTCACGGTCAGAAGCGAGGAGGTCGTTCCCGGCGACATCGTGATTCTCGAGGCTGGCGACTCCGTACCGGCGGACGGTCGTCTGATAGAGAGCGCCTCCTTAAAAATTGAGGAATCGGCGCTGACGGGCGAGTCGGTGCCGGCGGAGAAGATCTGTAACGTGCTCGGTCTTGCGGAAGGCGAAAAGGATGTCACGCTCGGCGACCGGCGCAATATGGTCTATATGGGCAGCACCGTCGTCTACGGCCGCGGCACGGCGGTCGTCTGCCGCACGGGTATGCAGACGGAAATGGGGAAAATCGCCGACGCCCTTTCCAGAGCGGTTGAGGAGAAGACGCCGCTGCAAAAGAAGCTCGGTCAGTTCAGCAAATGGCTCAGCTTTCTGATCCTCGGCATCTGCGTGGCAATTTTCGCAATCGGTGTCGTCCGGGATTACCCGGATGTCTCGATGGAGACGCTGCTGGATACCTTCATGATCGCCGTCAGTCTGGCGGTTGCGGCGATTCCGGAGGGGCTGGCCGCGGTTGTGACGATCGTCCTTTCCATCGGCGTGACGAACATGTCGCATCGAAACGCCGTTGTGCGGAAGCTGACGGCGGTCGAGACGCTGGGCTGCGTCCAGATTATCTGCTCGGACAAGACCGGCACGCTGACGCAGAACCGCATGACTGTTGTGGAATCCGTTTCCGACGACAAAAATCTGCTGGCATCGGCGATGTCGCTCTGCTCGGACGCGGTGCCCGGCGAGAACGGAAAGGCAATCGGCGAGCCGACGGAATGTGCGCTCGTAGATTACGCCGAATCGCTGGGCCTGTCGAAGGGCGGGCTGACCACAGAGCATCCGCGTGTCGGCGAGGCGCCGTTTGATTCCGACCGGAAGATGATGACGACCGTCCATAAGGATGGGAAAAAATTCGTCGCTTATACGAAAGGCGCGCCGGATATGCTTCTGGAACGCTGCAAATATTATCTGGAAAGCGGGGTTATGCATTCGGTGGACGCCGCTTTCCTTGAAAAAGTCGCCGCCGCGAACAAGACGATGGCGGACAGGGCCCTGCGGGTTCTCTGCGCGGCGGAGCGGTTTTTCGATGAGATGCCGACATGCACGCCCGAGAATCTGGAACACGATCTTTGCTATATCGGTCTGACCGGCATGATCGATCCGATCCGCCCGGAAGTGAAAGCGGCGATTCAGGAGTGCATGGGCGCCGGCATCCACCCGATCATGATCACCGGCGACCATAGGGATACCGCCGCCGCCATCGCCATGGAGCTTGGCATCATCAAGGGAGCGTCTCAGGTCATCACCGGCGCCGCGCTCGCGGAGATGAGCGACGAGGAGTTCGAGCGGGACATTGGAAATTATTATGTTTATGCGAGGGTGCAGCCGGATCAGAAGGTCCGCATCGTCACCACATGGAAAAAACGCGGGAAGATCGTCGCGATGACCGGAGACGGCGTCAACGACGCGCCCTCGATCAAGACGGCGGATATCGGCATCGGCATGGGTATCACCGGCACGGACGTCACGAAAAACGCCGCGGATCTCGTTCTTACGGACGACAACTTCGCCACGATCGTCGCCGCCGTGGAGGAAGGCAGACGCATCTACGCCAACATCCGAAAGGCGATTCAGTTCCTGCTTTCCTCAAATCTCTCCGAGGTGCTCACAATCTTTTCCGCCATGCTCATGAATTTCACCGTACTCAAGCCGTCACATCTGCTCTGGATCAACCTGATTACGGACACGTTCCCGGCGCTTGCGCTCGGTATGGAGCAAAGCGAGAAGGACAGCATGCGGAATCCGCCGCGCGACCCGAAGGAGAGCATCTTCGCGGGCGGCATGGCGTTCGACATCCTTTTCCAAGGGGCGGTCGTCGCGGCCATCACATTCGCGGCCTATCTGATCGGGCATTTTCTGGAGGCCGGCAGATGGGAGTACGTCAACAGCCCGGACGGCATGACCATGGCGTTTTTGACGCTTTCGATGGTGGAGATCTTCCACTCCTTCAACATGCGTTCCAGCCTGCATTCCGTCTTTTCTCTTCCGACGCAGAATAAGGTTCTCTGGCTGTCGATGTTCGGCTCCCTGATCCTCACCACGGTGGTCATCTATATCCCGTTCCTCTCCAATGCGTTCGGATTTGAGCACATCTCCGCCACGGAATATCTGGTTGCCATGGCGCTTGCCGTCTCGATTATCCCGATCGTCGAGATCGAAAAGGCAGTCAAACGAAAACTCCGCAAGGCCGAATAAGCCAAAAAATAAAACGCCCCGGAAGCCGTTTTTTCGGCATCCGGGGCATTTGGAGCATTTTAAATTAAAAAAATATTTTGAGCACCGGGCAGATCGCTTTTGCCGCATGAGAAAGGAAAAGACGGCCCCGGCCCTGTTTTTTGTACGAGGGAAAGCCGTCCACCGGGACTTCCTGTGTCTCTCGGGATACGAATGCAAGCCCTTTTAGAAGCGAGTAAGCCGGGTGTTTTTAGGCGAAACGGATGCTTTAACAGTCATTCGATGTTCTCGCCGGGCAATTATTAACAGGCCGGGTGGTAAACCAAAACGGTTCCTCAGCCGGGAGAAGAAACCTCCGCCTCAGGCTCAGCTTTTGGCGGAGAGGCAGTTTTCCGGTAGAGAATCGCATTTTTTTGCTTTCCGCATTTCTCCACGGCCCCGACGGCAAACAGAATTCGCAGCCCGGTCCTTGCCGCAAAAATGCTGATCTGTGCCGCCTTGGAAAATTCGGCGGAGGTGAACGGTTCCGGCAGGTTTTCCGGCATCAGTTTTTGAAAATCTTCCGATTTTTCAATCAAAATCTCATCGTAAAGCGACTCCGGCACGCGCTCATAGCGGGTCGAGCCGCTTTTTTTATTCCGGCTCCAACCGTCAAGATACCGGTACTCCACGAGATCGATCAGCAGAATCCGGAAACGGAGGTGCTCCGATTTCAAATAGGGGAGAATCCACCGCAGCTCGAGGAAGCAGTCGCAAGCGGAGCCGGTTTTCGGACTTTTTCGGCGCTTTGTGACTTCCCCGCTTTCCGGGTCGATCCAGCAGAGCCATTTCACATGGGCGATAGGGTAAACGACCGTGATGGGGTACTCCGCCAGAAGCGCGTCGAATTTCTTTTTTAAGCCGAAAAAATTCCGCGTCTGAATTTCGATGATCCCGTCGTCCTCCAGAATATCCACGACGTTCGTCCCGACCCGAATCTCATGGCGGGAGACGTCGGGCTCCAGATAATATTTGAGCACGGCGTGCATTGTCTTCTCCGAGAGCGTGCCGATGCCGCCGGAATTGCACCGGCACTGTTCCGTATTCCCGCAGATCTCCGAAAAGCGTTCCCTGTCCATGCCATCCTCCGCCGCAACTTGATAGGCCCATTATAGCACGGAATCTTTTGGAAAACAAAAAAACGGGAATCCGCAGGCAGGGCCGGAATTTCCGTTTGACGCGGGAAAAGATGAGCGAATATCATATCAAGCGCAGGCGCCGGGAGTGCTTATTCGGAAGGCGGCGTTTATGCCTGTGGAAAAATTCCAACCTTTCCGTTTTTCGTGCGGAGGGATTTTTTTTCGCAGAATTCTCCGAAAATAAAAACAGACGGCTGTTTTGCCCCGTCTATCAGAATAAGATTGCCGCCGATGTGTTTTGCATGAGCAAACAGAGGCTTTCCCAGTATGAAACTTTCCGCAAAATAAAAAGCAGGCGGTCTTTGCGCCGCCTGCGGAAGAATCACTGTGCCATTTTCATGCGGAGCCGCAGTTTGTCTGCGATCAGCGCGATAAACTCGCTGTTGGTGGGTTTTCCGCGGCCGCTGTGGATGGTGTAGCCGAAGTAAGAGTTCAGCGTATCCACGTCGCCGCGATCCCATGCGACCTCAATCGCATGGCGGATGGCGCGTTCCACCCGGGATGGGGTCGTACCGTGTTTTTTGGCGACGGAAGGATAGAGGCATTTCGTCACCGAGTTGATGATCTCCATGTCGTCCACCGCCATCAGAATCGCCTCGCGCAGATAGTGGTAGCCCTTGATGTGGGCCGGAACGCCGATCTGGTGGATGATGTCGGTGACGATCATCTCCATATCCGGGCCGGAGACTTCGGCATGGCTTTCCACCGGAATTTCGGATTTCCGCTGTGCGCCGAGGATATGGACGACCCGCTCGGCCAAAATCTCCATGTCAAACGGCTTAATGAAAAAATAGACCGCGCCGGCAGAGAGAATCTCGTGTTCGAGCATCGAATTATCGACGGAGGACATGATCATAAACAGC
>DAOSWK010000088.1:0-6660 GCA_035593545.1 Oscillospiraceae bacterium | reverse complement strand
CCTGATGCTGACGTCCGACGACGGAACGGAGGTTCAGCCGACGTTCCTGTATAAATTATATTGAACAACCGTCTGAGAGGAATTATGAACGCTGACATCAAAACCCCCGCATGGATGACGGACCGCCTGAGGGCAAAGTCCCGGTACCTATGGATCCTTCTTTTTCTGATCGCCGCCTTTTTTGCCATTGCGGTCATCAATATTTACTCCGGCAGCGTCACGATCACCCCGGAAGAGGTCTTTGAGGTTCTCTTCCGGCGCGTGGGCGAGGAGACGGCGCAGTACCGGATCATCTGGCAGATCCGCCTGCCGAGGATTTTTCTGTCGGCGCTGCTCGGTGGCGCGCTTGCGCTGTCGGGTTTTCTGCTCCAGACTTTTTTCCGCAATCCCATCGCCGGGCCGTATGTGCTCGGCATCTCCTCCGGAGCCAAAATGGTCGTCGCGCTGGTGATGATCTATTTTCTCGGGCGCTTTCGGGAAGTCTCCTCTTCCGTGCTCATTCTGGCGGCGCTGTTCGGCTCCCTGATGGTCACGGGATTCATCCTGCTGCTCTCGCGAAAGCTCCGTCAGATGCCCATTCTGTTGATCGCCGGTATCATGGTGGGCTATATCTGTTCCGCCGTCACGGATTTTGTCGTGACCTTCGCGGATGATTCGGATATTGTCAATCTGCATAACTGGTCGCTCGGCAGCTTTTCAAGCGTCGGCTGGAGCAACGTCCATACCGCCTTTTGGATCGTTTCGGTCGCGTTTCTGCTGACGTTTTTGCTTTCTAAGCCCATCGGCGCGTTTCAGATGGGAGAGGCCTATGCCCAGAGCGTGGGCGTCAACATCCGGTTGCTGCGGGTAGCGGTCATTCTGCTTTCGAGTATCCTGACCGCCTGCGTAACCGCCTTTGCCGGGCCGATCTCCTTTGTGGGCATCGCGGTGCCGTTCCTGATCAAAAAGGTCCTGCATACGGCAAAGCCGATCATCGTGATTCCTACGCTGTTTCTCGGCGGCGCGGTCTTCTGCATGCTCTGCGACCTGATCGCGCGGACGGCCTTTGCCCCGACGGAGCTCAACGTCAGCACGGTAACAGCGGTGTTCGGCGCGCCCATCGTGATTCTGATCATGCTGAAAAAACGTCAGGAGTATTGAAGATATGAGCGAATGGCATCTGGAGACAAAAAACCTGAGCGTCGGATATAATGGAAAGGCGCTGATTCACGACATCGCCCTCGGCATCGGAAAAGGCGAAATCGTCACGCTGATCGGTCCGAACGGCGCCGGGAAATCCACGATCCTCAAGAGCCTGTTTAAGCAGCTCCGCCTCGTCGCCGGAACGGTTTGGATCGGCGGAATCGACACCGCGCAGATGACCTACAAAGAGTTCTCCACCCGGATGGCCGTCATGCTCACGGAGCGCGTGCGTACCGAGCTCATGACCTGCCGGGATATCGTGGCCACGGGCCGCTATCCTTACACCGGCCGAATGGGTCTCCTGACGGCCGAGGATGAAAAGATCGTTCAGAACGCCATGGAGATCATGCGCGTGGAGGACCTCGCCGAAAAGGATTTTAACCGGATCAGCGATGGTCAGCGGCAGCGGATTCTGCTTTCCCGGGCCTTCTGCCAGCAGCCGGAGATCATCGTGCTCGATGAGCCAACCGCTTATCTTGACATTCGGTATAAGCTCGAGCTGCTCGACATTCTGCGGCATATGGCCCGCGAAAAGCAGATCACGGTCGTGATGTCGCTGCATGAGATCGACCTCGCGCAGAAGATCTCCGACAAGGTGATCTGCGTCAAGGGCGATACGATCTTCCGCTACGGTCCGCCGGAGGAGATCTTCCGGGATGAGGCCGTCCGCTGGCTTTATGATCTGGAGGAGGGCGCCTACGACGTCTCCTTCGGCAGCGTGGAGCTTCCAACGACGGAGGGCGAGCCCGAGGTCTTTGTGATCGCGGGCGGCGGCAGCGGGATTCCGGTCTATCGGAGGTTACAGCGTCAGGGCGTACCCTTCTGTACCGGCATCCTCGACCCGGGCGACGTCGATTATCGTCTGGCAAAACATCTTGCCGCACGGGTGATCGCCGAAAAGCCGTTCTGCGCCATCCGCGACGAGACTTTCCGGGAGGCGCTGGAGGCCATGCGGCACTGCCGCAGGGTGATCGACGCCGGCGCGCCGGTCGGCGAAAGCAACCGGCGAATCACGGAACTGGTTGAGGCGGCAAAGGCGGACGGAACTTTGGAGACGCCCGGAGAGGAGCATATTTGAAGACGGAAAAGTACAAATATTTTCAGCACAGGGACTGTGAATTTTTTCCTTGCCATAAAACCGACGATCCCGACAATTTCAACTGTATGTTTTGTTACTGCCCGCTGTATACGCTGGGCGACCGCTGCGGCGGCAATTTCACGTTTACGAAAGACGGTATCAAGAACTGCAAGGACTGTCTGTTCCCGCATCTCCGGGAAAATTACGACAAGCTGATGGCGCGGTATCCGGAGATTGCCGAAGTGGTTGCCGCGAATACGGGAGCAAAATCCGAACGGCCGGATGCTGCCCCTCCGGACGACCCTTCGGACGTTTTTCCGGAGCCGCAGAACGCCTGACAGCGAGTTGATATGCCGTTTCCGGGCGAGGGTGAGTCTCCGGTTCGGTCGGATGATGCCTTTTTAGACGTCCCTTCGGATACCCTTTCTGAGCCGCAGGACGCCTGATGGCAGGTTGGGAACATTGTTTTCCGGACGAGTATGGTTTCCGCTTCAAGCGAATTCTGCTCCTCCGGATAGTTCTTCTAAACTGCGACAGCCTTTCTGAGCCTCAGGACGCCTGCCCAAACGTGTAGAAACCGGAATATCCGGCGCGGGTTGTACCCGGAGGAAAATATGGCTTGATAGAATAAAAAAATCCCCTCCGCTTTTCCGGCAGAGGGGATTTTTTTGTATCGGAAGGAATTCAGGGGTTGCCTTCGCTGTTCAGATGGCAGATGCCGGAAACCGCGCTGACGGGCAGCGAGAAGGAGAGGCCGCGGCCCTCGCGGTTGAGACCGGTTTTGTGGACGATGGCCTGCATAATGGCGGCGCGGATCTCCTCTTTTGCGAGAATCATCACGAGCTCCTTTTCCGGCTGGATGGAGATGCCGAAGAAGGTCTCCGTCTCATGGATGCCGGCGCCGCGGGAATAGAGGATGGTGCCGCCCTGTGCGCCGGCCTCTCTTGCGGCATCCATCACCTCGTCGGAGTAGCCGCGGTTCACGATGGTGACAATCAGGGAATACTCGGTTTTATGCTCATCCATGTTTATTCCTCCTCCTCAAGGGATGCGGTGGTGAAATAGTGGAGGACGTTCGCGCCGGCGATGCTGTTGATTGGAATCGAAAAAGCGATGCCCTTTCCGGGCTTTTTGAATTCCATCTTCTCGCTGAGATTGGCGAGCGCCTCCTGTACCCGGCTGACGGGCACGAAGCTCAGCACGACGTCTTTTTCGGTGGAGCCGAGACCCAACAGATCAAGAATATGGGAGTTGGCGGTTCCGCGCCCGAGGCAGATCATGTTGACCTTGACGTCCTGCGCTTGGTTGAAGCCCACCACTTTTTCGCCGAGCCCGCGGTCCACAATCGTGACCAGCATCTCGACAGGGTCGTATTTTCTGCGGGAAGGGGTTTCAGAAGTCAATGATCTCCTCCTCCTTCTCTTCCAATTCCGCGGCAGTTTCCTCGGCGGGAATCTCCGCGCGTTCCGCTTTCTTTTCCTTGACGGCATAGATGGCGCCGAGAATCTGGATGGTGACGAGCGGCGTCATGGCGACCATCGCGACGACGCCGAATGCGTCCATCATGATGTTGCCGCCGACGGCTTCACAGGCGCCCACCGCAAACGGGAGCAGAAAAGTCGCGGTCATCGGTCCGGAAGCGACGCCGCCGCTGTCGAATGCGATGGCGGTAAAAATTTTGGGGACGAAAAAAGTTAGTCCGAGGGCGAGCGCATAGCCGGGAATGATCAGATACCAGATAGAGATTCCGGTCAGCACCCGCGTCATCGCAAGGCCGACGGAGACCGACATGCCGATCATCATGGCCGCCATCATCGCTTTTCGGGAGATCGCTCCGCCGGTGACGTCCTCCACCTGCTCGTTGAGCACGTGGACGGCAGGCTCCGCGGCAACGATAAAAAATCCGACCAGCATACCGACCGGAATCAGTACCCAGTTGTGTTCCAGCGACGAGATGGTGCCGCCAATATAGCTTCCGACCGGCATGAATCCGACGTTGACGGCGGTCAGGAAGATCACGAGACCCAGAAACGTGATGGCTCCGCCGATCAGCGTCCGCAGCAGGACGTGTTTCGGCAGCTTCAAAAACAAAACTTGGAAAATCAAATAAAATATAAGGATCGGCGTGAGGGCAAGCGCCACCTCCCGGGCAAAATGCGGCAAAGCTTCGGCGTAGACCCTTATCAGGTCGGAAAAGCCGCCGATCTCCGGAGCCGCTTCGGAGGTGTAGGTGATCCCGCCCGGGGTCAGCATGCCCATCAGGGTGACGACGAGGATCGGGCCGATGGAACAGAGCCCCACAAGGCCGAAGCTGTCGTCGCGGGCGCTGTCTCCGCCGCGCACGGAGGCGATGCCGACGCCGAGCGCCAGAATGAACGGGACGGTGATCGGGCCGGTTGTGACGCCGCCGCTGTCGAACGCGACCGCAAGGAATTCCTTGCCGGTAAAAGCGGCGAGCAGAAACGTGAGCAGGTAAAAGAGAAGGATCAGCAGGGAGAGGCTGATCTTAAAAAGAATCCGAAGCACCGCGAGGACGAGGAAGAGCCCGACCCCCAGCGCCACGGCATAGATCAGCGCGGAGCCGACCGAGACCTCCAGTTCCCCCCATGTGAAGAGCGTCGTCTTCGGCATCTGGTTGCCCAGCACCAACAGATCCGGTTCCGCAATGGTGATCATGATCCCGAGGAGCAGGGCCGTGACGATAAAGAGAGGCAGATTCCGGAGCTTGACGAGCACCGCGCCCATCTGGTTCCCCATCGGCGTCATGCCCGAATCCGCGCCGAGCGTAAAAAATGTCATTCCGACGATCAAAAATACAATAGAAGAAAGAAACAGCGCCAAAATGCCGGAGGGCATCGGCGCTATGGTAAAATGAAGAACCAAAATAATCCCGGAAACAGGAAGAACGGCGGTCAATGTCTCATGCAATTTGCCTTTGAGCTCTTTTTTCACGGTGGCATTCCGCCTTTCAGAGTAGATTCGGCATATAAGGGACATACAAAAACGAATTTCTTATTCAAAATATGTATAATTATAATCCCTATTTATATTATACGGGAAAGCGGCGTGCTTTGTCAAAACGGAGTATTGACCAAAATTCCGGCTGGCCGGTTGTCTATCATTTACGAAATTCTTTTCGGGGGATCGGGAGATGCCCGGGAATCGGGTTTTCCGGTCCCGCCGCGGCATCAAAAAAACGGCGCAGGATTCCGATATGAAATCGTTCCTGCGCCGTCAAATTTTTTAGGCCAAAGCTGCCGGGGAAATTTATCTCAGATCCCAGAGCGGGGTGGGGTAGACGCCGCTCCCGGTCAGATCTTTCAGGGCGGTGACAACCGTCGGGGTATCCTCCCGGTAGGTGACGCCGAACCAGCGGTCCGGAGATTCCACGCAGCGGACGCTGGCTTGTCCGGCACGGAGCAGCGCGCCGACCACGTTGGGCAGATAGCACTCCTTTTTCATCGCGTCCTCTTGGAGCTCGCCGGCCTCGAAACATGCCATCGCCTCCGAAAGACAGTCGAAAATATCGGGGGTGAAGCCCCAGAAATTCATCGAAACGGGCGTTCCGGCCGGAACCGCCGTCCAAGAATCCCCCTCGTCCTCCGTAAATTCCGCGCAGGCGCCGCGCTTCTCGATATGGGTGCGCTCGGTGATCTCCCGCAAAAACCCATCCTCGACGCGGCAGATTCCACGGGCGACCTTGCCGTGTTCCGTCAGGGTATTTTCAATGCGGTAGCCGAGCATGGCATATTCGTCCGAGGAGTGCTCCATGGCCTCCAGCGCGGGCAGAATCGTTCGAAAGGCGCCGGCGCCGTAATAATCGTCGGAGTTGACCACGGCGAACGGCCCGTCGATCAGATCCCGGCAGAGCAGCACGGCTTCGGCGGTGCCGAGCGGTTTTTTGCGGCCGAGCGCGGCATAGTTTTCCGGAATCTCCTGAAAGGCGTAGCCCACGTCCATATAATGAGAGACCGGCTCGCCGACGACCTCGATAAAATCTTTTTCCAGCGCATGGCTAATCAGAAAGACCACTTTTCCGAAGCCGGCCCGATAGGCGTCATACATGGTGTAATCGATGATTCTTTCTCCGGAGGGTCCGACCGGCACGATCTGTTTCGCGCCGCCGTATCTGCTGCCGATACCGGCCGCCATAATCAGTAATGTAGGTTTCATGTTGTTCCATCCTTAAAAATAATAGAGTGCGCGTCCTGCGCTTTTTTCATTCTATAATAAAAATATGAATGTTTCTCTTTTATATTATAAATAGAAAAACCCGTTTCGTCAACGGAATCCGGGCCTGAGAGAGACGTTGAGCCAAAAGAAAAGGCCGTCCTTTTCCGACAGGACGGCCCTGAAAAATCTTTTTTTCGACGGTTCAGTTCATCCGGAACCCGGTGATG
>DAOSWK010000087.1:0-6699 GCA_035593545.1 Oscillospiraceae bacterium | reverse complement strand
CTCAAGCAGGAGGATCTCGTCAATATGGGCATGGCGGCGATGGCCGACGCCCCAGTGCTGCTCTGCGGCAACATCGATCCGGGCGGCGTGTTCGCGTCGCTCTACGGCACGGTCAAGTTGCTCGACGAGGCCGACCAGCGGCGCATCCGGGGGCTTATCGTCAATAAATTCCGGGGGGACGTGACGATCCTCGAGCCGGGACTCCGGATGCTGGAGGAGCTGACCGCCCGTCCGGTGGTGGGCGTGGTGCCGTACATGAGGCTCGACCTCGACGACGAGGATTCTCTTTCGGAGCGCTTTTCCCAAAAAGCCGGCTCGGGGGCTGTCGACATCGCGGTGATCCGTCTGCCGCATATCAGCAACTTTACGGATTTTAATCCCCTTCAGCGGATGGATGAGGTCTCCCTGCGCTATGTGGAGACCCCCGGGCAGTTCGGGCATCCCGATCTCGTGATCCTGCCGGGAACCAAAAACACGATGGGGGACCTCGCTTGGCTGCATTCCATGGGACTTGAGGAACCGATCCGGCGCCACGCGGCGTCCGGCGGCGCGGTGGTGGGCGTCTGCGGCGGCTACCAGATGTTGGGAAAACATCTCTCCGACCCGCAGGGCGTGGAAACCGGGGGCGAGACGGAGGGGCTGGGCCTGTTGCCCTGTGAAACGGTTTTCGCTTCCGGCAAGACCCGGACCCGCACAGAGGGGACGGTCACATGCGCGGAGGGCGTTTTCTCGGCTTTACAGGGAGTATCCTTCACCGGATACGAGATCCATATGGGCAAAACGACTTTTGAGCATCCGTCTTTTGCGCTGTTGGATGGGGAACGGCCGGACGGGCTCTCCTTCGGCAACGTCTTTGGAACCTATGTGCACGGTCTGTTTGAAAAGGTGGAATTCACCTCCCGGTTTGTGAATTGCCTGCTTGCCGCGAAGGGACTCCCGCCGGCATCGTCCGCGGTGGATTGGGAGAAATACAAGGAAGAACAGTATGATCTGCTCGCGTCCGGCGTCCGGGAGGCGCTGGATATGGAGAAAATCTATCAGATATTGGAGAAGACCGATGAACTATCAGTTTGAACCCATGACCCCTATGGAGATCGAGCGCCGGAGCATGGCGACGATCAAAAAAGAGCTCGGCGGGCGCGTATTTCCGCCGGAAGTTGAGCCGGTCGTGCTACGCGTCATCCATACGACGGCCGATTTTGAGTATGCGGACACCCTCGTCTTTTCGGAGGGCGCCGTGGAGGCGGGCGTTTCGGCGCTGCGGGGCGGCTGCTCGATCGTCACGGATACGCATATGGCGCAGTCCGGCATCAACGGCCGGGTGCTCGGTTCCTTCGGCGGAAAGGTGTATAATTTCGTCGCCGATTCCGATGTCTCGGACGAGGCGAAGCGCCGTTCCTGTACGCGCTCCGTCGTCGCGGCGGAGAAGGCGGCCTCTCTCGGCGTTCCGCTGATCTGGGCCGTCGGGAACGCGCCGACCTCCCTGATCCGCCTGTGCGAGCTGCTTGAGGAGGATGCCGTGCCGGCGCCGCTGCTCGTGATCGGCGTGCCGGTCGGTTTCGTCCATGTGGTGGAGGCAAAAGAACAGCTGATCGAAACGCTTTCGGAGCGCTCCATTCCTTACATCGTGGCCCGCGGGCGCAAGGGCGGCAGCAACGTGGCCGCGGCCATCTGCAACGCGCTGCTGTATCAGGCCTCGATGGACCGCCGCGAATAAAGGCCGTTCCGTTTTTGCGGGAAACGCCTCCGACAGGGGTGGAAAGGTTGACAGGAGAAGGGGAAAAGGCTACAATAGCGTCGACAATTCAATACCGACCGTTACACGCATATGAGTCTCCGCCTCTGCGGAGCCAAGAAGGAAGTTGGGTGAAATCCCCACACAATGCCGTTGCTGTAATCGGATGGTGCGGTTTCATAGCCACTGAGGGAAACTTTGGGAAGGGAAACCGCACGGGAATCCGGAGTCAGAAGACTTGCCCATGTGTTTGCGTTATGATTCCGCGGGATTTCGGATAATATCGTGCGTAAACGACGGTTTCGAGGCCTTCTTGTGAATACGGCACGGAACCATAGATGAAAGCAGGATTCCCCCGGCATGACGCCGGGGGATTTTTTGTATTAAATCCTGCACGGGTGAAGTGACCGGTACGGTTGGCGGATGTTTGCCAGTACAACAACAGGAGGGACAGAAAAATGAAGAAAATTCTTGCGATGCTGATGGCATTCCTTATGGTGCTGTCTTTCGGCGCCTGCGCGGATACGGAGACGGAACAGCCGTCCGAGTCGGAGCAGTCGTCCGAGACGGAGACGCCGGTGGAGGAGTCCGCGGCGGCGGAAAAAGTGATTCTGATGGTCAGTTTCGGCACGAGCTATAACGACAGCCGCGCCCTGACGATCGATGCCATTGAGGCCGCGGTTGCGGAGGCCTACCCGGATTGGGAGGTCCGCCGCGCGTTTACGGCTCAGACCATCATCGACAAGCTGGCCACCCGGGACGGCACCGAGATCGACAACGTCACCGAGGCGATGGACAAGCTGGTCGCCGACGGCGTGAAAGAAGTTGTCGTGCAGCCGACCCACATCATGAACGGCTTCGAGTACGACGACGTCGTGGCCGAGGTTACGCCGTATGCGGACCAGTTCGACTTCTTTGCGGTCGGCGATCCGCTGCTCACGAGCGAAGAGGACTACGAATATGTCATCGACGCCGTGATGTCCACGATTCCGGAAGCCGGTTCCACCGATACGGCCGTCGTCTTCATGGGCCACGGCACCGAGCACTACGCCAACGCCACCTACAGTGAGCTCGAGCACATGATGCACGACGAGGGCTATGAAAATGTGTTCGTCGGCACCGTCGAAGGCTACCCGACCATCGACAACGTGATCGCCGAGGTCACCGCTTACGGCGCGACCAAGGTTGTCCTGTATCCGTTCATGGTCGTCGCCGGCGACCACGCCAACAACGACATGGCGGGCGACGAGTCCGACTCATGGAAGACCGCCTTTACGAATGCGGGCTTTGAAGTGGAATGCCGGATCGAAGGTCTCGGCCAGAACGAGGCGGTTCAGCAGCGCTATCTCACCCATATTCAGGAGGCGATCGACGGCGGCAGCTATGTGATTCCGCAGGCGGCAGTCGTAACGCCGGGCGAATGCGATCCCGATAAGAAGGCCATTCTGGTCGTCAGTTTCGGCACCAGCTACAACGACAGCCGCGCCCTGACGATCGAGGCCATCGAGGCGGATGTCGCCGCGGCCTTCCCGGATTGGGAGGTTCGCCGCGCCTTCACTTCCCAGATCATCATCGACAAGCTCGCCACCCGCGACGGTACGGAGATCGATAATGTTCAGCAGGCTCTGGAGAGCCTGATTGCGGACGGCTACGGCACCGTCGTCGTCCAGCCCACGCACGTCATGCCCGGATATGAATACGACGACATCGTCGCGGACGTCAACGCCTACTCCGGCTATTTCAGCAAGCTGGTCATGGGCGATCCGCTGCTCACGACCGAGGAGGACTATGAGAACGTCATCAGCGCGGTGATGTCCACGATTCCGGAGGCCGGCTCCACCGATACGGCCGTTGTCTTCATGGGCCACGGCACCGAGCACTTCGCCAACGCCACTTACAGCGAGCTCGAGTACATGCTGCACGCCGAGGGCTATGAGAATACGTTCGTCGGCACCGTCGAGGGCTATCCCACGATCGACAACGTCATCGCCGCCGTCACCGCGTACGGCGCAAATAAGGTTGTTCTCTATCCGTTCATGATCGTCGCCGGCGACCACGCCAACAACGACATGGCGGGCGACGAGGCCGATTCGTGGAAATCCGCATTCGAGGCCGCCGGCTTCGAGGTGGAATGCAAGATTCAGGGCCTCGGCCAGAACGAGGGCGTCCGCACCATGGAGGTCGAGCATCTTCAGGCCACGATCACGGATGCCGGGCTCTGATTTTCAGGCATTTTAAAAAACAGGGAGGATTCGCGGAGGACGCCGGCGCTCAAAGGACCGACGTCCGCCGCGGTCGTTAAAGGAGAAACAGTATGAAAAGAAAACTTTCCCGTCTCGCCGGGCTGCTCGGTTGTCTGCTGCTGCTTCTGGCGCTCTCGGCCTGCACCGGTTCTCCGGCGGAGGAATCCGAAGCCGCTTCGGAGCCGGTATCATCCGCCGAGGAAAGCGCCGCGGTCCCGGAGACGGAAGGGGCCGTTCCCGACGGGCTCTATTCCATCGGAGTCAATACCAATGCCGAGATGTTCCGCGTCACCAAATGCATCCTGCATGTCCGGGACGGAAAGATGACGGCGGTATTGACGATGAGCGGCACCGGGTACGGCTATCTCTATCCCGGCACCGGCGCCGAGGCGGATGCCGTGCCACAGAGCGAATGGATCCCCTGCGTGCTCGACGAGGACGGTGCGCATACCTTCGCGCTGCCCATCGAGGCGCTCGATACCGATACGGCGGTCGCATCATGGTCGATCAAGTATGAAAAGTGGTACGACCGCACGCTGCAGTTCCTCTCCGGGAGTCTCCAGCCGTACGATCTCGTGCCGAAGGACGGCTCCTACACGGTCGATGTCGAATCGGACGGCCCTGCCGTTTCCGCCTGCGCGCTTTCGGTAAAGGACGGCGTGATGACGGCGGAACTGACGGTTGAGGATGCCGACGGCGATGCCGTTTTTGCCGGCACGGCCGCGGAGGCGGTTCTGCCCGGCGAAGGGCTCCGCTTCACCGTGGAAATCCCGTCGCTCGACAAGGATGTCGCCGTCGCTTTCCATTCGGCCTCCGGCGACACATGGGCGGATCATACGCTCTATTTTGATTCTACAACGCTCGCCGCCGCATCCGGCACGATTCCGGAGGACGGCGTCTATACCGTCGACGTGACCTCCGACTCCGCGCTCTTCACGGTCACGGCCTGCACGCTGACGGTAAAAGACAACGTGATGACGGCCTGCGTGACCGCGGCCAACAACAATTACAGTTTTCTCTATGTCGGCCTCGCGAAGGATGCCCTTCAGGCCGCCGAAACGGACCGCATCGCCGCCGCCGCGGATGCTTCCGGCGCATACACCTACACATTCGTTGTTCCGGCGCTCGGCAGCGAGATGTCGGTCGCCGTCTATTCGGAGAGCACCGCAAAGTGGTACGACCGTACGCTGACCTTCCGCTCCGATTCCCTTGTCTCCGCCGGCGAAGAGCCTGCGGCGGAGGGAGAGGGCGCCTATACGTTTTCTTTCACCGGTGGTTCCGGTCGCGTCACGATCTCCTGCGTTGGCGTCGAAATGCGGGACGGCACGGCCTTTGCCACCATCGTTTTCAGCAGCTCGAATTACACCTACGCGGAAGTAAACGGCGAAAAATACTATAATACAAACGAGGGCGGGGATTCCACATTTGTGATTCCGGTCGTCCTGAACGGCGAGACGCCGGTCAGTGCCGAGACCGTCGCCATGGGCAGCCCGCATGTGGTCGATTATGTGCTTACGATCTATGAAAATTAAATTTGCCGCGCTGCTTCTCGCCCTTTTGACGGTGCTTTTGACGGGATGCGGCCCGTCCAAGGCCGATACGGCGGAATCGGAGTCATCCGATGCCGCCGTATCCGTGCCGGAGGAAACCGCAGAATCCTCCGCCGATCCGGAGGCCCCCGTCATCGACGGGCTTGTCTATACCTCCACGATGGAACTGTACTATGCGGAGTGCTTTGATGTATACTTTTACGAAGGCGGCTACGCGGTCGTCGAGATCAGCGACGCGCGCAGCTATCTGGTCGTCCCGGAGGGGGCGGAAGTGCCCGCCGGTGCGGAGGACCGTTTTTTCGTGTTGCAGCAGCCGCTTAAGCATATCTATCTTGCGGCGACGGCCGCCATGTGTCAGTTCGACGCGCTGGATGCCCTTTCGGACATCCGCTTCTCCGGGCTGGAAGCCGACGGCTGGTATATCGAGAATGCCGCCCGGGCGATGGAGGAGGGAAACATCCTCTATGCCGGTAAATACAGCGCGCCGGACTATGAGCTGATTCTCTCGGAGGGCTGCGACCTCGCCGTGGAATCGACGATGATCCTCCATTCGCCGAAGGTACAGGAGAAGCTTGAGGAACTCGGCATCCCGGTCTGGATCGACATGTCGAGCTACGAGCCGGAGCCACTGGGCCGGACCGAGTGGATCAAGGCCTACGCCGTCCTTTTGGGAAAAGAGGATGCGGCGGAGGAGATCTTTGACGTGCAGAAACAGTACGCGGCCGAACTTGAGGATTTCGTCAACACCGAAAAGACGGTCGCCTTTTTCTATATCAACTCCAACGGGGCGATCGTGACCAAGAAATCCGGCGACTACATCCCGAAGATGATCGAGATGGCCGGCGGGCGCTATATCTTTTCCGACCTTGGGGATTCCGAGACGGCTTCCTCCTCGGTCACGATGGATATGGAGACGTTCTATGCCTCCGCGCGGGACGCCGATTTTCTGATCTACAACGCCTCCATCGACGAGCCGCTGGAATCCGTCGACGAGCTGCTTGCCAAAAACGAGCTGTTTGCCGATTTCAAGGCCGTCCGGGAGGGCAACGTCTGGTGCACGACGAAATATCTGTATCAGGCCTCCGACGTCAACGGCGAGATCGTACATGACATCCACCTGATGCTGACGTCCGACGACGGAACGGAGGTTCAGCCGACGTTCCTGTATAAA
>DAOSWK010000086.1:0-6712 GCA_035593545.1 Oscillospiraceae bacterium | reverse complement strand
CATATCGACCACGGCAAATCGACGCTTGCGGACCGGATTCTCGAAAACACGCAGGCCGTCGCCCCGCGCGAGATGGAGGACCAGCTCCTCGACAATATGGAGATCGAGCGCGAGCGCGGCATCACGATCAAGGCGCGGGCCGTGCGGCTCAACTATACGGCGGACGACGGGAAGACCTATATTCTCAACCTGATCGACACGCCCGGACATGTGGACTTCAACTACGAGGTCTCCCGGTCGCTGGCGGCCTGCGAGGGCGCCGTGCTGATTGTGGACGCCTCGCAGGGCGTGGAGGCCCAGACGCTGGCCAACGCCTACCTCGCGGCGGATCACGATCTGGAGCTGGTGCCGGTCATCAACAAGATCGACCTACCCGCCGCCGACCCGGAGCGCACGGCCATCGAAATCGAGGACATCATCGGCATTCCGGCGATGAATGCGCCGCGCATCTCCGCCAAGACCGGAGAAAATGTCCACGCGGTCATGGAGGCTATCATACAGAATATTCCGGCGCCGAAGGGCGACGACGATGCGCCTTTCAAAGCGTTGATCTTCGACTCCTATTATGACAGCTACCGCGGCGTCATCGCGTATGTCCGCGTGTTCGACGGCTGTCTGCGTACCGGCGACTGTATCCGCATGATGTCGACCGGCGCCGAGTTCGACACGGTCGAGATCGGCTACATGGGCGCAAAACACCTTGTGCCGGCGGACTGTCTCAGGGCCGGGGAGGTCGGTTACATCACCGCCTCGATCAAGACTGTCGCGGATACCGCGGTCGGCGATACGATCACGACGGCGGAACGTCCGGCCGCGAAGGCGATGCCCGGCTTCCGCAGGGCAAACCCGATGGTCTATGCCGGCATCTTTCCGCTCGACGGCGCCAAATACCCGGATCTGCGCGACGCTCTCGAAAAGATGACGCTCAACGACGCCTCTTTGAGCTTCGAGCCGGATTCCTCGGCCGCGCTGGGCTTCGGCTTCCGCGTAGGATTTCTCGGCCTGCTCCATATGGAAGTGATCCTTGAGCGGCTGGAACGGGAGTTTGGGCTGGAACTCATCACCACGGCGCCGAGCGTGATCTACCGCCTGCATCTGACCGACGGCACGACCGTCGAGCTCGACAACCCGACCAACTACCCGGATCCCGCGACGATCGAATCCAGTGAGGAGCCCTACGTCAACGCGACGATCCTGACCCCGACCCAATATATCGGCAGTATCATGGATCTGTGCCAGCAGCGCCGCGGCATCTTTAAAAACACCAGTTATCCGGCGCCGGACCGCGCCGAGATCCGCTACGAACTGCCGCTTGCGGAGATCATCTACGATTTCTTCGATGCGCTCAAGAGCCGCACCAAGGGATACGCTTCCTTCGACTACGAGCTCAGCGGCTACAAACCCAGCCGGCTTGTCAAGCTGGATATTTTGCTCAACGGCGAGATGGTCGACGCCCTTTCGATGATTCTCTTTGCGGACAACGCCTATCCGCGCGCCCGCCGCATGACGGAGAAGCTCCGGGACAACATCGCCCGCCAGCTCTTCGAGGTGCCGGTGCAGGCGGCGATCGGCGGCAAGATCATCGCGCGCGAGACGGTCAAGGCCCTACGCAAGGATGTTTTGGCCAAGTGTTACGGCGGCGACATCACCCGCAAGAAGAAGCTGCTTGAAAAACAAAAGGAAGGCAAAAAGAAGATGCGCCGGATCGGCTCCGTGGAACTGCCGAAGGAGGCCTTCATGGCGGTGCTCAAGCTCGACGACGATTGATTCTCTTCCGGGCGCCGGAGGATTTTCTCACGGCGAGGGCGGCGTTCCTTTTTCGCAAAAGCTTCCGATCGGCTTCCGGCCGGGACAAATTTCGTTCGCCGGACCGAACGGCGAAGATTTTGTCGGAAATTTTGCATAGAAAAAAGGTTTTGCCTGTTTTTCGGCGTATATATTTACAGCGGGAACAAAAATTCTGTCCCGCGGGCGCGGATTTCGGCGCCCGTCGGGAGAAAAACGGGAGGCGAACGGAATGACCATCCGCGAGAGGACGGAACAGCTCGAACGGGACACGCTGTCCCCGTATGCCTGCCTCTCCGCCGAGACGAAGGGGAGGGATACGCCCATCCCCTCGGACGGCATCCGCACCGAGTTTCAGCGCGACCGGGACCGCATCCTCCACTGCAAGGCGTTCCGCCGGCTCATGCACAAGACGCAGGTCTTTCTGAGTCCGGAGGGCGACCATTACCGCACGCGCCTCACGCATACGCTCGAGGTCGCCCAGATCGCCCGGACCATGGCGGTGGCGCTGCAGCTCAACGAGAATCTGACCGAGGCGATCGCCCTCGGGCATGATCTCGGGCATACGCCGTTCGGCCATGCCGGGGAGCGCGCGCTGGATGAGATCGCGCCGGGCGGTTTTCGCCATTACGAACAGAGCGTCCGCGTCGTGGAGCGGCTCGAGCGCGACGGTGCCGGCCTCAACCTGACATGGGAAGTCCGCGACGGGATCGGGACGCATACGACCGGGCGGGCCTGCACGCTTGAAGGCAGGCTTGTCAAGCAGGCGGATCATTTCGCCTATGCGCATCACGATCTCGAGGATGCGATCCGCGCCGGCGTACTGTCGGAGGAGGACGTCCCCGCGGCGATCCGGGAGGAATTGGGCAGAGACCGGGAGACCCGGCTCACGGCGCTCATCAACTCGGTCATCGAAAACAGCTCCGACGACATCCAAATGGACGGCCATACGAAGGAGGTTTTTGCCGACCTCGAGACGTTCATGTACGGCGCGGTTTATACGAACCCCATCGCCAAATCGCAGGAGCATAAGGCCATGGCCATGCTCAAGCAGCTCTATGCGTTTTTCCTCGAGGAGCCGGACCGCCTTCCGGAGGAATATCTTGCCATCGCACTCTCCGAAGGCGCCGACCGGGCCATCTGCGACTACATCAGCGGCATGTCCGACCGCTACGCCATCAAGCTCTATACCGACTACTTCGTCCCCAAGGGATGGAGCAAAGAATAAGGAAGAAATTCCGCGAAAAACCGCACTTACCGAGAGGAGGGGACGATATGATTCCGCAGAGTTTCATCGAAGAGCTGAAATTCCATAACGACATTGAGACCGTCGTCTCTTCCTATGTTCAGTTAAAGAAAAAAGGCCGCATCTCCGTCGGCCTGTGCCCGTTTCATTCGGAGAAAACGCCCTCCTTCACCGTCTATCCGGAGAGTCAGTCGTTTTACTGTTTCGGCTGCGGCGCCGGCGGGGACGTGATCGGCTTTGTCCGCCGCATCGAGAACCTCGGCTATATGGAGGCCATCCGGCTTCTGGCCGAGCGCGCCGGGATGCAGGTGCCGGACGAGGCCGCCGACGATAAGGAAGCGCTGCTCAAAACCGCCATCCTCGAAATGAACCGCGAGGCGGCGCGTTTTTTCCATGAGCAGCTCATGGGTCCGGCCGGAAAGGGCGCGCTCGATTACCTTCTGCGGCGCGGCCTCACGCCCAAAACGATCACGCATTTCGGTCTCGGCTACGCGCCGGCGAATTTCTACGGCCTCAGCGACCGGCTTTTGGAAAAAGGGTACAAGCCTTATCAGATGGAGGCGGCCGCCCTCGTCCGGCAAGGACGGAACGGAAAAGATTACGACGTCTTCCGCGACCGCGTGATGTTCCCGATCCTCGATTTAAGGGGCAACGTGATCGGCTTCGGCGGGCGGAAGCTCGCGGGCGACGGCCCTAAATACTACAACTCGCCGGATACGCCGGTCTTTAAAAAGACGAAGAACCTCTTCGCCCTCAATTTTGCAAAAAAAAATAAGCCGGACGACTTCATTCTCTGCGAGGGCTATATGGACGTCATCTCCATGCATCAGGCGGGGTTCACCGGGGCGGTGGCCTCGCTGGGGACTTCCCTGACGGAGGACCAGTGCCGGCTGCTTTCGTCTTATACGCCGGAGGTGGTTCTCGCCTACGACGCGGACGAGGCGGGGCGGAAAGCCTCCAAAAGAGCGGCCGGCCTTTTGGATGAGGTGGGCGTCCGGTCGCGGGTGCTGGTCGTCGAGGACGCCAAGGACCCGGACGAGTACATAAAAAATTTCGGCGCGGCCCGGTTCGGCCAATTGCTTAAAAAGAGCAGCGGCGCGACGGAATACGAGCTTGACCGGATCCGGTCGAAATACGATACGAATACGCCGGAGGGCGTCATCGCCGCCGTAAAGGAGGCCACCGTCATGGTGGCCGGCCTCCGGAATCCGCTGGAGCGGGACGTCTGGGCGGCCAAGATCGCCTCCGATTACAGCCTGCCGAAGGAGGGCGTCCTCGCTCAGGTGGAGGCGCTGCTCAAACGGCAGATCCGGAATCAGGAGAAACGCGGAGAACGCGAACTGCGGAACTTCGGCCTTGTCTCCAAGGACGACGCCGTCCCGGAGCGGGCGAGAAATCCCGCTTCGGCGGCCGCGGAGGAGCGGCTGCTCGGTACGCTCTACCGCCATCAGGAACTGCTGCCGGAGTATGCGGCAAAGGTGCGGCAGGACGACTTCGTCTGCGGCCTGTACGCCCGGATGTTCGAGCGAATGGCGCAGGCGGCGGCTTATCATAAGGAGGCCGGCGCGTCGCTGTTCGCGGATTTCAGCCTTGCGGAACAGAGCGCGGCCGAGCGGGTCTTCGCCTACGCGCGGGAACACCGCTACGAGCCGGAGGAGGCCGCGGACGCCTACGACGCGATGCTGAAAACAAAAGAAAAAAAATCGGATGCGGAAATCAAGGATATGCCGGAGGCGGAATGGGAAGAATTCATGAGAACCAAACTGGCATCCAAAAAAACGGATACGCCGTAAAATGATGCGGAATCGGCAATCTACAGACATTCAGGGGGATGAAACAATGGCAGAAAAGAAAAACGGCCTCGGCGAACTTCTCGAAAACGGAAAAAACAAGGGAAAACTGACCACCAAGGAGATCACCGACTTTCTCGAAGAGCAGGATTACGATGTGGAGCAGGTGGACAAGCTCTACGACCTGATCGAAGGTTCCGGCATCGAGATCGTCGAGGATTTCACGCCGCCGGTCGACGAGGATTTCGACCTTACCGATATTGAGGAGGAGGATTTCGACGACGAGGACGGCACCGTCATCGAAGGGGCCGGCATCGACGATCCGGTCAAGGTCTATCTCAAGGAGATCGGGCGGGTTCCGCTGCTGACGCCGGAGGAGGAGGTCGACCTCGCCGAGCGCATGGCGCAGGGAGATCCCTACGCGAAGAAACGCCTCTCGGAGGCCAACCTCCGCTTGGTCGTCTCAATTGCAAAACGATATGTAGGCCGCGGCATGCAATTCCTCGATCTGATTCAGGAGGGCAATCTCGGCCTCATCAAAGCCGTCGAAAAATTCGACCATACCAAGGGCTTCAAATTTTCCACCTATGCGACATGGTGGATCCGTCAGGCCATCACCCGCGCCATCGCGGATCAGGCCCGTACGATCCGCATTCCGGTGCATATGGTCGAGACCATCAATAAGGTAAAAAAAGTCAGCTCGCAGCTGCTTCACCAAAACGGCCATGAACCGACCGCGGATGAGATTGCCGCCGAGCTGGATATGTCTGTCGAAAAAGTACGGGAGATCATGCGCGTCGCGCAGGAGCCGGTTTCGCTCGAGACGCCGATCGGCGAGGAGGAGGATTCCCACCTCGGCGACTTCATCCCGGACGACGACGCCCCCGCGCCCGCGGACGCCGCTTCCAACATGCTGTTAAAAGAGCAGCTCGCCGAGGTGCTCAAGACGCTGACCTCCCGGGAGGAGAAGGTGCTCCGCCTGCGTTTCGGCCTCGACGACGGACGCAGCCGCACCCTCGAGGAAGTCGGCAAGGAATTTAACGTCACCCGCGAGCGCATCCGCCAGATCGAGGCCAAGGCGCTCCGGAAGCTCCGCCATCCGAGCCGCAGCAAAAAGCTCCGCGACTTTCTGGATTGATTCAGGAGTCGTAATCCTCAAGCAGTTTGGCGAGCTCCGCCTCGTCCGCGACCGGGATTCCGGCCGCGAGGGCTTCCTGATCCGCTTGCGGCAGGCTTCCGGCATAGATCTCGTAAATTTCAGCGGGATAGGCGCTGCCGTTGCGGAAGAGAGCGAGCTTCCCGTCGTAGAGGCCGAGCGTCATCGTCTCGGCTTCGGCTTCGGCCGTGACGGGGACGGTTCCGGTTTCAGTCGGCTCCGAGGCGCTTGTTTCCGCAAGCCGATAGATGATCACAGTGATCAGCGCAATAAGGCAGAGCGCCGCCGCCGTAACCGCAAGTGTATGTTTCAAGGCCGCACTCCCTTTCTTTTCTCAGTAAAATAGTATTGCCCGGCGCCGGAAGGGCTTATGCAGGGCGGTATATTTTTCGCGGATGTTCATACGGCCTTCATTTCTTTTTTGTAAAATACATCTATTCGTACGGACGATTTTTGCTTTCCGGGAGGACAAGGCATGTTATTGAAGAAAAAAACCGTTTCCAAGAAAAAGACGGAACCGGCCGAAAAGGCGCGGCCGCTCTGGCTCCGGGTCTCCGGGGACTTTTTCCGGGTTCTGGGCAGGATTCTGGCGACGGTCTTCTCCGTCTTTATCATCACCGGCTGCATCGTGGGGTGCGTTTTGGCGGTGACGATCCTCGGCATGATCCAGGATGAGTCGGAGATCGATCTCACCAAGCTGGAGCTCAACTACACCTCGGTCATCTACACCAAGGA
>DAOSWK010000085.1:0-6778 GCA_035593545.1 Oscillospiraceae bacterium | reverse complement strand
ATGCCCGCGGCCCGAAAAGCCTGTAAACGGCGGCCCGTGAGCACGGAGGCGTGTCCGTCCAAAATGACTCCCCGGCGCTCCGCCGCTTCAATGACGGAAAGAATCTTTTCGTCGCCATCCGCCACGCCGTTAAAATTCATCACTTCGCCCAGGCCGCATACGCCGGGCAGGTCGAGCAGCCGATTCATTTCCTCCGGGCCCACCTCGTAGCCGGAGCCCTCGAATCCGGGAGCCGAGGGTACGGTGGAGGGCGCTTCCAGCAGAATGCGCAGAGGCAGTCCCCAAGAAGCCTCCGCCAGCGCGCGAACTCCTTCGAATCCCGCCGCGTTGGCAATCTCATGGGGATCGGCCGCCACGGTTGTGGTGCCGCAGGAAAGCGCCGCCTCCGCAAAGGCGGGAGGTGAGAGAAAACTGCTTTCCAAATGCATATGGGAATCAATAAATCCGGGCAAAACATAACGGCCCCGCCCGTCGATGACCTCGTTGGCCTGACAGTCGGGAGCTGCTGTTCCCACAAATGCGATTTTGTCGCCAATAATTCCGATAGATCCTTCGATGACGGTGTCGTCAAATACATTGACAATCCGCCCATTTTTTAGAAGAATGTCGAACGGACGCCTCCCCATCGCAGCATCGACACATTCTACGACCATTTTGGCGTCCCCCCTTTTCGTTTTATGGCACAAAAAATGTACATTTTCTTTATGCAAAAAACAAATGAATATATGGGAAATTGTAACCGCATGAGAGGGCTTTGTCAAGAAAGCTCTTGCAAAAAAAGGCTCTTTCATGTAGTATTACAATAAGATTTCGCGAAAGAAGCGATTAATTGTATAAATATTCAATGGGACGAAGGCAATGATGATGACAAAAGAAGAACTGAAAGCGGAAGCCTTATGGAATATCGACCAACGCCGGGAAGAGGTCATCGGGCTGGGCGAGCAAATTTTTTCCCATCCGGAACTGGGTTTTAAAGAAACCAATACCGCCCGGCTCGTGCGGGATACGCTGACGGGGCTTGGGCTTCCGCACCGGGAAGGGTTGGCTTTGACCGGCGTACGGGGAGACCTCGACGGCCGGAATCCCGGCCCCAGAGTGATGGTCATGGGCGAACTGGACGCGGTGGTCTGCCCGCTGCATCCTCAAGCGGACCCGCTGACGGGCGCGGCCCATTCCTGCGGACATAACGCCCAAATCGCCTCCATGCTGGGCGCGGCGATGGGGCTGACGCCTTTGGCCGGAGAACTCGACGGCAGCGTGGCCTTTGTGGCTGTGCCTGCGGAGGAATATGTGGAACTGGAATACCGGGAGCGCCTGCGCGAGGAAGGAAAAATCGAATTCTTCGGCGGCAAGCAGGAATTTTTGCGTTTGGGCCTTTTCGACGACATCGACATGGGCATGATGGTACATTCCCACGCGGGGTTGGAGGACCGGCGCTTCCTCATCGGCTGTTACAGCTCCGGCTTCATCGGAAAGATCATTCGCTTTACAGGGAAAGAGGCCCATGCCGGAGCGAGACCCTTTGACGGCATCAACGCCCTCAACGCGGCGGCGCTCTCTCTGCTGGCCATCAATTCCCAGAGGGAGACCTTCCGGGAGCGCGACCGCATCCGGATCCATCCCATCATCACCAAAGGCGGCGATCTGGTCAATATTGTGCCCGCCGACGTGCGACTGGAAACCTATGTCCGGGGGGCAAATCTGGAGGCGATTCTCGACGCCTCCGAAAAGGTGAACCGCTCCCTGAAAGGCTGCGCCTACGCCATCGGCGCGGAGGTGAATATCCGGGAACTGCCGGGCTATTTGCCGCTGGAACAGAATCCCGCCCTTTCGGAGCTTTTCGCCCAAAACGGGGAGACTCTTCTCGGGCCCGGCTCCAATATTTATGGGGAAGAGCTGATCGGCGCCACGGATGCCGGGGACGTCAGCACCGTGATGCCGTTTATCCATCTCTCCGGCGGCGGCTTCCGTGGCGGCGCCCACAGCCGGGAATTCATGATCTGCGACCCGGAGATGGCCTATATATTGCCGGCCAAGGCGATGGCGATGACCGTGATCGATTTGCTCTGGGATCATGCCGAGGCCGCCCGGCGGATTCGGGCGGATTTTAAGCCCAAATTTACCTCGGCCTCTTATACGGAATTCTGGCGGGGTTTCTGCGCCAAATAAGCCGCTTTTAAAAAACGGAAGGCCGCCCGTTTTCCGGGGGCCCATCTGCTGCTTTGGGGCATGAAACGATGGGGGAGTTCCCGCTTCGGCAGCGGCCGGTTCTATGCCTCCTGAAATGCCGAGAAAAACGGCCTTTTAGGGTTGACGCATACCGCCGGGTTGGGCGGTGTTTTGATTGGAAAGAAGGAATCCGACATGTTTTCAAAAGAGGTTCTCGCGATCATGCCGCGCTGCATTGAATGGAGAAGGCGGTTGCATCAGTATCCGGAACTTTCCTTTGAGGAATACAAAACCACAGCGTTTTTGCTTGAGGAGCTGCGAAAGATCCCCGGACTGGAGCTGCAAACACCCACAAAGACCGGAGTGATCGCTATTCTTCGGGGCGCGCATCCGGGCCGCCGGATCGCTCTGCGGGCGGACATCGACGCGCTGCCCATTCAGGAGGAGACGGGACTTCCGTTTGCCTCGCAGGTGCCGGGTGTCATGCACGCCTGCGGCCATGACGGGCATACGGCCATGCAGCTCGCCGCGGCAGCCTTGCTGGCCGGGGAACGGGAGCGGCTTCACGGAGAAGTGCGTTTTATCTTTCAGCATGCGGAGGAGCTGCCTCCCGGCGGCGCTGCGGAAATGGCGGCCTGCGGCGTGATGGAGGGCATTGAGGAGATCTATGGGATGCATCTGAGCTCTTCGTTTCCAACGGGCTCTTTCGGCATACGCGCGGGAGCCCTGACCAGCGCGACCGATCGGTTTGATATGAAAATTCTTGGCAAAGGCGGGCATTCCGCCTTTCCGGAGACCTGCACGGACCCCATTGTGGCCGCCGCCCAGCTCATCACGGCCCTTCAGACGGTCGTCTCCCGCAATATCAAGGCGATAGAACCGGCGGTGGTTTCCGTCTGCATGGTGAATGCCGGTTCCGCTTATAATATTATTCCCGGGGAGTGCTCTCTTACCGGGTCCACCCGTACGTTCAGCAGGGAAACCCGGCAGGAGCTTCCCAAACTTTTGGAGAGGCTGACCAAAGGCGTCTGCGAGAGCTTCGGAGCTTCCTATGAATTTCGTTTTACCTTAGGCTATGCTTCGGTCATCAACGACAAAAAGCTGACGCAGGTGTGTCGGCAGGCGGTGAGCGATGCCTTCGGCGAAGAGGCACTTTTCGACTTGGAGCCGCTGATGCCCGGCGAGGATTTCTCCGCCTTTCTGGAGCATTGCCCCGGATTTTTCATGGAGCTGGGCGCCCGCAGCGAGGCCAAAGGCTGTACCGTTCCCCATCATAACGGACACTATCTGCTGGATGAGGACGCGTTGCCCTACGGCGTGGAATATCTCTGCCGGCTGGTGAGAAGCCGCCTTTCCTGACACGACAAAAAGACGAAGAGAAAAAAGAAAATCGAGGATGGGAAGACAAAGCCGGAAAGTGCGGACAGAAAGCTATCAACAGAAAAAAACGGATGGAAGGACACAGACAAAAAAACCACGACGGGAAACCGGAGACGAAAGCCACCGGCAGAAGACCGATATTAAAACCGAAAGCCGACAGGGAGACAAACCCCGCCGGCTTTTCTTTTGAAGGCGAGAAATTCTTGATCCGCCGGGTGGGGGATACCGGGTATCCCGACGTTACCATCGGAATCTAAATTTCATATTCTGCGCTCGCGGAATTCGGCCGCGAACTTCTATCGGCCATTTTGCTTTCCGACCCGCGCGCCGAAGTTCTGACCGCAGCGAGGCAATCCGTTCAGCGACGTATCTGTAAAGCATAACTTCTTTACAGATAAAAATGAAACGAAAAAATGTCCCGTGCTCAAAGGAGCTTTTCCGCGCAAAATGCGGAAATTTCCCGAGCAAAGGCTTTTTTGTTTTTGCGGCTGTTCGTCGACGCGGCATTTTTGCGGAGATTTTTCTTTTTGCGTGGAATTTGCGGAATCGGCCGAAAAGGCACTTTTTGGACGAAACCGTTTTAAAAAGGAGAAGGCCTTTCCTTTATCGCTGAAAATTACCAGTTATAAAATTTTGCGACGGGAAAACACTATTCTTGCAAACGCAAATTAGAGCAAAACAAGGAGTGAAAAATTTATGGCGAACAAACAGGCTAAGAATTCTCTTGAGCAGTTCAAACAGGAAGCTGCGAGCGAAGTCGGTGTCAACCTGAAACAGGGTTACAATGGGGACCTCACTTCCCGTCAGGCCGGTTCCGTCGGTGGCCAGATGGTCAAAAAGATGATCGAGTCCTATGAAAACAGCATGAATGGGTAACGGATTCGTCCTTTGACGAATCGAGGAGCCGGATGGATGCCGGCTCCATTTTTTTGTCTGTGCCGCCGATCCGTTTTTCGGACTCCGACAAGGCGTTTTTTTCCTTTTCTTGCGCGATTTTCCCGCTTTTTTGACTCGATTCCCGACAAAAAAGGTTGAAATTGCCGAAAAATTCTTCTATAATCAAATTTTAGATGATGACGAATTTTTTCTAAGGAGGGTGACGGGATGGCGTTCGCCGACGATCTCAAAAAAGCGGAAAAACTACGTTCCTCGGGCAAAAACGGCGCCGTCTTGTCCATCATGGAATCCGTCTGGGTGGAGCGCCTCACAAAATCGGAACTGAAACAGCTTCGAGATCTTTTTGATCAAATTCCGAAGCAGGAACGCAAAGCCTCCATGACTCACTGCCTTCAGGAGATGGAGCTCGACTGGCTGGAGGGAAGCTTTTCCGACATTGATTTCTGGTATGACGCCCTGACCGCCCGGAGGAGCAAGTTCCATGAGGAATCCCCGGCAAGGGCGCAGCTGGAGACGTATATCTGCGCCGCAAATCTGCTCCGCATGCCGAAAGAGAATTCCCGTCTCCTGCTTCAGCTTGGGATTTTGTATAACGGAGGCCGGGGGCATTCGCCCTATCCGATTTTGGCGACCGGTCGTATGCCGAGCGTCTTGCGCGGGAGCCGGGATCTCTCCGATCTGTCGGTCTATGTCGGCGCGGTGAGCTCGATCATTCGGCCGATGCTGCCGGCTCTTTCCTCCGGAAGCAGCAGCGGGCTGATCGAGTGCGCGCGCGCCGAGCTGTTTTATGAGCAAAACGATCTCACTCAGGCTTCTTTGGAAATTGCTTCGGCGCTCCATGCGGAAGAGCCGGAGGTTTTATTTGCCGCCTACGTTCTCATGGCCCGTCTGCGTGCGCTCGAGCCGGACGGCCCGGGTTGGCGCGATGCTGTGGCGCATCTTGCCTGCATCCTTGAAAAGAAACATGCGGAGTGGCTGCTCCCGAATTTTGAGGCGTTTCAGGCCCGCATGGAACTGCTTTCCGGAAACATGGAGGCGGCGCGTCTCTGGCTGGACTCCGCGGAGAACGAATGGGACGGGATCACGCCGGAAAACTTTTACCGGATGGGGACCAAGGCAGGTATCTATCTGAGCCTCGGCCGGCATCAGGAAGCTCTCTCCCTTTGGGAACAGCTTCAGGAGATGATCTCGAGGAACAATCGCGTGCTCGATCGCGCCGATACGCTCTCCTTCATGGCCCTGTCGCTGGAGGCGATGGGGAAGCGGGAGCTTGCGCTGGAGAAATTACAGGAGGCTTTGGATCTGGCCGAGCCGTTTGAATATGTCCGCGTCATCGCAGACAAGGGCGGGGCCGTTCTTCCACTTTTGAATGCGCTCTCCGACGGTCCTTATCTTGGCCGTGTGTGCCGGGCAGCGGAATTTTTTGCCGTGATTTATCCGAATCCGTATGCGGTTTTATGCGCTCCCTGAGCGGCGTCGGTTCCTGTTTTTACAGATTATTCTGTGGAATTCGGGAGAGTTTTTGCTTGTAAAAAAATTCCGGTTCGTTCTTCCATACAAAAAATATAAGTCAAAAAAACGCCCCCGGGATTCTAAAATCCTAAGGGCGTTATTCTGTTTTAAAACTTATCGCACCGGCTTTTTATGTTTTCCGAAAATATAGGTTCGGAAAGAGATCACATTCATCATGAGACAGAGGAGTACCACGACGCCGAGCGTCAGCCATGCGTTTCCGATGCTGACCGGGGCCACGCTCAGAAGCAGCAGCATCGGGAATCCGAACAGGATTGCCCACGGCTGATGATAGACGAGGTTGCTGGCGGCCTGAGTCTCAAACTTCGGGTCGATCTCGCGCAGCAGGATGATGCCGGTGCTGGCGGTGCCGGTCAGCATGCCGTACAGCGAGAGAAATGCCTCGTCCCGGTAGAGGTGAAAGATTCTTTTGCAGACGATCCCCAGATAAAGGTAGGTCGCCGCGCTCCCGACGAGACAGAGAAGCACAAGGGGAATCACGAAGTTCGGATGCGTGAAGGCGGAGAGGTCGATCGCGGCGATCGAGGCCACCACCATGATGTCGAACATGAAGCCGGCGATGCGGTTCTGGAGGAAGTTGTTCATGTATTCCCGGCGGATTACGCCTTTTTTCTTCAGCTTATTGAGCAGCGCTTTGAGCAGTAGCGCAAAGATGGTGCCGAGCAGAAAGTTGAACGGCCAGAGCGTCGTTTTGAGCACGCTGCCGAAGCCGCCGAGCACGCCGGAGTCCGCCAGCGCGTTGATGCCGAGCAGGAAGAGATAGGCCATACTGTATGCCAGAAAGACAAGCGATACCTGA
>DAOSWK010000006.1:8115-37071 GCA_035593545.1 Oscillospiraceae bacterium | reverse complement strand
CCGGCGTGATCTCCGCCTTCATCGACAACGTTGCTACGGTCCTGATGGTTGCCCCGGTCGCGCTGGAGATCGCCAAAAGGCTGAAGATCAGCCCGGTTGGGCCGATCATCGCGGTGGCCGTCTCTTCCAATCTTCAGGGCGCGGCCACGCTGATCGGCGATACGACCTCGATCCTGCTCGGCAGCTATGCGGGCATGGATTTTCTCGATTTCTTCTGGTTCATGGGACGCCCGGGCATCTTCTGGGCGGTGGAGCTTGGCGCCTTGCTCGCGGCCGCCGCGTTGCTGATCCTGTTCCGGAAAGAGAGACAGACCGTCGACATCTGCAGCGTGCAGGTCGTCAAGAATCATCTGCCTTCCTATATGCTTTTGGCGATGGTTGCCTTGCTGATCCTCGCCTCGTTTATTCCCAATAAACCTTCCATTACAAACGGCGTCATTTGCGTCACCTTATGCATGACCTGTGCCATCATTGAGGCGCTCCGGTATCATGACGCCGACCGAATCCTGGAACCCATCAGGGAGATGGACTATGAGACTATTTTGCTGCTGGCCGGGCTCTTTGTCGTGATCGGCGGCATCACCGAAGCGGGCCTTGTCGATGCCATTGCGGAGCTGTTCGTCAAACTCGGCGGAGACAACATCTTTCTCATTTACACCATTATCGTCTGGGCGAGCGTCGGATTCTCCGCCTTTATCGACAACATCCCTTATGTTGCGACGATGCTTCCGGTCGTGCAGGGCATGGCGTCGGCGCTCGGCGTCGAGCCGTATTTGCTCTACTTCGGCCTTCTGGTCGGCGCGACGCTGGGCGGCAACCTGACTCCGATCGGCGCCTCCGCCAATATCACGGCCATCGGCATCCTGCGTAAAAACGGCTATGAAGTTTCGACGAAGGAATATGCCAGGATCGGAATGCCGCTCTCGTTGGTCGCCGTGTTCTCCGGGTACCTGTTTATTTGGTTCCTGTGGGCATAATCGGATCCGCCGCCGCCATAGATTTTTTTATTATTCTGATCATAACCTGTCGTTTCCGCCGAAGAATCGGTATCGTATATCCAAAAGGGGGGCTGTTTTATGATCCGTACAAACACACAGAAACTCACGGTTGCCGGAATGCTGATGGCTGCCGGCCTGCTACTGCCGTTCGCCTTTGCGCATGGCCTCGGCGTACAGGGAACTGTGCTCCTGCCGATGCATATTCCGGTGCTGCTGGCCGGATTTCTCTGTGGCCCGCTGTACGGCGCGTTCTGCGGGCTGCTGACGCCGGCGCTGAACACCCTGCTGACCGGGATGCCGGCCGCGTTTCCGATGCTGCCGATCATGACGGTTGAGCTTACCACCTACGGCCTTGTCAGCGGTTTACTTTTCTGGAAGACGCCGCTCGGCAGAAAAAAATTCGGCGTGCTGCCGACGCTTGCCACCGCAATGCTCTGCGGCCGCATTTCCTATTGGGCTATGTTCGAGGCTCTTTCCGCCGCGTTCGGAGAGCTCAAGGCGCTGCCCGTTCTGGCGGCGGTGACGACCGGGCTTCCGGGCATCGTCATCCAATTTTTGCTGATTCCGGCGATTGTGGAGGCTTTGCGACGCTTCCGTCCCGGGGAGGATACGCTGCACTCGGCGGTCAACCTGATCCGCGAGGGCACAGCCACCTGCGTGGTCATCCGGGAGAACCGCATCGTCCGCACGGGCATGGGTACGGGCATCGGGCCGGTGATCCGGCTTTATGAAGAGGGCGCGCTGAAAGATGCTTCCGTCGTCGACAAGATCGTCGGAAAGGCCGCCGCGATGATATTTGTTCTTGGCGGCGCAAAGAGCTGCTACGGCGTTACCATGAGCAAAAGCGCCGAGGCCTATCTGAAGGCACATCAGGTTTCCACCGCATCGGATACGCTGGTGGAAACCATCTCCGACCGCGCGGGCGGCGGTGTCTGCCCGATGGAGCAGACCGTGATGGAGATCGACGACCCGGCGGAGGGACTCACGGCTTTGAAAAAAAGGCTGGAGGAACTCCGGAGCGAAAACGGGGAATAGCCTTCATGCCATAACTTTACATTTGAAGGGTTCTATGGGGATTTTACCTGAAAATTCAGGTAAAATTGACCAAATAAAAGGCCGCCGATGTCAATCGGCGGCTTTTTTAGATTCGGAGTGGATGAAATGAAAGGTTCGGTTTTCCGGACGCAGAGAAATAAAGATAAGATGGGAGGCCTTACCTATACCAGAACCAAAAGATGGTATAGAATTTTCCGGTAAAGACGAAAGATTCAGCTTCGCCGGGCAGAGTGTTGTCATAGGCGCACATTCTGACATAGAGGGTGACGTTGCCCGTCAGGCTGGGGAGCGTGCCGGTATACGTGATCCAGGTCCTGCCGTTGGTGGAGTACTCCATCGTGTTTTGGACCATGCCGCTCATCTTGTTGTTGGTGTCGTCACCGGTCACGGTGTCGGGCAGCGGTTTCCCTTCGAGCAGGTCGATAAGTTGGTTGTCGCTTGCATCGGTCCTCAACGTGGCCTCATATCTGACAAGAATATCCTTACCCGCATCCAGCGAACTCAGCTGGGACGAGCTAAGCGTGACGGACGTGGATCTGCAGGCGGAATAACTTACTCCGCCGTCCAGACTGTACTCCATCTCCGTCGTAACGCCCGTCAGCCTGTTGGCGTAGCTCCCCGAGAAGGTGAAGGCGGCCGTGGTGGGCGCCGACGGAGAGATTTCAACTACGGCCGCTATCGTGAAAGCGGCGGTCAAGTTGGTTTCCTGCGTGGGCACGAAGAGCGACTTATCGAAAGATACGGTGACCTCAAGGTCGCTGTCGTAATCCACCGTGCTGTTGCCCGAGAGCGTCAGGGTCGCGACAGTATCCGAGTCACGAGTTGTACTTCTAAGCCGGACTCCCGCGGGCAGCCCATCCAGCGTGATCTTTCTTGTGGAGAGCGAAGAAGCAAAGGTTCCGTTCGTGAGGGTAACCGTGATGGTTTTGCCGCTCTCGGATCCCTCGATGATCCCGTTATTTACGGCCGCGATGCTCAGCAGGGGATTGGCCGAGGTGAATATAAAGGTGGCTGGAGCACCGGCCGCAGTGGTATCGAAAGCCGTATACCTCACCATGACGGTTATGTTGCCGGTGAGGTCGGGCAGATTGCTGCCGGTGTAGTCTGTCCAATCAGTGCCGCCGTTTGTGGAAAATTCCATATCCGTGCTCATGCCGGTAAGGGTATTGGCCTCGTCGTTAAAAGCAACGCTGTCTGGGACGTCGGCGCCCGCGAGCAGGTCGATGACCTGTGGGATGCCGGCGGGGACTCTCAGCGTGGCCTCATATCTGACAAGAATATCTTTATCCGCATCCAGCGAGTTCAGCTGGGCCGAGCTGAGCGTGACGGACGTGGATCTGCAGGCGGAATAACTTACGCCGCCGTTCAGGCTGTACTCCATCGCCGTCGTAACGCCCCTCAGTCTGTTGGCATAGCGGCCCGAATAGCTGAAGGTGGCCGAGATCGGAGCATCCGGAGACGGTTCCACCGTAGCGGTTAAGGTTACAGATGCGGTGATGTCGTTTTCCGGCGTGGGCTGGATTTGGGATCTATCGATTCCGATCTGTACCGTGATATCCTCGTCGTAATCCACATTGCTGTTGCCCCAAAGCGTGATGGTCACGACATTGTCGCTCACTCTTGTGACGATGCCTTTTCTGACTCCTGAAGGCAGGCCGGTGAGAGTGAACTGTCTTGAGGATATCCAGGACAAGAACTGGCCGTTTGTGAGCGTTATGCTGATTCTCTTGCCGCTCTCGGCACCCTCCACGGATGCCGCGCCGAAATAACCGGTATGGACCTCCAACTCACTGTCGTCCTGCGTCCATGTCGCCGTATAGGTCACGGTTCCGGTCACTGTCGCGGTCGGTTCCGGATCCCAACCCGCGAAGGCCCAGCCGGACGAACCGATCACGGTCGGCGCGGCGGGCGTCGTATCGCCATAGGTGAGATCATTGGTCACCTGGGCCGTGAAAGCGCCATGCGTTCCGGGCGCATAGGTGACGGTATACGTGTCCTGCGTCCATGTCGCCGTATAGGTCACGGTTCCGGTTACCGTCGCGGCAGGTTCCGGATCCCAGCCCGCGAAGGTCCAGCCGGACGAACCGATCACGGTCGGCGCGGCGGGCGTCGTATCGCCATAGGTGAGATCATTGGTCACCTGGGCCGTGAAAGCGCCATGCGTTCCGGGCGCATAGGTGACGGTATACGTGTCCTGCGTCCATGTCGCCGTATAGGTCACGGTTCCGGTTACCGTCGCGGCAGGTTCCGGATCCCAGCCCGCGAAGGTCCAGCCGGACGAACCGATCACGATTGGCGCGGCGGGCGTCGTGTCTCCATAGGTGAGATCATTGGTCACCTGAGCCGTGAAAGCGCCGTGCGTTCCGGGCGCGTAGGTGACGGTATATTGGTTCAGCGTTTCCGTAAAGACGGCGTAATAGATCACGCTGTCGGATACGGCCGGCAGATCGGCTTCCAATGTTCCGGTCACCGCATCCGGATCCGTGCTCCATCCGGCGAATGAGTAGGTGTATTGCGCCGTTGCCGGTTTTGTCGGCTCAATGTCGTCGTAACTCGGAGCCGTTCCGGACGGTACGTCGACATCCTGCTCAAGCTGGGCTGTGCCGTTCATCCATGTCACCGTGTAGTTGACCGGCACAGCGGCTACCGTTATGTCTATGACGGCCGTCTTTCCATGGTAGACGATCGTAACCCGCGTATTCTCGGTGCTCAGCACCCCGGAAGGCGTATAAATATAGTTTACGATGGGATTGCTCGACCCGTCGCTGAAATGAGCGGTCACGACCATGCCCGTCGGGTCGAAGGTCTGCCCTTCGGTATAGGAGGTCTGCGCCCCGGCCACTGTAATGTTTTCCAGCGTCACCGACGTCGCGTTTTGTTTATACAAATAGATGGATTCGCCCGATTGTGCGGAGGTGTTCATTCGGAAATAGTCCTGGCTGCTGATATAAAGGTAATAGCTGGTGCTTCCGCTGGTGACGTAAAGAGTATGGGAAGAATAAAACCAGTCTCCAAGCGTACTGCTGGGTTTGCTGCCGGCAGTCAGGCCGTACCTGCCGCTGGATATCGAGGATCCGCGTGCAAGGTAGTCGCCGTCATTCTGAAAGAGCATGCCGGTGCTCCCGGTTTCCGCCGTCCAGATCATATCGCTCGAAACGCTGCTCGTGACCTCATCCCCGCTGACAGTCACCGCCGGGCTGGCCAGATAGCTTGTGCTGGTAACGGCGTTTTGAAGAGCCTTGTTTTCCTCATCCAGATTTGAAACGATGACATATTTTCCTCCGGCTTCGATGGTATCGGCCAGCGTATAGGTCGTGGACCCTGCCGGGAACACGTCAATTGCCTGTGTGGCGGTCTTTCCCAAAAAGCTCACCGTGACGAGGGAATCCGTCACGGCCAGAGCGTCGGAGGGCGAGACGGCATAATCGGTGATGATCTCCGAGGAGTCGTCGTCGAACAGGGCCGTGACCACCATGTCTGTAGCGTCGAAGCTTTCGCCGGCGCTGTACGTCGTTTTGGTCGGCGGCGTGGTGATTTCGATGCCGCTCAGGGCCGCGGACTGCTTTTCGTAGAGCACTAAGGTGTTGCTGTTATTGGTTGACGGATAGACAAAATCGACCGTTGTGGTTCCGCCGTAAAAAAGATTGTAGGTTGAGGAGCTCAGCACGACGGACAGCTGCGTACCCTTGTCTGAAACAGTTCCGTATGTCCATGCCTGCGCGTCGCCGAGGCTCATCGTCCTTGCGGCCGTGGCATTGACATACAGTGTCCCGCTCTGAATGTCCCATCCGGAGTCGTCCTCCGAGAACGTCCATGTTGCCGACGAGGCATCGGCCGCCGAGGCGAAGATCAGATAGTCGCCGACGATCGTGGGCGTGACATAGGACAGGCCGGTATAGGTTCTGCTGCTGTACGTTCCCGTCGTGACCGTATTGCCCATGGCCACATCGTCCAAAACGACGGCGTATTCATGGCCGTCGGTGATCTCCGTCGTCTTTTTGTAGATGAAAAGCACGGCCGGATCGACGGAGATCGTCTGGGAAGCCGATTTCCCATGATAAGTGACGACGATCTCGGTATCGGATACCGACAGAGCGCCGCTTGGGCTCACCGAATAACCGGTCACCACCGCGCTCGATGCGTCGGAGTAATACGCGGTGACCTGCATGCCCGCCGTATCGAATGTTTCGCCGGCGGTGTACGCAGTTTTGGTCGGCGGATTCGTGATTGCGATAGAATCGACCGTGGGGGTCGACACGGAGGAGTCTTTTTCATAGAGCGTCAGATCGTTGTCATTATTGACGGAAGGGTAGAAGAAATCCACCGTCGAAGTGCCGCCGTAGAATAACTTGCAGGTGATGTCTTCGTCGTTGGCGCTGTCATAGAGAGTGGTATACAGCTGAGAATCGCTCTCCAGAGTACCGAAGATCCAAGATGTGTTATTTTCGGAATCGAGCTCAAGAGATCTCGACTGCGGGGCATAGAGATAGGATCCTTCGTTTGAAACTATCCATTCGTCCGCGTTGCCGGTGCTCTCAAAAGTCCATGTGGCGGCTTCCGCGTCGTCTGCCGAGTCAAAGGTCAGCGTGTTGCCGTCGGAACTGATGGACGGAGTCGTATATCCGAGGCCCACATAGCTGTAATACGAAGTGGAGCCCGTCTGTACCGTATTGTTCATGGCGATGCCGTCGGTGACGATGGCATACTGATGCCCGCTGCTGACCGACGACACCTTTGTGTAGGTCAGCGACGATTCGGACGCCTGCGGGAACTCATAGGTCACATCGAGGGTTCCGTCAAGATTTAATGTCACCGACGTCGCTTCTTTTCCGTTTACAGTGGCCGAGGTCGACGCGGTAAAGACTTTGCTGCCGGTCGCCGTCAGCGTCACCTGCGCGGTGTATGCCACGCCTTCGGAAAAGGCTGTTCCGGTGAAGGGCACGCCGCCCACGAGCCATGATACGGCGGAAACGCTGACACCGCCGGTGGAAACGGCAGCGTCGGTATCTGGTTCGGCGTCCGCCGCCGGAGAAGTGATGCCGGTGACCGAGACGGCCGCGATCTCATTGCTTACGGCGCCGAGGTCCACGGTCACAGACGAGCCAACCGTGCTTCCGTCCATGTCCATATAGGTCAGCGTGACCGAAGAGGCGTCGCCGTTATCTGTAATTTCAATAAAGACGCCGACGCCGTTGGAGGAGTCGCCGCTGCCCATATGGCCGGAATTTGCATAGGTGAAATTCAGCGTCTTGGTTGTGCTCGTCGCGTCCGACGGAACAATGGTATCGCCCGCGACTTTAATGGTATTCAGCAGCGATTCCACCGAATGATGATTATGTCCCCAGAAGAAAAATACATTCGGATAATTATTGAGCAGATCAATGAGTTCGCTGCTGTTCTGGCCTTTCCGGCTGCTTCCGTAGTGAAGGGGGAAGTGCGAAACGATAAAGAAGGGTTCTCCTTCCTCCGCAGCCGCCAGCGCCGTTTCCAGATCGGCAATATCGCTTTCCGAGAAAAGATAGGCCGTGCCGTCGCCGGTATTGCCGTTTACGGCGCCCAACGTGTAAATGGTAAAGCCGTCCTCGTCCGGATCGTTCTGGATGCCTGTCCGGGGAAAACCGGTGATCGGCTCGAAGGATAGGGTGTCGGCATTCGTATAGGTGCCTGCGGAGCCGATATACCAGTCATGATTGCCCATGGTATAGATGGGCGTCGTGTCCGGATACTGCGCATCAATAAGATCGTTGATCTTCCCGACGGTCTGGTCGCCGTCGGAGGAATAGGAGGTGTTGGTACTGATCGTACCGAGATCGGTCGCGCTGGTTTTCCAGTATACCGAACCCATATCGCCTCCAAAAACCATATATTTCAGCGAGCCGTCGTCGTTGCTGTCGAGCCACGCTGAAATATTTGTATACGACCCGTGGACATCCGAAGTGATGCCGATACAGGCCGTCACCGAATCCGCCGACGCCGTGATCGGCAGCAATGTCGACAGCATCATCACCGCCAATAGGACGGCCAAAGCCTTTAAACCGAGCCTTCTTTTCATAAACACCATTTTCTCCTTTCAGTTTGTCCTCTCATCCTCGCCCCATGTTGGAAACCGTTAACAAACCCGTGCAATTGAAATGTGCCGTGGATTTTCTCAGACCATGACGAGCAGCGCGCAAAAATAAAAAAACCACATCAGTTGCTCCAATGTGGTCGGACTCCTAAAATTTGTGTCTTTGCTTTTAGATCAACCCGGGTGAAGGAAGCCATGTTTCCGGCCCGTTGAAGACCCCGTTTCTCTGCGCCGACCGACTGTTTGGGGAGTCCGTATTTTATCAATTTGTAAGGCAACCGTGGACAACCTACTGGGAAATTATGGCATACAATCAAATATTTGTCAATTGAAATTTGGGAAAAAAAGGAAAATAAGTCCTCACATTTGACGGATGGAGATTCTTTTAGAAAGGGAGGAGCATCCCGTAGTTTGAGCATCGAAAAAAACAAAAGGAATCTTGTCGGACCTTGTAAAATTTTCTCTGCGGACCGTACGCCCTGCCCGGACAAAATGGTTCTCGGGAACGCACCGATAAAGGATACCGAATCCGAAAAACGGGGAGCAAAGACGCCGTCAAAGCGGGGTAAGCTACGGGCGATCATAAAAAATTAGAAAGAAACCCCGCACCGTTTTGACAACGATGCGGGGTCTAAAGCAATAGGTGAAAAGAATTGATATTTTTGCCGAAAAATGTCTCGGCCAAACGGACGGGATGAAATTTCACCGGCAATTTTTATATTTTAATCGATATGATTCAATAGCAAATTTTGTCCAACCTTGTATGAGGACTGCACCTCGCGCAACATATTCTCATAAAAAGCTTTTGCGGATGCCCGGCGCTCTGCCGCGATCTCGGCGCCGCGATTTGTGTAAAAGCGGGTATAGAGGTTCTCCAGCTTGTACTTATATTCCTGAAAAAAGGAGGGCGACGTATCGCCGGAGCCGTCGGACACCTGTCCATCCGGCAGCAGCGAGTAAAGCGGTTCGGAGAGTTGTCCCTTATAGAAGATGGTGCGCGCGATGCCGAGCGTCCCGGTGACATCGATCTTATCCGCATCGAACAAGATCTTTGCCTCGATACTTTGGGGCGGCGAATCGCTGCGAAAACGATGCGTCTTTATGCAGGCCTTTACTTTTTCCGCGTATTCAGGCTCGAAACCTTTGGAGACTAAAAACGCATATGCTTTTTCCGCGCCGACGGCAGCGTGGCATAATTGGGGGTTTTCGAACTGCTCCCGCCGGCCGATGTCATGAAGCAGGCAAGCGCAGATCAATACGTCGTAATCGAGGCTGCTCTCATAGCCTGCGATGTCCAGCGCAACGTATAAAACCCGGTAGACGTGGTCTTTATCGTGCGCGCTGTCGTCCATACATGTGAGCATATCTTGTTCGAGCATCCTATAAGTCTGTAAATCCAGCGTATTTCACCTCCAAGAATTTATTGTTTGATGGGCTATTTTTTTGTTTGTCTGCCATATCCCATAAATTATTTTTGCATCGATTATACCATGCTTTTCCTCATAATAAAAGACATACCTTCCGTCAGGGGAGAAGGCATGTCTTTTTGTCCGAGACGATGGGATTGAAATCTTCGGTCCTTCGTTTCAAAGCAAATGCACGCGAAAACTCCCGGAGAGAGGATTTTTTGCGCGTTTTATGCTTCCTGTTCGGTGAGCGTCTCCATGATGCGGATGAGCACCCGAATGCCCTGTGCGTAGGCGCGCAGGGAGAGTTTCTCGTCCGTGCCGTGCACGCCTCTTTCGACCTCGTCCTCGTTTCCCATAAACGGGCTGCAGCGCAGACAGGTGTCGCAGATCTGCTCATAGTGATGGGCGTCGGTGGCCCCCGCCGTCATGGAGGGGATGACCACCACATTCTGAAAATACCGGTTCATCGCAGCCTTGAGCGTTCGATAGCCGAAGCCGTCGGTGCGGGCGGTGGCGGAGGGGTCGTTCGCCTGCAAAAACCGCAGGGAGACCTCCGGATCGGCCACAACCCTTTGGCATTTTTCCATCACTTCATCGGCGGTGTGTCCCTCCGCGATGCGGAAGTTGACGACGACCTCCATGTTCTGGGGCATCACGTTGCAGGCCGCGGAGCTGCCCCGGATGATGGTCGGCGCGATGGTGGTGGTCACGAGCGGAAAGAGGTCCGGAACTCCGAGGCAGTAGTCCGCGAGGGCGGAGGCGTTTTTATCGAGATCCGAAGCCAGCGTCTTCAGCGGCTCCTCGGTGATATACGGAGCCAGCGCCGAAAAAGTGCCTTTTACGACCGGAGAAAGCTCCGCCGGGAACGGATGCTCCACGATATGGGCGATGGCGCAGGAGAGCCTCCCCAGAGAGGTGCCGCCGAAAGGACGGCTCGAGTGCCCGCCCGCGCTTTTGGCGGAGAGCTCCAGATCCGCATAGCCCTTTTCCATCAGATCGATCTGAGAGAAAGAAATTTCCGGCGCGCCGAAAGCGGCCCCGGACTGAATCTTTCCGCCACCCTCGTCGAGCACGAATTCCAGCCGGATGCCGCGGCTCCTGAGCGTATCGGAAATAGCCTTTGCGCCGAAGTTGTAGGTCTCCTCGTCCTCTCCGAAGGCGAAATACACCGTTCTCTCGAAGCTTGCGCCGCGGGAGAGCAGATATTCCGCCGCCTCGAGGATGCCGAAGACCTGATTTTTGATGTCGAGCGTCCCTCTGCCCCAGATATAGCCGTCGGCGATGGCGCCGGAAAAGGCCGGATAAGTCCAATCGTTCTCCGTGCCCGCCACGACGGGAACCACGTCCTGATGGCTCATAAAGAGCGCGGGGAGCCGCTCCCGATTACCGCCGGGGATGGTGATGAGCACGCTGCGGCCGATCAACTCGAAGCTGCCCGCGCGCATGACGGCGGGATAGCTCTCCCTCATCAGAGCTTGCAGCGCCTCAAAGCCGGCATCGTTGGTGCCGTCGTTGACGGTGACGCAGCGGATGGCGGCGGAGAGCCTTTTCACCGCGCCGTCGGAATCCAGATCAGGATAATCGCTTTCACTCGTAAAAAATTCCGTAATGTCCTTCATTTATCCTCCAGATAGCGGCTCAGGAATTCCTTGGTGCGGGCTTCCTTCGGATGTCCGAAGACCTCCGCCGGACTGCCCTGTTCCAAAATGACGCCGCCGTCCATAAATACCACCCGGTCGCTGACCTCCTTTGCGAAGGCCATCTCGTGGGTGACGACCACCATGGTCATGCCCTCACCGGCGAGCCCTTTCATCACGTCGAGCACCTCGCCCACAATCTCCGGGTCGAGGGCGCTGGTGGGCTCGTCGAAGAGCATCATGTCCGGCTCCATGCACAGCGCCCGGGCGATGGCCACACGCTGCTTCTGCCCGCCGGAGAGCCTGCGGCTGTCGGCATGAATGAAATCCTGAAGGCCCACGGTCGTCAGATGCTTGACCGCAAGCTCCTCGGCCTTTTGCCGGGAGAGATGCTTCACCGACATCGGCGCCATGGTGCAGTTGTCGAGGGCGTTTTTATTGGCGAAGAGGTTGAAGCTCTGAAACACCATACCGATGCGTTCCCGGAGTTTGTTGAGGTTTGTGGAGAGATCCATCAGATCCTTCCCCTCGAACCAGACGTGGCCCGAATCGGCCTCTTCCAGCAGATTGATGCAGCGGAGCAGGGTGGATTTTCCGGAGCCGGAGGCCCCGATGATGCACACCACCTCTCCCGGGTACACCTCCAGATCGATGCCCTTCAGGACTTTCAGCGAACCGAAGGATTTTTCAAGTTTTTCAATTTTCAGAATCGGTTCCATCATGTCACCTCAATTCGAACTGGGAATGTCTTTGGCGGGGGTGTCCATTCTTTTGGCAAGCACCTTCATTAAAAGGGAGGAGAAATAGGTCAGGATCAGGTAGGTGATCGCCGCGATGCAGTAGACCTCAAGCTGGCGGTAGTAGATGCCGACCACCGAGGTCGTGGCAAACATCAGGTCGAAGCAGGCGATCACGGAGAGCACCGACGAATCCTTGATGTTGATGATGAATTCGTTGCCGATGGCGGGGATGCTGTTCTTGACCGCCTGCGGGAAGACGACCTTTCTCATGGCCTGCCAGTTTGTCATGCCGAGGCTCCTGGCCGCCTCCATCTGGCCGCTGTCGATGGACTCGATACCGCCGCGGAGCACCTCCGCGAGGTAGGCCGTGGAGTTGAGGGAGACGGTGATCAGGCCGGCCATAAAGGCGCTCCATACGTAGTTGATCTCGGTGATCGTCATAGAGGAGTTCTTCAGGAGGCCGAAGCCTGCGTAGTAGATGATCAGCGCCTGTACCATCATCGGCGTGCCGCGGATGACCGTGATATAAATTCTCGAAAAGATGCCGCCCAGCTTCTTAAAAAACCGAACAAGGTCGTTGTCCTGACGGACGGGTTTTAGAATCCGGAGCGTGACCATCAGCAGGGCCAGCACGAAGGCGATGGCCGTGCCCAGAAGGGCGATGCGCACCGTGGTCCAGACACCGAGGGCGAACATCGACCTTCCTTTCCAGAACATGTAGATCATCGAGGCAAGGAATCCCTGCGGGTTACTTTCGGAGGCGACGGATTCCTCCGTAAGGCTGAGAAAGCCGAGCAGAATCCGGTCCGTCACGGTGACGACAAATGTGGCAAACACCAGTAAGTAGAGATAACGGGCCACTTTCAGCATGACCGGCTTTTTCATTGCGGTCTCGCCGTAGTTGCGCCAATGGGTGAGTTTTACGGCTCCTGCGATCAGAGCCATGACCGCAAACACCCCGCACACGGCCGCAAGTAGGTACAGCAGCAGGCTGTCGCTGCCGAGAAAACTGAGCTTCGAGGGCTCCGAGCGCCACATCCATACGTTCAGCGCCGTCATGACCATGCCGGTCAGGTATCCGTACCGACGGTCCTTTCTGATGAAATCCACAAGTTTTCTCATGTCTGCCTCCTGTGCGCAGGATGCTGCGCGTTTATTGTGCGGGAACGTAATCTAAAATAATTTATTTGGGCTGATTTGCCACGGCGTTTTCCCAAAGGGTATCGCGGGTCTCCTGATCGATGCCGGCGAGAGCCGTATTCACGGCGTCAAGCAAATCGGTATCTTCCTTGCGCAGGCCCACGCAGGCGCCGACAAATCCGAGATCGAAGCCGTCGCCTTCGGCGAAGGTGATGACTTTGAAGTTGGGGTTGGAGGCAAGATAGGACTCGGAATTTTCCACGTTGACGATGATGCCGTCACAGGTGCCCTGATCGAGGCGGGAGATCATGTTGGGGACGCTGTCGACCGGAGTCAGGTGGTTGACGCCTTCCATCTGGTCGATGACGGTGTCGAGCATGGTATCCTTCTGGCCGAGGATGCTGGCGCCGGAGAAGTCGTTGATGCTCGTGGCGGAGGCATAGGCGGAATCGGCGTTCACCATGACGCCGTATTCGGTGACGTGGTAAGGCTCGGAGAAGTTGATGGATTCGCGGCGTTCGGCCGTATCGGCCATGCCGGCGATGATGGCGTCGATCTGGCCCTGATTAAGAGCTTCGATCAGTCCGCTCCAAGCCATCTTCACGATAACGAGCTCATAGCCGGCATCTTCGGCGATGATCTTGGCAATCTGTACGTCGTAGCCTTCGGCATAGGCGCCGGGCACGTTTTCAATCGGGTAGTTGGTGTCGGTGGCGGTGTCTTCCTGCCAGTTGTTGGGGGCGTAGGCGCATTCCATGCCGACGCGGAGCTGCGGAAGTGCTTCCGGGGTGCTTTCGGTGTCGCTGGTGACGGTTTCTTCCGAGGTCTGGGACTCGGACTGGCTTTCACTTTCTTCGGCTGCGGGCGTTCCGCAGGCGCTGAGACTGCAAACAAGGACGGCGGTCAGCAGCAAGGCAATCCATTTCTTCATGTTGGTACCCTCTCTTTTTTTGAATTTTAAAAAAGCCATGAATGCGAGTTTCGCATTCATGGCTTCATTACTAAGTAATATGGCTTCCGGGTGCTTGCCCGAAAGCTTTCCGCCAATGATAGCTCTCCACATCTCTGTGACAGTCCGCCGGATCTTTTCCGTCGGCCCAGCGAGAAACGGCTCTTCAGGTCCGTTTCAGCTTCGGCGACAGTCCCTTTTCTCTCGTCCGGAACCTGAATTCCATCGTGGACGGAGTACTTCTGACTTGCCGCGCCTCTACCATTGCTCCGGCGTATGGCCGGATCAATTGAATTTGTGCCGATTATACCCTGCTTTTTCCCGCTTGTCAACCGTCTGCGCGGAATTTTCACAATCCTCCAAAAAAACGGTGGTTCCGAAAAGCGCTTTTTGTACGGTTGCCAAAAAATATTGCCTTTGAGCACGGGGATGCCGGCGGATTTGCAGGAAAGCTCCGTCAAAGTCTGCACGAAAAATCTGCGGACGTCCGCCGCCAAAAAGTCCAAAATGGCAAAAAAAGACGGCACGGCCAAAATGGTCATGCCGTTCGGCTGTTCGAAATATGTTGTTATTCCGCCGCGAAGACATAGTAGTAAACCGGTTGTCCGCCCGGAATCAGGCTGACTTCAATGGAGGAAGGGAGCCTCGTGCGGAGTGTCTCCGCCATGGCTTCGGCCTCTTCCCCGGAGACGTCCTCGCCAAAGTAGACGGTGACGGCGGAGGTGGATTTGGTCATCATCGCCCTGACGAGGCGGACGCAGACCTTTTCCATATCCTTGCCGGTATAGAGCATCTTGCCGTCCTTGAGGGCAAGAAATTCGCCGGCGCTGATCCGTTTGCCGTCGAAATCGGAATCTCTGGCCGCGTAAGTGACCTGTCCCGTCGTGACGCCGGCCATGGCTTCTTCCATGGCGGCCTTGATCTCGTCGGAGGAATATTCCTCATCGACGGCGAGCATCGCGGCAATGCCCTGCGGCACGGTGCGGCTCGGGATGACGATCACTTCCCGGTCGGCAAGCAAAGCGGCCTGTTCGGAGGCCATGATGATGTTTTTGTTGTTCGGCAGTACGAATACCGTGACGGCCGGGGTGGCCTGCACCGCCGCGAGGATATCCTCGGTGGAGGGGTTCATGGTTTGACCGCCGGAGACGACGTTCTCGACGCCCAGCTCATGGAACACGTCGGTCATGCCCTTGCCGGCACAGACCGCCACGAATCCGTAGGCGCGATCCGTATCAACCGGCACATAGGAAAAATTTTCCGCGGCCGGCATAGGTTCCTCGGCTTTTTGAGGCTCTTTTTCAGTGGGCTCGCCGACTCCGCCAGAGAGAGCGGTATGCTGGTTTTTCATGTTTTCGATCTTGACGGTGAAGAGGGAGCCGTATTCGAGGGCCTTGCTGATCACTTTACCCGGATCGTTGACATGGACGTGGACTTTGATGATGGAGTCGTCCTCGACAAAGACGAGACTGTCGCCCATGCTGTCACAGAAGCTGCGGAATTCGGCTCCGTCCGGAGCGTCCGGCTTTTTATCGACAATGCATTCGGTGCAGTAGGTGAAGCGGATGTCCTCATCGGCGGCACCGGCGGCGGTGATCTCCGCCTTCGGTGCGGCTGCGGCGGGCTTTTCGAGAAGCTCGGTGACCGCGCCGTTCTTGATATAATCCATCATACCCTCCAGAATATAGACGAAGCCTTGGCCGCCCGCATCGACGACGCCGCTCTTTTTGAGGATCGGCAGCAGTTCCGGCGTCTCCGCGAGCGTTTCCTTTGCCTGCTCCAAGATGGCGGCCAACAGGGCGGTGACGGAGGTTTCGGGGCCGGCTATCTCGGCGGCCTTTTCCGCAGCGCAGCGGGAGACGGTGAGGATGGTGCCCTCCGTCGGCTTCATGACGGCTTTATAGGCCGCCTCGACGCCCATGGCGAGCGCCTTCGTGAGGTCGGCGGCGTCGGCGGTCTCATGTCCTTCGAGTCCTTTGGAGAATCCGCGGAACAACAGGGAGAGGATGACGCCGGAGTTGCCTCTTGCGCCGCGCAGGAGGGCCGACGAAGCGGCCTTGGCGGTCTCGGCGACGGTAGGATCCGAAAGTTTCTCGAGCTCCTTGACGCCGGCGGAAATGGTCATGGACATATTGGTGCCGGTATCGCCGTCCGGAACGGGAAAGACGTTCAGGGCATCCACCGAGCTTTTTTTATTGGTGATGTTGTTGGCGGCGGAGATGATTGCGTCGCGCAACTGGCTGCCGTTTATCAAATTTTCCACTCCTTTTCAGAGTTCCATTTTTGAGGAAAGGGCGCTTTTCGGAGCTCCCTCGTTTCCATTAACCAATCAAGTATATCATAATTCCATGATGCCTGAAAAGTCCTAATTTAAATATTTGCCATTTTTCCCATATCTTTTATGCCTGAGAGGAAAAAATCCGAACTTCAGGAGCCCCATGAGAGGATACCGTGGAACAGATCCTGCTCCGTCGCGCCGATTTCAAAGGAAAAATTCCGGGAGTAGACCGCAGCGCTCTCCCGGTAGCAGATCGGCAGGAACGGCATGACCGAGTAGAAGGCTTCGCTGAAATCGGCAGCGCTCACCGTTCCGTCCTCGTAACCGAGCCACGCAAGAGACAGACTCTCGCTCGTGGGCATCCCATAAGCGAGAGAGCCGCCGGAGTCGTCCGCATAGACGCCGGAAAGCACCAGCGGGCCGAGATCCATATTGTCCCCGAGTTTGACCTCCGCGAGATAGAGATCGAAATTCCCGGCCTCCACGGCGGCAAGATATTTCTCATAGGCGAGCGCGGTGACGGTGGCTCGGATGCCGAGGCTCTCGATCGTCTCCGAAAGGAATGCGGCAAGCTCCGTCTTTTCCCCGGTGTCGGAACAGACCAGAATATCCAGAGAGAGCTCGCTTTGCCCGACAAGACGGTAGTCTTCGCCGGAACGATTCTCGTATCCCAGATCGTCGAGGATCTGGTTGGCGGCCTGCAGATCGCAGGAATAGGAGGCAAGATGGGCGGCATCGTAAAAAGCCGGGCTGAAGGGCCCTTTTGCCGGTTCGGCATAACCGCGGTAGATCTCCTCGCAGACGGCCTCCGTATCGAGAGCCAAAGAGAGGGCCTGCCGGAAGGAAAGATTATTCAAAAACGAGCGGCCGCTGTTCATGCCCACATAGACGAGATTCGAGGAAGACATGGTTTCCATCCCGCCGACGGAGGTGACGGAGATACCGGTCGGGTCGTCCGAATAGACGATGTCGTAGACGCCGAGGCGCGTCTCCTGTAACAGCATGCTGTGATCGGCGAGCTTGACAAGCTCCACGGTCTGAATTTTCGCGTCGCTATTGCAGAGGAGTTGGGTTCCGTCCTCCGAGAGCGAGTACCGGCCGGGCAGCGCAACGGGTGCGTCGGCGGAGCCGTTTTTGATCAGCGGAAAGACCAACAGGCTGTCGAAGTGCCGGTCGGCATCCGAAAGGACGACGGTGACGCCATAGGAACCGTTTTTGGTGACGGAGGAGACGGATTCCAACGATTTCTGAAAATAACTGCCCTCGGCCGCTGCCTGAAGGATGGAGTAGCGCAGGTCGTCGGCGCCGCATTCCGTACCGTCCGAGAAAAGCAGGCCCGACCGGACGGTGATCTCCCAGACCATATTTCCCTCCGAGGGCACGATGTGTTCCGCATAGGAAAGCGACGTGGAAAAATCCGTATTCAGAAGGACAAGACTGCCGTAGAGAAGGCCACAGATATAGCGGTTGACGACAGTTTGGCAGGTATAGGGATGCAGGCCGTCCTCCTCGTCGTAGGGGATGCGCACGGAGGTGATCGATTCGACGTCGGCCGAGGCCTCCTGTTCCGGGGAAGAGGCGGCGGAAGAGATACCCTCCTGCACCGCTTCTTGGAGATCGGAGAGCTCCGTCCGGCAGCCGCTCAGCAGCAGGATGAGCACGAGCACGGCAGCTGTGATTTTTTTGATATTGATGAGCACCGCGCTCCTTTCCTCGGTTTATCGGAAGTCGAAGCGCTCGATGGAGAGCGCTTTTCCGGTTTTATCGTCGGTGGTGACGAAGATGCCCTGTACTTTTGAGGGCCCTTCCGCGATCTCAAAGCGGTCGCGCAGATGGGTGATCATAAAGTTTGTGGAGACTTCGGTCTTTACGCCGATCACCGAGTCGATCGGGCCGCACATGCCGATATCGCTGATGAAGGCCGTGCCCTTCGGCAGAATGGTCTCGTCGGCGGTCGGGACATGCGTATGCGTGCCGTAGAGCAGGGAGATGCGGCCCTCGAGATATTTGGCGAGGGCGATCTTCTCGCTGGTGGCCTCGGCATGAAAATCCACGATCACGGTTTTGCAGTCGAGTTCCCCAAGCAACCGGTCGGCGCAGAGAAACGGGCTCTCGAACGGATCGAGAAACACGGCCCCCATCAGGTTGATGACCGTCGCCCGGAATTTGCCTTTTTCAAAGAGATAGACGCCGCTGCCGGGCGCGCTCCCGTGGTAGTTGGCCGGCCGCAGCACGCCGCTGTCGGTTTTTTCATAGAGGTCGCGCATGTCGCGGTTTTGGAAGGCGTGGTTGCCGTTTGTGATGACGTCGGCGCCCATGGAAAAAATATCCTCGCAGGTTCTGGTGGTGATGCCGCCGTTGTCGCTGGAGTTTTCGCCGTTGACGACGGTTATATCCGGCCGGTATTGATCCTTCAGAACCGACATGGCTTTCCGGAGCGCGTCGCAGCCGTTTTTCCCGGTGACGTCGCCGAAACAGAGAATTCTCATACGGTTATGCCTTCCTTTACCCTTCGGGCAATAAAATCTTCGATGACCGGCGCGAGCAGATCCTTATGAACCACGTAGCTCTCATGGGTCTCGCCCGGGAAAATTTTGAGCTCCGCGTCGGGGATAGAATCCGCGATCAGCCGGATGTGATCCTGAAGAATCAGATCCTTCGTACCGGCGGTGATCAGCGCGGGGCAGGCGATGGCGGAGAGCTCCTTCGGTTTGATGTCCGGCTCGCGGAGCATCATTTCGAAGAGCGGCTTCTTTTTTATCGCGCAAATGACGCGCAAAACGAACAGCACGGATTTTTTTACCGCGGTCGGCCAGAGGTTCGGTCCGGAGCAGACGATCGAGGAGAGCAGATCCGGCTCCTTCATGGCGATCATCAGGCCGAGGATGCCGCCGTCGCTGAATCCATAGAAGGCAGGCTTTTCGATGCCTAATGTCTTAATCAGTTCAATATAATCCTCCGCCATGTCCGTATAGTGATATTCCGATACGGCGGAGCTTTGACCATGTCCACGGGAATCCGCGCAGTAGACCGTGTGATTCTTCGCGAGCGCGGGGATCAGCTTGTCAAAAATCGCGTGCGACTCGCTGTTCCCATGTACGAGGAGGATGGGCGAGCCGGAGCCATGCACTTCGTAATACAGTTTCACGCCGTTTACACTGAGAAACATCCAAAAATCCCTCCTGCCGGGCGGACGGCCCGTTCGTCCAATCGTCTAAGCATGAGCTTGTTTTTCCATACCGAAAACACGTTCCGGGTTATGGGCGCGGCACGAAGCCGACTTTCTTATACATTTTGGCCAGCGTGCGCTCGGCGATGTGCTCGGCGCGCTCGGCTCCGTTTTTATAGCATGATTCCAGATAGCCTTTGTCGGCGACATAGCGGGCAAAATTTTCCCGAACCGGGGCCAGATGGTCGGCGACCGCCTCTCCGACGGCCCTTTTGAAGTCTCCGTAGCCCTTTCCGGCAAAGTCGCGTTCGATCTCCTCTATCGTGAGGCCGGTGATGACGGAGTAAATGGTCATCAGGTTGTTGATGCCGTCCTTGCCCTCGCGGTAACAGACCTCCGTCTCGGAATCGGTGACGGCGGATTTAAATTTTTTGACGATGACGGCCGGGTCGTCGAGCACGGAGACAAAGGAGCGGGGGTTCTCGTCGGATTTGCTCATCTTTCTGGTCGGGTCGGTCAGCGACATGATCCTCGCGCCGCCGGACGTGGAGGCTATATAGGGTTCCGGAATGGTGAAGGTCGGACCATAGGTGGAATTGAAGCGTTCCGCGACGTTCCGCGCAAGCTCCACATGCTGTTTTTGGTCGGCGCCCGTCGGAACGAGATCCGCCTGATAGAGCAAAATGTCGCCCGCCATCAGAACCGGGTAGGTGAAGAGGCCGGCGTTTACATTATCGGCATGCTTCGCGGATTTATCCTTAAACTGCGTCATGCGGGAGAGCTCGCCGAACATCGTGTTGCAGCCGAGGATCCAGTTGGCCTCCGCATGAGCCGGGACGTGGCTCTGAATAAAAAAGATGCTCTTCTCCGGGTCGATGCCGCAGGCCATGGCCAGTGCATAAGCATCCAGCGTGCGTTTCCGCAGGTCGGCCGGATCCTGATAGACGGTGATGGCGTGCATGTTGACGATGGAGTAGATGCAGTCGTAATCGTCCTGGAGCTTTTTCCAGTTGACGATGGCACCGAGATAGTTGCCGAGGGTGAATACCCCGGTCGGCTGGATGCCGCTGAAGATACGTTTTTTGCGTTCGGGCTGCAAAGCGGCCTCATTCTGATCCATAGGTTACCTCCGGAAGATGAAAAATGATAGGGAATTTTATCCGTTCCCAAAAAAATGTTCTTTTGCGGCCGCGGCGCGCAAAGAAAGCCGCGGCATGCGGACTGTCAAAATTCCTGCCGGACGGACGGGCCGTAAACCTGTCGCCGCAAAAACGGCGCGGCGCAGCTTGTTCGAGCCTCTCGGCGGAAACACTCCGGCGTCCGCGACGAACGCCTTCGTCGGTCCGACGGCCGCGCGCCGAAAGAAAGCGGTAGACCTTCCCGACGGCGTTTTTACGGGCAGGAAGAAGGAAAACAAGGCGGGGACAACAGGTTCCTCAGCCCAGTTCCTTTTGGAGCAGCGCGCCGAGGATGTCGGTACCCCGGACGATGGCTTCGTCCGAAGGGGTGGAGAAGTTGCAGCGGAAGGACTGCGACGGCGCGGATTCGTCGGTGTTGAAGGCGATGCCCGGCACGACGGCCACGCCTGCGGCAAGTGCCTTCTTAACAAAGGCCAGCATGTCCGTGCCCTCCGGCAGCGTGCACCAGATGAAAAGGCCGCCTTCCGGCCGCGTGAAGCGCACCGCTTCGGGCCAAGCCTCCATGCCTTTGAGCATCAGGCCGCTTTTGCGCCGGTAGATGGCACGGAGTTTTTCGTAATGAGCACGCATGTCGGTCTCGGCAAGGAACCGCTCGCAGATCATCTGGGAGAGGGCGGTGGTGTGGACATCGCCGCACTGCTTGGCCACGATCATCTTGCCGATGATGGGCGCGGGCGCGAGCGCATACCCGACGCGGAGGCCCGGGGAGAGGATTTTGCTGAATGTGCCGCAGTAGATGACGATGCCGTCGGTGTCGAAGCTCTTGATGGAGGAAATTTCCTCCCCGGCGAAACGCAGCTTGCCGTAGGGGTTGTCCTCCAGAATGCAGACGCCGTACCGCTTTGCAAGCTCATAAACGGCCCTGCGCTTTTCCAGTGAAGTAGTGCGGCCGCTTGGATTCTGAAAATTCGGGATAATATAAATTAGTTTAGTGTTGGGGTTGTTTTTTAAAGCCTGCTCCAGTTTGGCGATTTCCATACCGTCCTCCTCCATCGGCACGCCGACGAGATGGGCGCGGAAAGAGCGGAAAGAGTTGAGCGAGCCGATGAAGCTCGGGTCCTCGGCAATGACGGTGTCGTCCTCGTTGCAGAGCACCTTGCAGGCGAGCTCGATCGCCTGTTGGGCACCGGAGGTGATCAGCAGATCGTCGCCGGTTTGGATGAGGCCGTCCTCCTCCAGCATGGCCCGGACGCGGGTCTTCAGCGCCGGTACGCCGTCGGTGACGGAATACTGGAGCGCGGCCAAAGGATTTTCGGCAAGAATAGCGTCGGAGATCCGGCGGATCTGCTCGACGGGGAACGCTTCGGGGGCCGGATTTCCCGCAGCAAAGGGGATGATCGCCGGATTTGAGGAATTCTTGAGAATTTCTCGGATGGCAGAGGGCTTCATACCGGCGATACGGTCGGAAAACGGATATTCCATGAGATTCATCCTTCCTGTCTGCGGGGGGCGGGCAATGCCGTGCGGTTCCCCGATATTATAGAGAATATACTATTTTATCATACGGCCGTTTTTTTTACAAGACCGGCTCCTAGGCGGAAAAGACGGTTTCCGCTGAAATTTTCGGAATTTCCTCGGAGATGAAATCTTTTTCGCCGGCCGTCTTTGATCGTCTCTAATATTCCAAAAAATGGAAGCTCGTATTCCTTTCGGCAAAATAATCGATTCCACACCGCTATGATAAAACTATCATTCTATTCCTTCGGAGGCGGTTTTATGACGATGGCGGTCCCTTCCGGACTGAAGCGGTTTACCGGCCGGGCGGCGGAGGAACTGGTTCCGATGCTGGTCTGGCTGGCGGCGTCCTTTGCGGCGGCGAACGCGGCGCTTTTTGGGAACCTTGCCCCTTTCGGGATCTCCTGTGCCGCCGCCGCGAAGAAAAAGAATCTTCTTCCCGCAACGGCAGGCGCCGTTCTCGGTTATGCGCTGGCGGACGGCGGCTCGCTGCGCTATCCGATGGCGGTGCTGCTCTGCGCGGCGGCGAAACTGATCTTTGAAAAACTCGGGGAGGGAGCTCTCTCCTCCGCGTTTTATGCGGCTGGGTCGACGCTGGCCGTTTCAGCGATGTTTGTCTCTCTGGGCGCCGAAATCGGGATGCCGCAAGTCGCGGCGGAAGCCGTGCTCGCCGGCGGCGCGGCGTGGTTTTTCTATCGGACGGCCGTTCTTCTGAGCGACGGCAGACCGATTTTCGCGCTCTCCAAGGCCGACCGCGCCTGTATTGCGGTCACCGCCGCAATCGGGGCGGCCGCTCTCGCCGGGACGGAGTTGTTCGGAATCTCCGCCGGGGCGGTTTTAGGCGGATTCGCGGTTCTGCTCTCCGCGGAATACGGAGGAGAAGGCGCCGGCGCTGCTGCCGGTGCGGCTGCCGGCGCGGCGATCGGCATCGCCTCGAATTACGGGATGCTCGCGGCGGCCGGATTCCCGGTGGGAGGGCTCATCGCAGGCGTCTTTGCGGTATTCGGCCGGCTGAGTGCGGCGGCGGCCTTTGCTCTCACGCAGCTGATCGCCGTTTTCGCCGTCGGAACGGAACAATACGGCCTTTTTTATGCGGCGCTGGTCTCGGGGGCCGCGCTGATTCTGCTGCCGAAACAGAGCGGCAAACTGGCCTCGCTTTTTGCGCCGAAGGACGCCCTGACGCCGGACAGCGCCACCGTCAAGTCGATTCTATTGGCGCGTCTCGGTTCCGCGGCCGCGGGGCTCACGGACATCTCTACGGCGACGAAGCGCGTTTCGGAGAAGCTCAGGCCCTCCGGCAGCGAGGACCTCAACCGCATCTTCAACTTTGCCGCGGAAAAGGCGTGCCGGACCTGTTCCCACAATGTCTACTGCTGGCAAGAGCGCTACGGCGACACGATGGAGGCTTTCTCCGCGATGGCGCCGGCGCTCCGAAGGGAAGGAACCGCTTCGGAAACGGATTTTCCGGAGGAATTCTCGAGACGCTGCTCCCGCGCGCCGGAAATTGCCCGTACCGTCAGCCTTCGCTTTGCGGAGACGGTGGAGCGCCGGGAAACCCAGCATGAGATCTCCGGTATCCGCAGCGTCGTCACGGATCAATTCGACGGCATGGCGCTGATGTTGCGGGATCTGGCCGGCGATATGGCGCGGCTTTCCCGCTCCGACCAGCAGCAGGGCAGGGCGGTGAAGCGCCTGCTTGAGCACGAGCATTTTCATCCCTACTCGGCGGTCTGTTATTATGCCGAGGGCGGCAGGCTGACCGTCGAGACGACGCTGCCGCTGGAGGAGAAACCAATGCTCAACGAGGAGGAACTGACCGCCGCGCTGGCCGACCTACTGCTTCGGGATCTTTCTGCGCCGATCGACCGCGAGACGGAGAATGCGCTGCGGCTCGTCTGGTCGGAGCAGCCGCCTCTTGCGGTAGAATACGGCGAGTATGCCTTTTGTGCCGACGGCGAGAAATTCTGTGGAGACAGCAGCCGCTTCCTTTATGACGAGCACGGGCGCGCGCACCTGCTCCTGAGCGACGGCATGGGCAGCGGCTGCAACGCGGCACTGGATTCGGCCATGACCGCGGGGTTGCTCGAACGGCTGATTCGGGCCGGTTTTCGCTTCGACAGCGCCATCCGCATCATCAATTCGGCCCTGCTGCTCAAATCCGGGGACGAATCTCTCGCCACGGCGGACAGCTGCGAGATCGACCTCTTTTGCGGGCGGGCGGATTTCTGCAAAGCGGGGGCGGCGCCCTCCTATGTGCTGAAGCACGGCCACGCGGTACGGGTGAGCGCCATGTCGCTGCCGGTGGGGATTCTGGGCGGAACCGCTTTTGAGGAGGAAAATCTGACGCTCGGTCCCGGGGACTGGGTCGTGATGGTCTCCGACGGAGCGACCGCCGAAGGAGACGATTGGATCATGAAGGAACTTCGGCATCTGCCGGACAAGACCGCGCCGGAAGCGGCCCGCAGTCTTGCCGAGCGGGCAAAGGCCGTCCGCAGCGACGGGCACAGCGACGACATCACCGTCCTTGTCGCGAAGATCGTGGAAAACGAGGAATAGAAGGCCCGATGCCGTACGTTTAAGAATCCGGAGCCGTTTTTGAAGGGTTTTGAAGGGCGTGGATGGAGATGATTCCCCATTGACGCCTTTTTGGCAAAGCGTATTTTTTTCTTTACGGATGGATAAAGGATGGAAAGGAGGATGCCGATCGCCGCCACGTCGACATCAATGCCAAACGGTCCCGATCATGCCTTTGCGGTCGTCCGAAGGGGTGTGTGACGAGGGTTCTGTTCCGTTTGGCATCTCCGTTCCGAAGGCTTTTTTCTTGTTATTTATTCCACTTTCTCCGTGGCTTTTAGGACCTTGTTCTTGGATAAAATAGCCCTGATCCCGAAAATTTGTCGGGAAATAAAAATTCATGCTTGACTTTGCCGGGGAAAAGCGATATAATCCATCACAACAACCGAACAGTTCAAAGACTGTGAAGGGAAGAGTAAGCGTGTCAGCGGCCACAGAGATCCCCGGGAGCTGAAAAGGGGACGAACGGAGCACGTCGAACATGGTCCCGGAGTTGCGCACCGAACCGGAAACGGCAAGGCTGCGACGGCGAGCCGCCCGTTATTACGGCAGGGTATGATGGTACCCGGCAAGGCCGATATGGCGACATATCGGTGAAGTAAGGTGGTAACACGGGAGCTTTGCTTTCGTCCTTTGTCTAAGCGACAGAGGACGGGAGCTTTTTTTATGGCTTCCGTCGCCGCCCACGGGGAAATTGGAGGAACGGATTGTTTTGATACGCATTGAAGGCCTAACCAAGGTGTTCAAAGGAGAAACGGATGTAAGGGCGCTCGACAATATTTGCACCCACGTGGAAAAAGGAGATATTTTTGCAGTCATCGGCATGAGCGGCGCGGGGAAAAGCACCCTGCTTCGCTGCATCGCCCAACTCGAAACGCCGGATGCCGGTTCGATCTATATCGACGGCGCGGATGTCACGAAGATCACCGGAGCGGAAAGGCTCAAGCTCCGCAAGCAGGTGGGTGTCATCTTTCAGGGGTATCACCTGCTGATGCAGCGCACCGTACGGGGGAATATCGCATTTCCTTTGGAGCTTGACCGCCGGTCGAAGGCGGAGATCAACCGCAAGGTCGACGACCTGCTGAATCTTGTGGGTCTGTCCGATAAGGCAAACGCCTATCCCTCTCAGCTTTCCGGAGGGCAGATGCAAAGAGTCGCCATTGCCCGCGCGCTGGCGAACGATCCGAAGATCCTCCTCTGTGACGAACCCACCTCGGCGCTGGATTCCCTGACCACCAAATCCATCCTCAAGCTGCTGGAGGACATCAACACGCAGCTCGGCGTCACCGTATTTATTATCACGCATGAGATCGGCGTTGTCCGCGCGATCTGCAAGCGCGTCGCCGTCATCAATGAGGGCCAGCTCGTCGAACAGGGCCGGACCGAAGAGGTGTTCGCCCATCCGAAGCATCTTGCCACCAGGCTCCTGCTCGGCATGGAAGACCCGGAGAAAGGGGGCGACGCCGAATGATGGAGTTTCTCGCCCATTACTGGGATGTTCTTTTAAAAGGTACTTTTGAAACCCTCTACATGGTTTTCGTTTCCACAGCATTTGCCTACATCCTCGGACTGCCGCTCGGCGTCATCATGGTGACGACCGCCCAAAACGGCATCCGCCCGAATAAAGCGGTCAACGAGTCTCTCGGTACCATCATCAACATAGGCCGCTCCATCCCATTCATCATTCTGATGGTGGCCATCATTCCGTTCACCCGTCTTGTTGTTGGAAAGGCCATCGGCTCCACGGCGGCCATCGTTCCTCTGGTCATCGCGGCCGCGCCTTTTGTGGCGAGAATGGTGGAATCCTCGCTCGACGAGATTAGTCCCGGCGTCATTGAGGCGGCCCAGACCATGGGCGCCACGGACTGGCAGATCGTTCTGAAAGTGCTTCTTCCGGAATCGGTTCCGTCCCTGATCCGCGGCTTTTCGATCACCACGATCACGCTGGTCGGCTATTCGGCCATGGCGGGCGCGGTCGGCGGCGGAGGGCTCGGCGCCATCGCCATCAACTACGGCTATTATCGCTTCCAGAGCGACATGCTGTATGTCACGGTAGTCCTGATGATCCTCATGGTCCAGATCATCCAGATGATTTTCAATTTTGTTGCCAAACGGATCGACAAGCGAAACCGTTGAGCATAGAGAACCCCAAAACTTTATGTATGAAAGGAAGCAAACACATGAAAAAATTTCTTGCCTTGATCCTGGCGCTCGTGCTCTGCCTGAGCTTCGCTGCGTGCGCCGAAACGACGACTGAAGAGAGCACTTCGTCCGAGGAGGCCACCTCCACCGAGGAGACCGAATCCGAAGCATCTTCCGAGACCCCCATCACGCAGACGCTGATCGTCGGCGCTTCTCCTTCCCCGCATGCCGAGATCCTTCGTCAGGTCGTCGATACTCTTGCGGCCGAAGGCATTGATCTCCAGATCGTGGAATTCACCGATTACGTCCTGCCGAACGAGGCCCTGACCGCCGGTGAGATCGACGCGAACTACTTCCAGCATCAGCCCTATCTCGATGTTTATAACGCCGAGAACGGAACCGATATCGTCTCCGCCGGTGCGATTCACTATGAGCCGCTCGGCATCTATCCCGGAAAGACCGCGACGCTCGAAGAGATCCAAGACGGTGCCTCCATCGCCATCCCGAACGACGGCTCCAACGAAGCCCGCGCGCTGTATCTGCTTCAGGATCTCGGCCTCATCACCGTGGACAACACAAACGGATACAACATCACCGTTCTTGACATCACCGATAACCCGAAGAACCTTGAGATCACCGAGATCGAAGCCGCTCAGCTTCCGCAGATTCTTCCGGATGTGGACTTTGCCATCATCAACGGAAACTATGCGATCGGCGCCGGCATTGACGGCACCGTTCTGACCACGGAGGATAAGGATTCCGACGCGGCTCAGACCTACGCCAACATCATCGCCGTCCTTCCGGGCAACGAAGACGATCCGCGCATTGTCGCCCTGATCGATGCTCTGAAGAGCGAAGAAGTCCGCACCTTCATCAACGACACCTACGGCATTGCCGTTGTTCCGATGTTCTGATTTTGCTTCCCAATGATAAAAGCACCCGTCCTGTATAGGCCGGGTGCTTTTTTTATAAAAAATTTAAAGTCTTCTGAGGTTACAAAAGAAGCCTCCCTTTGAAGGATAAACAGGGATGCCGGTCGGCCTTTTATACACGTCCGCACGATTTCGGAGCGGTGGGTTTTGGAGCCGCGGCCCGGTCCGTTTGAGTGTCCATTTCGGCGGCAGAAAACTATAATGAAATGGAAGAGGAGGGGGTTCTTATGCATCCAGCTCTGCTTGCCCTGATCGGGACGGGTGGAACTTTTTTTCTGACGGCTTTTGGGGCCGCCGAGGTTTACTTATTTAAAAAGAATCTGGATGAACGCGTCCAGAGCATGTTCTTCGGTTTTGCCGCGGGCGTGATGACCGCGGCATCGGTCTGGTCTATGCTGCTGCCCGCCATCGACGAGGGAGGCTGGATTCCGGCCTGCATCGGATTTCTCTGCGGCGGCGCATTTTTGCTTTTGCTGGACCGTTCTGTCCCATATATCCATGAGCTGCTCAGTAAAAACAGGGATCGATCGTACAGTCTGAACCGCACCACGCTGATTATTCTTGCAATCACGCTGCATAACATTCCGGAGGGCCTCGCGGTGGGCCTCGCGTTTGCGATGGCCACGGTGGAAGGTTCCTCCGCGACAATGGCCGGCGCAACGGCGCTCGCCGTCGGCATCGGTCTCCAGAATATTCCGGAGGGCGCGTCGGTCTCGCTGCCGATGTTCCGGGAGGGATGCTCAAAAACGCGCTCGTTTTTGATTGGTGCGGCCTCCGGCGCGGTGGAGCCGGTCGCGGGCGTGATGGGCGCGCTGCTTGCCGTCAGTATTGCCGGCGTCATGCCGTGGATTTTGGCCTTTTCCGCCGGCGCGATGATCTTTGTCGTCGCCGAGGAACTGATCCCCGGAGCCAAGATCGAAGAGCATGTCTACTCCGGCTCAATCGGCGTGATGCTCGGCTTTGCGGTCATGATGGGGATGGACGTCGCACTTGGCTGAGGCCAAGTGCTGCGAATTTGCCTCACCCGCCTTGTAGGACGGCGGGCGTTTGCTTCGCAAACCGTCAAATTCGTCGAGGAGTTATGTCCGGTGCTGCGAATCGCCCCTAAAGGGGCTGCGAATTTGCCTTCGTGGCCATAAAGAATGGCCGCGATTTCCTTCGCAAACCGTCAAATTCGTCGAGGAGTTATGTCCGGTGCTGCGAATCGCCCC
>DAOSWK010000006.1:4977-8015 GCA_035593545.1 Oscillospiraceae bacterium | reverse complement strand
CTTCGCAAACCGTCAAATTCGTCGAGGAGTTATGTCCGGTGCTGCGAATCGCCCCTAAAGGGGCTGCGAATTTGCCTTCGTGGCCATAAAGAATGGCCGCGATTTCCTTCGCAAACCGTCAAATTCGTCGAGGAGTTATGTCCGGTGCTGCGAATCGCCCCTAAAGGGGCTGCGAATTTGCCTTCGTGGCCATAAAGAATGGCCGCGATTTCCTTCGCAAACCGTCAAATTCGTCCGTACTCAAAACCTAAAAGCAGGTCGTCTCCATGCTTCGCCCGGACGAAAACTCGTTCTTGATCCGATGAATTCTTTTTGCTGATCCGAAAACAGGATCGCATTCCACAAATGAAGTCGGAATATTGTTGTGGCCGAAAAGCCGAAAGGTTTCATTATTGAAAAACGGATACAAAATAACTTTATCCGTCAGAATACGCGGCATCAAAAAAAGCAGGCGGAGCTTTCCGCCTGCTTTTTATTAAAAGAGAGCAATCAGTATGTCAGTTTCTTTTCAATATAGGAGGCCAGCTCGTCGATCGGCATGCGGATCTGCTCCATCGTGTCGCGGTCGCGGACGGTGACGCAGCCGTCGGTCTCGGAATCAAAGTCATAGGTGATGCAGAACGGCGTACCGATCTCATCCTCACGGCGATAGCGCTTGCCGATGGAGCCGGCATCGTCGTAATCGACCATAAACTTTTTACTGAGCATGTCGTGGATCTTCATGGCCGGCTCGGCGAGCTTCTTGGAGAGCGGCAGAACGGCGGCCTTGATCGGCGCAAGGAAGGGGTGCAGATGCAGCACGGTGCGCACATCGTCGTCGCCGACCGGCTGCTCGTCGTAGGCGTCGCAGAGGAAGGCGAGGGCCATGCGGTCGGCGCCGAGGGACGGCTCGATGACATAAGGAATATAACGGGTGTTGGTTTCCGGGTCGAAGTAGTCCATCGTGGTGCCGGAGAATTTGCTGTGTTGGGAGAGATCATAATCAGTGCGGTCCGCGACGCCCCAGAGCTCGCCCCAGCCGAACGGGAACAGGAACTCGAAATCGGTGGTGCCGACGGAGTAGAAAGCCAGCTCTTCCGGCGTGTGGTCGCGGCGGCGGATATGGTCCTTGGTCATGCCGAGGCGGAGCAGCCAATTTTCACAGAAATCTTTCCAGTAGGCAAACCAGTCGAGGTCGGTGCCGGGTTTGCAGAAGAATTCCAGCTCCATCTGCTCAAATTCACGGGTACGAAAGACGAAGTTGCCGGGGGTGATCTCGTTGCGGAAGGATTTGCCGACTTGGCCGATGCCGAACGGAATCTTCTTCCTCGTGGTGCGCTGGACGTTCTCGAAGTTGACGAAGATGCCCTGAGCGGTTTCAGGACGGAGATAGATCTGGCTGGTCGCGTCCTCGGTGACGCCTTGGAAAGTCTTGAACATCAAGTTGAAGGAGCGGATGTCGGTGAAATCCTGACTGCCGCAGACCGGGCATTTGACACCCTTTTCGGTGACGAAGTCGCGCATGCGCTTAAAATCCCAGCCTTCGGGATCGATGCCGGTTTGTTCCGCGATGAGCTTATCGGCCCTGTGGCGGGTGCGGCATTGTTTGCAGTCCATCAGCGGATCGGAGAAGCCGCCGACGTGGCCGGAGGCGACCCAAACCTGCGGATTCATCAGGATGGCGGCATCGAGACCGACGTTATAGGGGCTTTCCTGAACGAAGGCTTTCCACCAGGCGCGCTTGACGTTATTTTTGAATTCCACGCCGAGCGGACCGTAGTCCCAAGTATTGGAAAGGCCGCCGTAGATTTCGGAGCCGGCGTAGACATACCCGCGATTTTTACAGAGTGCAACAATCTTATCCATTGTGTAGGCTTTGGTGTCCATTAGACAATCCCTCCGTTTTCTCAAACTGGAAATATACATTCACATATTATTCCTCAAAAAAGAAATAGTCAAGCAATCTCGGCGGAGGAATTGTCGAAATTTCATCCTCCGGAAGAGGGAAGGGAGACGGCGGAAAGATTCCGGGATTTTCAGGGGTCCGGCGCCTGTCCGTGAGCACGAAAGGACGCCGGAAAGTCCCCGGAGGAACCGGCAAAACATTGACTTTTTCCGATAAATAGACTAAACTATTTAAATAGATTTTTATGCCCGGGAGGATGTTGCTATGATCAGGAGCATGACCGGATACGGCGCCTCGGAGAAGACCGTCGGCGGAAAGTACATCCGTGTGGAGATCAAGTCGGTCAACCACCGCTATTTGGAGTTTTCCGCCAAGGTGCCGCGTGCCTATGGATTTTTGGAAGAGAAAATGAAGAGCCTGCTCTCCGAATCGATCTCCCGGGGAAAGGTGGACTGCAGCGTCTTCGTCCAGACGATCGAGGGCGGCAGCGAGGCGGTCTCCATCAATAAGGAACTGGCAAAAAGCTATATTGAAGCTCTGCGCTCGGTACGGCACGATCTGGATCTCCGGGACGACCTTTCGCTTAATTCTGTTGCGCGTCTGCCGGATGTCTTTACGGTCGTGCAGGAGGAGGAGGACGAGGATGCCGTCTGGACGCTCGTAAAAGAGGTCGCCGACGCCGCCATAAAAAATTTCATCGCCATGCGCGGAGTTGAAGGCGAAAAGATGAAGGCCGACATGCTGATAAAGGCCGCGGAGATCGAGGAAAGAGTCGGCTATGTCGAGAGCCGCAGCCCGGAGACCGTAAAAGAGTATCAGGATCGCCTCTACGCGAAGTTACAGGAGGTGCTCCAAGGCGCCGGGATCGACGAAAACCGGATTCTGACCGAGGCCGCTATTTATGCGGACAAGGTTGCCGTGGATGAGGAGACCGTGCGCCTGCGTAGCCACATCGCCCAGTTCCGGGATATTCTCGGCAAAGGCGGCGCGGTCGGCAAGAAGCTGGATTTCCTTGTGCAGGAGATGAACCGCGAGGCCAACACGACCGGCTCCAAATGCTCGGACGCCGACATCACCCGCGCCGTCGTGGACATCAAATGCGATATCGAAAAGATCCGGGAGCAAATCCAGAATATTGAATAGCGCATGCGGC
>DAOSWK010000006.1:0-4877 GCA_035593545.1 Oscillospiraceae bacterium | reverse complement strand
ATGAAAGCTGGTGTCCGATGAAGCTGGTGAATATCGGCTTTGGCAATATGGTCAATGCGGACCGGATCGTTGCGATGATCGCGCCGGATTCCGCGCCGGTCAAGCGTGTCGTTCAGGATGCCCGGGAGAAGGGCATGCTGGTGGACGCCTCATATGGCAGAAAGACGCAGGCGGTCGTCATCATGGATTCCGGGCATGTGGTGCTTTCCGGGATCCCGCTGGATACTGTAACAGGGAGGGTAGCGGAGGAACCGGATGAATAAAGGAATTTTACTGGTGATCTCCGGCCCCTCGGGCGTCGGAAAGGGCACCATCATGAAACGGCTTTTTGAAATGGATGAAAATCTGTCGTTTTCCGTTTCGGTGACCACGAGGAAGCCGCGCGAAGGCGAAATCGACGGCGTGGATTATTATTTTCTTACGCGGGAACAATACAACAGCCTTCGGGACAGCGGCGGGCTGCTGGAATATGCGGATTTTAGCGCAAATTCTTATGGAACGCCGAAGACCGAAGCGGAACGTGCGCTGAACGCGGGCCGGGATCTGGTTTTGGATATTGAGATTCAGGGCGCCAAAAGTGTCCGACGGATCATGCCGGACGCGCTGCTCGTCTACATTGTTCCGCCCTCTTTTGAGGAACTGAAAAAACGGTTGGAGGGGCGCGGCTCGGAGACCGAAGAATCCATGAAACTCCGTCTCGATGCCGCGATCCGGGAGCTTTCCGAGGCTCCCGAAGTTTACGATTGTTTTGTCGTCAACGACTGCATCGAACATGCGGCCGATGAAATAGAAGCCATCCTCCGGCTTAAGCGGATGGGAAAGTCCCTGCCGCGGGGTTCCGGAGAACAGATATTGAAGGAGGTCATCAGCCTTGCTTAATCCTGCGGATATGTACAACCTCAATCAAAAAAACAGCCCCTATGCCAATGTGATCGCCGTCTCCAAACGTGCGCGCGAAATTTCCGAAGCGTACGAGGAGGAGCACGAGATCATAACGGATAAGCCGCTGAAATTGGCCATCAGCGAATTCGTGCAGGACAAATGCCGGATCGTTAAGGGGTCCATCAAGACCGAGGACGACTGAATATGGCCGAAAAAAAGACGATTTTGCTGGGCGTTACGGGCGGAATCGCCGCATATAAAGCGGCGGGATTTGCCTCCGCGCTGACAAAACGAAACTATAATGTTCTTCCGGTGCTGACGAAGGGCGCCTGCGAATTCATTTCGCCGCTCACCTTTACCGCCTTGACCGGAAACAAGGCCCTGACGGAGCTGTTTGACTCCGGGATCGAGCCGGAGATCGCCCATATCGCGCTCGCGAAGCAGGCCGACCTCATCCTGATCGCTCCGGCGAGCGCAAACACCCTTGCCAAGCTCGCAAACGGCATCGCGGACGACCTGTTGACCTCGGCCGTTCTGGCGGCGACTTGCAAAAAGCTGGCCGCGCCGGCCATGAATACGCATATGTTTGAAAATCCGGCGACGCAGAGAAATCTTGCGCAGCTCCGGGCGGACGGCTTCGGCATCGTCGAGCCGGGCAGGGGACACCTTGCCTGCGGAGATGTAGGAAAAGGCCGCCTCGCCGGTGAAGAGGAACTGATCGCCGCCGTGGAATGTGCGCTGCATGGGAACGACTCCCTTTCCGGGAAGAAAGTCGTCGTCAGCGCAGGCCCGACCGTCGAGCCGCTCGATCCGGTGCGCTATCTGACCAACCGTTCCACCGGAAAGATGGGCTATGCCGTAGCAAAAATGGCGGCTCTGCGCGGCGCGGATGTCGTGCTCGTCTCCGGGAAGACAAACCTGCCGGCGCCTTACGGGATCTCCGTGCTCAGCGTGGAGACCGCGGCGGAGATGGCAAAAACCGTGCTCAAAGAATCTGCGGAGGCGGATCTTGTGGTCATGGCCGCGGCCGTGGCGGATTATACGCCGGCCGAATATGCTGAAAACAAGATCAAAAAATCCGACGGGGAACTGACTCTTTCTCTCCGGCGCACGGAGGATATCCTTGCGGCGCTGGGTGAAAAGAAACCGGATTGGCAGGTGCTCTGCGGCTTCTCGATGGAGACCGAGAACCTGATGGAAAACAGCCACAAAAAACTCGCCGCGAAGCATGCCGATCTGATCGTTGCGAATTCGATCGCGGAGGAGGGCGCGGGCTTTGCCGCCGACACGAATAAAGCCGTTTTGCTCTCCGCGGAGGAGGAGACCGTCCTTCCGATGATGACGAAAGAGGCGCTCGCCGACGCCATTCTCGACCGGATGACGGAGATGCTCGACGCAAAGACCTCCGCCGGCGCGGTAAAAGACTGAAATTTTGGGCCGGTTCTTGACAGCATGAAAAGAACGTGCTATGATAGGCGCAATATTTGAAAAAGCGTAGATGGGGAAAACAATCCGGATTTTCCGCTCAGAGAGGGCCCGGCATTCTGAAAAGGGCCTGTGGAAACCGTGTACGTACCAGCCCCGGAGCGCGTGCAAGCTTTTTGTGAACACGCCGGCACCGCACCGTTATAGGCGGACTTTTGAGTGCGGAGAGTGCGTCTCTCCGTGAACAAGGGTGGAACCGTGAAGCATCAAGCTTCGCCCCTTTTTGTAAGAGGCGGAGCTTTTTTGTTTTCTTTTTTCAATTCAGGCTTCGACGGCAACTCGTTCCCGACGGCAGAGCGCCTTTTCTTCCTTGAGGAGGCCGGGCATTTGTCCGTTGGACCGAAGAGCGTTCGCACAGCCGCTTTTGCAGATATGGAATTTCCGAGGGCTCATGTCGCTTTCGGACCGTATTTTACAGATGTTAATTTGCTTTCCCGTTTCGGTTCTGCGGGCATCGTTCCCGAAGCCCGGAAACCGAAAAGCTTTTATAGGAGGAATGAGCTATGGTAAAAGTAACCCTGCGTGACGAAGTCCGGGAGTATGAAGCCGGAACCACCGCCTATGAGATTGCCCGGAGCATCAGTGCCGGACTTGCCAAAAATGCCTGCGCCGCCCGGATCGACGGGGAACCCTGCGATCTGCGCACGCCGATCGAAAAGGACTGCGCCGTCGAAATCCTGACCTTCGACGATCCCTATGGGAAAAAGGCTTTCTGGCATACCACCAGCCACGTCATGGCTCAGGCCGTGCTGCACCTGTTCCCGAACGCGAAGTTCTCCATCGGCCCGGCGATCGACAGCGGCTTCTATTATGATTTCGACGTGGACCACCCGTTTACGGCGGACGACCTTGCTCACATTGAGGAGGAGATGGCCGAAATCATCAAGACCGGCCTCGAAGTCCGGAAATTCAATATGACCGTGGAAGAGGCCAGAGGATTCATGAAGGAACAGCCCTATAAGCTGGAGCTGATCGAGGAACACGCCGAAAAGGGCGAGGCGCTCTCTTTCTATCAGCAGGGCGACTTCACCGAGCTTTGCGCCGGCCCGCACCTGATGAGCATCGCCCCGATCAAGGCGTTTAAGCTGACCTCCACCACCGGCGCCTACTGGAGAGGTAGCGAGAAAAACAAGATGCTCTCCCGTATTTACGGCATCTCCTATCCGAAGAAGGCCGATCTCGACGAGTATCTTGCCGCCATCGAGGATGCCAAGCGCCGCGACCACAACGTCCTCGGCCGCCAGCTCAAATACTTCTGCAACAGCGACCTCATCGGTCAGGGCCTGCCCTGCCTGATGCCGAAGGGCACCAAGCTCTTCCAGATTCTGAACCGCTATATTCAGGATAAAGAGGAATACGAGTACGGCTATGTGATGACCCGCACGCCGCTGATGGCGAAGTCCGACCTGTATAAGGTCTCCGGACACTGGGACCATTACAAAGAGAACATGTTCGTCCTCGGCGATGAGGAAAAGGATAAGGAAGTCTATGCCCTCCGTCCGATGACCTGCCCGTTCCAGTATCAGGTCTACCTGAACGACAAGCACAGCTACCGTGACCTGCCGATCCGCTACGGCGAGACCTCGACGCTGTTCCGCAACGAGTCCTCCGGCGAGATGCACGGACTCATCCGCGTGCGCCAGTTCACGATCACCGAAGGCCATCTGATCGTCCGCCCGGATCAGCTCGAGAAGGAGTTTGCCGGCTGCGTCAAATTAATTAAAGAGGTCATGACCGACATCGGCCTGATCAACGATATGACTTTCCGCTTCTCCAGATGGGATCCGGACGACCGCGAAAAGTACGAAGGCACCCCGGAGATGTGGGAAGAGGCCGAGAACACCATGCGCACCATTCTGAACGACCTGCATATCCCGTATGTGGAAGCAAAGGGCGAGGCCGCTTTCTACGGCCCGAAACTCGACGGCCAACTGAAGAACGTCTACGGCAAGGAGGACACCATCGTCACCGTTCAAATCGACATGATGCTCGCCCAGCGCTTCGGCATGACCTACACCGATCAGAACAATCAGCAGATCACCCCGTATATCATCCACCGCACCTCCCTCGGCTGCTATGAGCGCACGATCGCCCTGCTGATCGAGAAATATGCCGGCGCCCTTCCGCTCTGGCTCGCCCCGGAGCAGGTCCGCGTGATGCCGATCACCGAGGATCAGAACGACTACGCCGAGGAGATCCGGAAGCAGCTCGCCAAAGTCGGATTCCGTGCCGCGAGCGATCTCCGCTTCGAGCGGATCGGCTTCAAGATCCGCGAGGCGCAGACCGAAAAGATCCCGTATATGGTCGTCGTCGGTGACAAAGAGAAGGAATCCGGTACCGTGACGGTCCGCGACCGCCGCGACGGCAGCCAGACCTCGTGCACGCTTGAGGAATTCATCGCAAAGATCCGCGTCGAGAACGACAACAAGGTCTGTTCCTGACGGAAAAAGAAAACCAAATAAAAAGCGGTGGGGATGTTTGTCCTCACCACTTTTTTATAGCACTTTGGT
>DAOSWK010000084.1:0-6843 GCA_035593545.1 Oscillospiraceae bacterium | reverse complement strand
CCAAATCTCTTCGGCGCACCGCCTCTTTCCGAGACAGCCTTGTTAGTATACCATCGAAAAAACATCTTGTCAATACTTTTTTCTACACGAAAATCTGTTGATTTTTTCGTGATTTCCGATATAATAGAGGTTGTATTTGCGCCTGTAGCTCAGTGGATAGAGCACCGGCCTCCGGAGCCGGGCGCGTGGGTTCGATTCCCGTCAGGCGTACCACGAAAGAAAGCCGAGAACCGCACGTTTGAGCGATTCCCGGCTTCTTTATTTTTTATCCGACACCACAGGCGACTCTGTTTTTTGATATTGTTGATCGGCAAGGTCTCCGACCCCTTTCATTTTTTCCGTAAATGTGCGTTGATATATGCCTTGCAACATGGCCGCGGAATCCCATCCCCCGCGCTCCATGATATATTTACCCGGTACGCCCAGCGGAGTTTGTTCCAATATTCCGGAATCGGCACGTTGAATCCGGGCACCGGATATGGTAGAATAAGGACATTCTCTTTTATCCTTTATCTTATGGTTCGGAAAGAGGCTTACCATGAATCAAAAAAACGATGCCGCAAAGGAGTTTTGGCGCTTTATCAAATTCGGACTTTTCTCCGCCTCGGCCGGGCTGATTGAAACCGGCGTATTTTACCTGCTGGGGCTGATCCCTTCTTTTGGATACTGGGCTTGCTATCTGCCGGCACTGGTGCTCTCCGTGATATGGAATTTCACGCTGAACCGGCGCTACACCTTCCGGTCGGCCGCGAATATCCCCGCCGCGATGCTCAAAACCTTCGCCTATTATCTCGTGTTTACCCCGCTCTCTACCATTTTAGGCAATTGGCTCGTGGAAGTGCGCTTTGCCGCCTACCCCGCCGCCTACGATATCGTTTATTTTGCCACGTTGCTCGTGAATTTCGTCACCGAGTTTCTGTACCAGCGTTACTATGTTTTCCGCGGCAGGATCGACGACCGGCAGAAGCCTTCGGCCAAATAGAAGCGCCCTTCCCGGCAAAAAGCAGGGGGAATGAAATGAGCACGGCGGAAATCATCTATAAAAGCATGGCCTTCCACAGAGGAAGCCGTGTTTTTTGTTTGTAAATTTTTCGATTATCATATTGACAAAATTAGATTTGACAGATATACTTTTATCACATCGAATACCATAGATTTAAGAAGGAAATGTGAAAATGGACTATCGGAATTATGCAGACGTCTTCCGCGCCCTCAGCGACGAAAAGCGGCTTCAGATTCTGGAGATCCTTCATGGCGGGGAACGATGCGCCAACGAACTGCTGGCGCAGCTGGATATCGGCCAGTCGACGCTCTCCTATCATATGAAGATTCTCTGCCGCTCCGGGATCGTCGTCGGGCGTGAGGACGGAAAATGGACTTACTACCGCATCAGCGAAGAGGGTAGCGCCAACGCATGCCGGATCCTGCACTCGCTGACGATCCTGTGCCCGGAGGAAAAAGAAGGCCTTTCTCCGGCGGTTGGGGACGGCTGCGGAAAAGAAACGATTTTACCCTGAATTTGGAAAGGAGAATTTCCCTTGAAACAAAATAAAGTGTGGAAACTGCTGGCGGTGCTGGCCATCGTTTTGGTGCTGGCCGGAATCTGGGCCGTCAAGAATGCGGGATCGCTGAAGAAAACCGACACATCGGAAAGCTCGGAGGTCTCCGAGAACGTGGCGGGCTCGGAGAATGCGGAGAGCACTTCGGACGCCGAAAAGGAAGAGACCTCGGAAAGCACGGAAAATCCCGATTTCGCGCTGGAGACGGAGACGATTGATCTGGAAGAGCTGACCTCCTACGAACTGCCGATCATCATTGATTTCGGCGCCGGTTGGTGCGGGCCCTGTCTGCAGTTTGCTCCGATTCTTGAATCCGTTCACGACAGTATGATCGGTTCGGCCATCATTAAATATGTGGATGTGGACAAGAGTAACCTCGCTTCCGAATACCCGGTCCGGGTCATCCCCACGCAGGTTTTCTTCCTTGCGGACGGTACCCCTTATGTGCCGAGCGAGGAGATTGATACGGACTTTCTTGTCTACAACGACGAAACGACCGGGGAGCGCCTCTTCACCGTCCACGAAGGCGCGCTGACCGAAGAAGAACTGAACGCCATCCTTGCGGATATGGGGGTGTCGCCGTGACCGAATTGCTCGAACGGTTTGCGGATCTGATGGCGCAGACCCCCGTCCTTGCCCCGTTCTTTGCGTTGGCAGCGGGCGTTGTCGCCTCTTTTCTGCCGTGCTCCCTCTCCACGGTGCCGCTGATCATCGGCTATGTGGGCGGAACCGGGCAGCGGGATACCAAGCGCTCCTTCCTGCTCTCCCTCACCTTCGCGGCGGGCTCCGCCGTCACTTTTACCACCCTTGGGGTCGTTGCCTCTTTCGCCGGACATATGATCGGCTCCGGCTCGTCATGGTGGTACCTCGTGCTCGGCGTGCTCATGGTGCTCATGGCCATGCAGGTCTGGGGAATCTTTACGATCATTCCTTCGAGCTACCTTGTCTCCATGAACAAGAAGCGCGGCTTCCTCGGGGCCTTCCTCGCCGGCGTACTGGGCGGCGTCTTCTCCTCCCCATGCTCCACGCCGATTCTGGTCGTTCTGCTGGCCGTCGTCGCCGGCAAAGGCAGCGCCCTCTGGGGAACTTTGCTGCTGCTTCTCTACTCGGTGGGTCACGGCGCTCTTGCCGTGATTGCCGGAACCTCCGTCGGTTTCGTGCAGAAGCTCTCGCGCAGCGGGACTTACGGAACGTTGAGTAAAATTTTTACGATCGTCATGGGCGCGCTGATCCTGCTGATCGGCTTCTACATGTTTTATCTGGGGTTCTGAACAGAAAGATCCGGCGCGATGTCTTCCCGCCGGTTTCGGCCGGAGACCGCACCCCTACATCCCGAAATACGCATTCCCTGAATGGGCTGTCCGCTCAATTCGGTTTTCCTGAAAGCGTTGAACTCCTCAGTATTCTTCGGCTTTGCCCCGTAAAAAGGGGGTTCCTCCCTCGTTTGCGGCGAAACGCGAATCTACAGAAAAAAGCCATCCTGCCATACGCAGGACGGCTTTTTTCTTTTTACGTTTTTATTCCAGAAGGCCGATTTCCTTATAATAGCGGGCCGCGCCGTCATGGATCGGAAGGCCGGCCAGATCGGTGACCGCATCCTCCGCCGTCACTGCGGAGAGCGCGGCATTTGCGGCCTTGACCTCGTCAAGATATTCCCAGAAGGTCTTTGTCAGCTCGTAGACGATGTCGTCGTCGAGATCGGCGGAGCAAAAGAGGCAAAGCTTGATAGCGGTCGTGGTGACGTCGGCATCCTGTCCGGCATAGGTACCGGCCGGAATCGTATACCTCGCGTACCACGGATACTGCTCCATCAGGGACTCGATCACGTCCTCGATGGAGACAAGCCTGCCGCCGGCCGTGGAGGTGATCTCGGTGACCGCGGCGTTCGGCACGCCGGCCATAATCCATGCGGCGTCGAGCTGGCGGTTGCGGATCAGGTCGATGGCCTCGGTGAAACCGACATAGCTCGGCGTGAAGCCGTCCGGATAGGCGACGCCGGCCGCCTCCAGATGCAGTTCGGATTCCACAAGCGTCGTGCTGCCGGGCGCGCCGGGTGCGAAGCGTTTTCCGGCAATATCCGCCAGGCTTTCGATGCCGGAATCCTTCGCCGCGACGAGCTGATTTGGGTTATAATAGAGCCCGGCGACCACGCGGAGCTTTTCGTTGGCACGGCCTTCAAAGCTGCCGGTGCCGTTATAAGATTCATACATAATGCTGGTGACGGCAAAGCCGAGGTCCGCTTCGCCGTCGTAAAGAAAATTCAGGTTGTCGAGTCCGCCGCCGGAAGCCTCGGAGGTGACGCTGACATCCGTCAGGGTCTCATTCCAGAGATTCGCAAGCGTCGCTCCCAGCGGGTAGAGGGCGCCGGTGGTCGCCGCGGTCGAGAAGCTGAGCGCAGTCTTTTGGTCGGCGGAACAGCCGGAGACGGCGGTGCAGAGGCAAAGGGCAAGAATCAAGGCAGTCCATTTTTTCATTGGGGCAATCTTCTCCTCCAAAAATATGATGATAGAAAAATACGCAAAACAAAGGGGATACTTTTTCAAAAACATCCGCTGCCGGCCGCTTCAAAGGGGGCGGCAAAAGAGAAAAGCGGGAAGCGGAAGGCCATCCTCTCGGCGGACACGGCGACACCCCACATATCGTAACCGGTCGGGTGAATACCGTCAAGATGTCCGGACCGTTTTTTTTCGAGGAGTTTGCTCAAGAATTCCTTCTGAGGAACTCCCGGATGGTTTTATCCGGCGCCCGCGCATTTCGCATATGGGTATTGTCGGGCAAAGAAGCCCGAGACGTCCGAACCATTTTTCGCTCCAAGGATATTGCCCAAAAGTCCGTTCCGAGAATTACCCGATGGTTTTATCCGGAACGGGTATGCTCCGAATAAAATCGGACAAGGGAAGAAAAAAAGTGGCGTACGTTCCTATGTTTCCGCATTCCTGCGCGGATTTTTTGCTTCCCGGAAATATTGATAAGCAAGGACCCCGGCAAAAATCAGGATGCCGGCGAGATCGGAGATATGTTCGGCCGCCATACAGCAGAGTGCGGCCACGATCAGCGCGAGGCGCTCCGGCAGCGTACAGCGCCGGTAAAGCATACCTTCAAAGGCCGCGGCAAGGCAGATCACGCCGCAGCTTGCGGTCAAAAAACCGAGTGCAGTCTCCCATGCGGGGATGCCCGCCGAGCCGATCAGCAGCGCATCGTTATACACAAAGAAAAATGGAAACAGAAATCCGGCGGCCGCAATTTTGACGGCGCAGAGCCCGGTTCTCCACTGATTGGACTTGGCGATCCCGGCGGCGACATAGCAGCTGACGGCAACCGGCGGGGTAATATTGGCGAGGCACGCATAGATCAGGCAGAACATGTGCGCGGCCATCGCGCTGGCACCGGCCTCCATCAGCGCCGGAACCGAAATGGTGCTGACGATGACATAGGCGGCGACGCCGGGCACGCCCATGCCGAGAATGCAGCACAGCAGCATGACCAGCACCGCGCAGAGCATGGCCTTCCCCTCTCCGGCAAGGCTGAGGATCAGATTGCCGAGCGTCAGTCCCGCGCCGGTCAGGGATACGGTACCGATGATGATGCCGATCAGGATGCAGCAGACGCCGACGCTCACCGAATCCGCCGCGCCCGCCATGACCGCCTCCGCCGCCGTTTTTAAGGTCAGGCCGGATTCTTTCCTCTTTACCGCGCAGACGGCAAAGAGGGCGACGATCGCGGCCGTACAGGCGTAGAGCGGCGTGTAGCCGAAGGCCATGACCGCGACCAGCACCGCAACCGGAATCAGCAGCCACCAGTTCTGTTTGAGCACGGCCTTTGCCTCCGGCAGATTGTCTTTGGAGAGCCCATGCAGGCCGAGGCGCTTTGCCTCAAAATGGACCGAAAAGAACAAGGACAGATAATAAAGGAACGCCGGCGCAATGGCCGCAAGCATGACCTTCGGATAGGACACACCGAGGAATTCCGCCATGACGAAACCCACCGCGCCCATGACCGGCGGCGTAAATTGGCCTCCGGTTGATGCGGCGGCCTCCACGGCGGCGGCATATTCCGGCTTGTATCCGGCTTTTTTCATCAAAGGGATCGTCATGCAGCCGTCCGTCGCGACATTGGCCACCGCGCTGCCGTTGATCATGCCGAAAAACGCGCTTGAGAAAACGGAGATCTTCGCCACACCCCCCGTCGTCCCGCCCACGAGGGCGAGCGCGAGGTCGTTGAGAAACGAGGAGAAACCGAATCGCTGCAGCAGCGCGCCGAACAGCACAAACATGAAAATATAGGTGCTCGAGACGCCGACGCCGACGCCGAAAATGCCGTTGCTGCCCCAGAAAAGATGGGTAAGCACCCGGCGGAGCGTAAAGCCGCCGTGGCCGAGCGCGCCCGGCAAAAAAGCGCCGAAAAAGTTGTAGGCAAAAAAGATCGCCGCAAGGACGGCGAGGCTGCGGCTGCGGAGAAATCCGGCCGCAAAGACCAGCGCGATCGCGACTCCGGCGACGACAACGTGAACGGTTCCCGGATAGCCTCCGGAAAGCGCAAAGGAGCGGTAGGCATACGCAAACCAGCCGAAGATGCCGGCGGAGAGCACGGCCGCCGAGACGAGCAGAATCCGGAACAGGCGGTTTTTCGTCTCCGTCAGAGTAAAGGCAAAGACAAGCAGAAACAGGCAGTGAACGGCGCGGAACGTGACGGCATCCATGCTGCCGAACGTGACCTCCCAGATCTGGAAGGCCGCCCAGACGAGCAGAAGCGCCTTTTGAAACGGGCCTGTCTTCAGTTTGTCCCCCATGTTTTCCCTCCTGACGATTGACAAATCCATAATTCCGGGTACACTTTTATCATATGGAAAGGCGGTGATGGCTTGAAAAAAATCGCGGGACTGCTGGCGCTGCTGCTCGTGCTGACGGGCTGCGCGCCGGCTTCAAAATACCAGAAAGACTTTTTTGCGATGGATACGTTCTTCGAGCTGACGGCCTACGGCGAACATGCGTCGGAAGCTCTTGAGGCCGCCGAGGCGCTCTCAATGGAGCTCGACGCCGAGCTCTCCGCAACGGATCCCGAAAGCACGCTGTATGCGCTCAATGAAGCCGGCGGCGGCACCGTCGAAGGCAGCATCGCGGAACTTCTGGGAATCGCGCTCCCTTTATGCGAATCGACCGGAGGCGCATTCGACATTTCGCTGCTCCGGCTCTCTCAGGCATGGGGTTTCTCCGGCGGTGAAGAGCGGGTACCCGAGGCATCCGAGATCGCCGAGCTGTTAAAGTCCGCAGGATGGGAAAAAATC
>DAOSWK010000147.1:0-1578 GCA_035593545.1 Oscillospiraceae bacterium | reverse complement strand
CCGACGCGGCGGACGGAATTTGCCGGCAGGCGGAGGAGAACAAAAAGCGAATCTCTTCCCTAAAGGCTGAACTCGTCTCTCTCGCGGAGGAGAAGGAGGCTCTGCTGCCGTGGAAGGAATCCGATCTGCCCTTGGAGATCACCTCCACCGCGCGCTGCGAGATCGCCTATCTATTTGTGAAAAAAACGGTCTCTGCGGATACGCTAAAGAAGACGGCGGGGAAGGCCGGCGCCGCGGTTTTTGAATCCGGTACGGATGCCGCGGGAAGCTATTGTCTCCTGATCTTCCACAAAAACGACCGCGACACGGTCTTTGAGGCACTGCGCCCGCTGGGTGTGAGCAAACTTCCGCTTGGCGGAAAGAAGGGGACGCCTCTCGAGAAGATCGCGGAGGCGGACAAGCGATCGAAAGAGATCGAACAGGAGCTTGCCGAGGCGGAGGCCCTCTGGCCCGAGATTGCAAAGGGTATGGATACCCTAAGGCTTGCAAGTGACAGCCTGCTGCTCTCGATGGAGCGCACAAAGGCCGGCGGCAAGCTATTTCGTACTGAGCGGACTTTCCTTCTCTGCGGTTGGATGCCGAAAGAGGAAGAAAAGAAAATCCGGGAGCTGCTCTCGGAATATACCTGCTATTATGAATTCACCGAGGTGCCGGAGGATGATCCGGAGATGCCGGTGCTCCTCAAAAACCCCAAATGGGTCCGGCCGTTCGAGGCCATCACCGAGATGTATGCCCTGCCGATGCCGGGCAGTATCGATCCGGATCCGTTCATCGCGCCGTTCTATTTTGTCTTTTTCGGCATGATGCTCTCCGACGCGGGGTATGGGCTGCTGCTGCTTTTGGGCGGCATATTCCTGCTCAAAAAAGCGCATCTCGGCTCAGGCGGCAGAAAGCTCGTCACGGCGCTCACCATGTGCGGCGTCTCGACGATCATCTGGGGACTCATCTACGGCAGTTTCTTCGGAGATTTGCCCGCGACAATCGCTTCGACGTTTTTCAATTCCGATTTTGCGCTCCCGGCCCTGATTGATCCGCTGGATCAGCCGATCACCATTCTGGTTCTTTCGATGGCGCTCGGCCTTGTGCATACGTTTGTCGGCATGGCGCTGTCCATGTATCTGATGTGCAAGCGGCACAATGTCTTCGGTGCGATCTTTGATGTCGGCGTCTGGTATCTGATCCTGATCGGCGCGCTGATGCTGCTTCTGAGCGGCGTCTGGCAGAAGGTCGGCATGGTGATGGCGCTGACGGGCGCTCTGGCCGTGGTTTTGACGCACGGACGGAAGAAGAAAAACATCCTTCTCAAGATCGGTACCGGGGTTCTCGGGCTTTACGATATAACGGGATATTTTTCCGACGTGCTCTCCTATTCGAGAATCCTTGCGCTCGGTCTTGCAACCGGCGTCATCGCCAATGTTATCAATATTCTCGGTTCGCTTCCCGGCCCGAACTTTCTGGGCGTTATCATGCTGATCGTCGTCGGAACGGGCGGGCATCTTCTCAATTTTGCCATCAATGCGCTGGGCGCCTATGTCCATACGGCGAGGCTCCAGTACGTGGAGTTTTTCGGCAGATTCT
>DAOSWK010000083.1:0-7262 GCA_035593545.1 Oscillospiraceae bacterium | reverse complement strand
CTGCTGCCAAAACAAACCCTCCTCTTTTTCAGAGCTTTTCTATCACGCGGAGCTTTGCGCTCCTGCTGCGCCGGTTCTCCTCCTGTTCGGATTCTCCGGCTTCCACAGGCTTTTTCGTAATCAGTTTTCCTCTCGGGACCCGGCCGCATACGCAGATCGGAAATTCCGGCGGGCAGATGCAGCCTTTGGCATACTCGGCAAAGTGCTGCTTCACCATACGGTCTTCGAGCGAATGAAAGGTGATGATGGCGAATCTTCCTCCCGGCGCCAGACGGTCAAACGCGCCGTCCAGAGCCCTTTCCAGACACTCCAGCTCGCCGTTCACGGCGATGCGGATGGCCTGAAAGGTTTTGCGGGCGGGATGTCCGCTCTCTCCGCGCCTTGCGGCGGCGGGATAGGCACCGCTCACGATCTCCGCGAGCTCAGCCGTCGTCTCTATGGGTTTCTGTTCCCTTGCCTTCAGAATGGCGTTTACAATGCGCGGTGTGAACCGTTCCTCGCCGTAGTCGTAAAGAATCTTCGCAAGTTCGGCGCCGGAATAGCCGTTGACCAGCTCCGCCGCCGTCATCCCGCTCTGGCTCATCCGCATATCGAGCGGCGCGTCGGCATGGTAGGAAAATCCGCGGGCGGCATCGTCAAACTGGTGACTGGAAACGCCCAAGTCCAGCAGGATGCCGTCCACGCCTTCAATGCCGAGACGGTCGAGCACCGCCGGAAGGTCGGCAAAATCGGCCTGCACCACCTGTGCATTCGGATACGGGGCAAGTCGTTCGGAGGCGGCTTTAATGGCGTCGGGGTCCTTATCGAGTCCGATCAGCCGGCCCATGGAAAGGCGCTTCGCAATTTCGGAGGCATGGCCCGCGCCGCCGACCGTACCGTCGACGTAGATGCCGTCCTCCCGGATATTCAGAAGCTCCAACACTTCGTTTAACAGAACCGGGATGTGGCCGAACGCTTCCTCCGCCATCAGAAGCCCACCTCGTCCATCGCATCCGCGATGTAGTCAGAGGTCAGCGCATCACGGCGGCCTTCCCATTTGTCACGGTCCCAAATCTCAACGTGATCGTTTGCGCCGATGACGGAGACATCTTTTTCGAGTTCCGCGTAGCTGCGGAGCGGGGATGAAATCAGCACGCGGCCCTGCTTGTCCGGGGTGACCTGCGTGGCGCTTGCAAACATGAACCGCTTGAGATCCCGCGCCTTCGCGGTCGGGAGAGCGGCGATCTTGGCGGAGAGCGATTCCCATGCCTCCAGCGAATAGGCGGCCACGCAGCCGTCGAGTCCGCGGGTCAGGATGAAATCGACGCCGAGCGCATCCCGGAGTTTGGTGGGGATGCTGACGCGGCCTTTTTCATCCAGACTGTATGTGTATTCTCCGATGAACACCGGCATCCCTCCCTCTTCCGATTTTGTGAGAATTTTGGTGAAAAATTACCCACGATTCCCCACTGTTTCCCATTACAAGTTATATTATAATGCCTTTGCCTGAAATTGCAAGCCTTTTGGAAAAAAAGTGGGCACAAAATACCGGCTTTTTCGGGCTAAACGGGTCTCTCTTCCCCGCCTCGGTTCGGAAAGCAGTCTCCGGTTTTGCAAAGAGCACGAAAAAAACAGGCCCCAGAAACGGAGCCTGCGATAGATCGTCGCGGACGAGTGCTTTGAATCATGGGAATCTCGGGACAGGCGGGCGGTCTCGCCTTTTTTGGAATCGGTCGCTTGCCCGGACAGACGGAGCGGCAATTCCATTTTTCGGCGTCCAAAGCCGTCTTCGGCGCGGTAAGAGCCCGGATTCAGCCAAACAGGCAAATAAAAAACACCGCAGACGGGAGTTTTCCGCTGCGGTGTTTCACTTCATGAATATTTTAGCCTCAGATGCCGCCGGCGGAACGGCCTTTCCGCGTCAAACGCGCAGACGGCGCTTCCGTGCTCAAAAAAGCACAGCTCTTTAAAGCGGCATCTCTCCGGTCCGTCAGCCCTGAGGGGTCTGAGGAGTCTGAGGAGCCTGCGGGGTTTGCGGTTTCTGCTGCGCCTGACGGAAAGCCGCGCGGGTATTTCTGACCTCCACGACGGCGCCGTTCAGGGTCTCCTCGGTGTTCTTGAGGATGTTGTCGACGAAATCCTTGGCGGCCTGACGCATTTCGCGGCTCTGCTGCTGCGCCTGCTGGCCGATCTCCTGCGCCTTGGATTTGCTGAGGCGGACGATCTCCTCCTCCTCGACCATGCTGGCGGCGCGTTTCTCGGCGCGGCCGATGATGGACTCGGCCTCTTTTTTGGCGGCGTTGACGATCTCGGTGCGATCCGCGACGATGGACTGCGCCTGACGGATCTCCGTAGGCATATTGAGACGGATCTCGTCCAGAAGTTCGCGCACTTTATCGGCGTCAACCACACATCTGCCGCCGGTCAACGGGAGCGACCAGGAACGGTCAATCAGTTCATCCAGCTGGTCCAAAGTTTCCTCGATACTCATAAAACGACCTCCATCTGTTTATTCTTCCTGAGTTTTCTGCCCTTGCAGGCGGATGCGGATCTCTTCCCGGATCTCCTCCGGCACGAACGGAGAGATGTCTCCGCCGAGCGAGGCGATCTGCCGCACAAGGCTTGAACTCAGGTACATGTTCTCCGCATTCGTGGTCAGAAACACGGTATCCGCGTCCGGCAAAAGCTTCTTATTGGCGAGCGCCATCTGGAATTCGTACTCGAAATCCGATACGGCGCGCAGGCCCTTTACAATGGCGGCGGCACCGTGCTTCCGGCAGTAATCCGCGAGCAGGCCGCCGTGGCTGTCAACCTTCACGTTCGGGAGATTTCCAACCACCCGGCGGATCATGTCGCAGCGCTCCTCCGCAGTGAACACGCAGTGCTTGTCCGGATTGGTCACCACCAGAATGATGACCTCATCGAACAGGGCCGCGGCACGGCGGACAATATCCAGATGTCCATAGGTAACCGGGTCAAAGCTGCCCGGGCAGACGGCAATTTTCATATGACACCTCGCTGTGGAAACGCCCTTTTTCCCGCGTTTCCGGTTCCCTTTTAAGGTATCCGCCCCGCAACCCGCGTTTCGGATGATCGGGGTTTCCGTCGGGAGATGATCTTCCTCCCTCCGCTCCGGGGTTTTCAAAATCCTTCCCGGCCGATCAGATTCCGGACTCTTTGCGGTACTGCACGACCTTCGTCCGGCCGTAGCGGTATTCCTTATAAAAATGCAGACCTCCCACCGATTCCGGCAGGTCGCTGCGCTTGGAAATTTCACAGAAGACAACGCCGCCGGGCTTTACCAAAGGCTCCACCTTCGGCATAAGCGTCGGGACGGCCTCATCCGCATAGGGCGGATCGAGAAAAACCATATCGAACGTCTCCCTCGCGCCGGCAAGATAGCTCTGCACGTCCGTCTGATGGACGTAGGATTTCCCGGAAAAACCGCAGCTCGCGAGATTTTCCTTGATGCAGGCGACGGCTTCCTTATCGTTGTCGACAAAGACGGCCTTCTTCGCGCCGCGGGAAAGCGCCTCAATCCCAAGCTGGCCGGAGCCCGCAAAGAGATCGAGCACCTCCGCCTCCTCCAGCAAGAACTGGATGGCGGAGAAGACGCCCTCCTTGACCTTTTCGGCCGTCGGCCGGGTGGTATCTTTTCCTTCCGGCGCGGTCAGGCGTTTGCCCTTCGCCAGCCCGGTAATCACTCTCATATCCTCACACTCCGTATTCCCTATTATCGTTTGTTTTCCGGGGAATGTCAAGATTCAGGAACCGCTCCGGAAAAAATCCGGTCAGGCTTCCTCATTCAGGAAGCGATGCAATTCCTCCGCGGCCGGCTTCGTCATGCCCTCCGCCGCGGCAAGCTCCTCCACGGTCGCCTCTTTCATCGCTTTGATGGTTTTAAAATGCTGCATCAGGGCCCGCGCGCGCTTTTCACCGATGCCCTTGACCTTCGTCAGCGACAGAGTGAAGGAGGTCTTGCTGTGCTTCGCGCGGCTGTACCCGACCGAGTAGCGGTGCACCTCGTCCTGCACGGCGGTGACGAAGGAAAATACGCTGCGCACCGCGGAAATAGCGATCTCGCCGCCGTCCTCCGCAATCGCGCGGGTGCGGTGGCGGCTGTCCTTGACCATACCGAAAACCGGCACGTCGATGCCCATGCCCCGGAGCAGCGGCTTGATTGTCCCGACATGGCCCTTGCCGCCGTCGAGCAGGATCAGATCCGGCAGACGGCCAAAGCTCGTCCCGCTCTCCTTCTCCGCGAAATATCGCTCGAACCGCCGACGGATCATCTCGGCCATGCAGGCGTAGTCGTCCGGCGCCTGAGCATCCTTGATCGCAAATTTTCGGTAGTCGCTGCGCCTCGGGCGGGCGTTTTCGTAGACGACCATGCCGCCGACGACCGTCTCCGCGCCGAAGTTGGAAATATCGTAAGCCTCGATGACTTCCGGCGCCTTCTCCATGCCCAGCAGACGGGCCAGCTCGTCAAGAACGGCGACATCCTTGCTCGTGACCGCGCTGCTGTGGGAGAGCTCCTCCGCCGCGTTGTTGTAGGCCATGTCGGCGATCTTTTTCTGGTCGCCCTTCTGCGGCACGATGATCGTCACCTTTTTACCGCGCTTTTCGGAGAGCCACCTTGCCAGCAGTTCCCGGTCCTCGCATTCCTCGTGAAGGACCACCTGCGGCGGGACGTCCTCTTTCTCGAGATAATAACTGCGCAGGAATTCGGCGACGGAAGCGGGGTCCGTCCCCAGCTCCTTCATCGTATAGAGGTTTTTATCCACCAGCCGGCCGCCGCGGAATTTGAGCACGACGGCGCAGGTATCCTCGCCATTTTTGGCCAGTGCCACGACGTCCTGTTCCTCCACTTTGGAGAAAACGACCTTCTGCCGCTCGGTGATGCGCTCGATGGCATGGATTCTGTCCCGCAGAACGGCCGCGCGCTCGTACTCCTCGTTTTCCGCACAGGCCTCCATCCGCTCGGTCAGCTTCGCGATTGAGGAAGCGCTGCCGCCTTTGATGAAATCCAGCGCCTGATCCAGCGTCTCGGCATATTCCTCTTCCGATATTCTGCCCCGGCAGACACCCATACATTGCTTGATATAATAATTTAAGCAGGGTCGGCTCTTTCGGAACTCCTGCGGAAATTTCTTGTTGCAGGTCGGCAGCATGAAAGCCTTGTTCGCCTCGGCAACCGTCTGCCGCACGACGAATGAACTCATGTACGGCCCAAGGTAGGCGGCGCCGTCGTCGGCTTTTTGCAGAACGCCGGTCAGCCGGCTGTACGGTCCGGGGGAGATCCTGACGTAGCTGTAGCCCTTGTCGTCCTTGAGCAGGATGTTGTATTTTGGCGCGTACTGCTTAATCAGGGAGCACTCGAGGATCAGCGCCTCAAATTCGCTGTCCGTGACGATATAGTCGAAATCCCAGACGTGCTCGACCATCTTGTAGACCTTTGGCAGAAGCTTTTCCACGTTGCGGAAATAACTGGTGACGCGGTTTTTGAGCTTCTTCGCCTTGCCGACATAGATGACCTTGCCGCTTTTTTCGTGCATGATATAGACGCCCGGCTCCAGCGGCAGGGTATGCGTTTTCTCTCTCAGATACGGCAAACGCGGATTCTCCATCAACCGAGCGCCTCCTTTTTTCTGCAAATAAGAAAAAACGCCGCAAATATTGCTATCTGCGGCGCTGATTTTCATGATCGGTCAATCAGAGAAACCGGATTGAACAAGTTTGACAAGGCCCTCTACTGCGGCCTGTTCATCAGCGCCGTCGGCAATAATCTTGATCTCGGTGCCACCGACGATCCCAAGGGACAATACGCCCAGAAGGGATTTCGCATTGACTCTGCGCTCTTCCTTTTCGACCCAAATGGAGGATTTATACTCGTTGGCTTTCTGAATGAAGAAAGTCGCGGGGCGGGCATGAAGGCCTACCTGATTCTGAACTTTTACTTCGCTCGAAAACATAATACTTTCTCCTTATATTGAAAAAAATATCTTTTTAGATATTATAGCATCCCGTCGAAAAGATGCAACGGATTGCAGAAATTTTTCCCGAAATCCCCTATCCGAAGCGGCCCCGGATGACAGAGTTTGTGCATTATCGCTATAAACCTTTCACCATCATCAACAGGTTAACCAGCACCGGGATGAAAATAGACGGAATCAAATTGGCCGTTTTGATCTTCGGCCCAAAAAGGAAATTGATGCCGATGCAGAGCACGATGGTGTAGCCGACCATCGAAATCTGTGAGAGAAGTTCCGGAAAGCTGTCGAAAAATCCGGAGAGTGACGACGCAAACAGCGAAATCGCGCCCTGATAGACGACTACCGGAACCACCGCGCCCAGCACGCCCGCCCCCATCGTGGAGGCAAGGATCAGGGCGGTGACACCGTCCAGCACGCTTTTGACATACAGAACGCTGCTGTCGCCGGTCAGACCGTCGCTCAGCGCCCCAATGATCGCCATTGAGCCGACGCAGAAGATAATGGAGGCGTTGACAAATCCCCCGGCAAACCCTTCCGCCTTTACACGATGCTCAACCCAGACGCCGAGCGCGTTCATCCGGTCGTCGATCCGCAGCAGTTCCCCGCAGAGAGTGCCTAAAACGAGCGAAATTAAGAGCAGCATACCGCCGGAATCGGAGAGCGAGCCGTCCTCCGCAGCGGTGAACATATTCGCGATAACGCCGTTGAGCCCGATGATGAGCACGGCAATTCCTTCCGCTTTAAAAATGGAGTCTTTGAGCGATTCGCGGATTCCTTTATGAAACAGGAGGCCGGCAAGTCCCCCCAAAATGATCGATACAGCGTTAACGATGGTTCCCGTCACAGCATTCCCGTCCCTTACTTTTTATATGTTTCTCCCAACATATCGGGTCTTCTCTCGGCGGTAATCTCCAACGATTTTTGTCGCCGCCAAGCCGCAATTTCCTCGTGATTTCCGGAGAGCAGCACCTCCGGAACCGCTTTGTCATGCCATTCCTGTGGCCTCGTGTACTGCGGGTATTCGAGCAGTCCGGCGTAGTGGCTCTCCTCCTCGAAGCAGGTATCCTCGGAGAGTACGCCGTCGCAGAGCCTTGCAACGGCATCGGTGAGCACGAGTGCCGCAAGCTCTCCGCCGGTGATCACGAAGTCGCCGATCGAGATTTCCTCGTCGACGATTTCCTCCAAAACGCGCTCGTCCACGCCCTCATAATGGCCGCAGATCAGCAGAATATTGTCGTAATTTTGGGAGAGTGCGACCGCTTTCTGCTGTGTGAGCACGGGCCCTTTTGG
>DAOSWK010000082.1:0-7437 GCA_035593545.1 Oscillospiraceae bacterium | reverse complement strand
TGCGCTACGGGCTGGCGCCGGCCTTCCGCATCTATTTTCAGACGATGGACGTCGCAAAGGTCACGAAGCGGAAACTGCCGGGCATCGGCGGGTGCTTCGCGCTGGCATTGGACGGCTGTTTCGGCTCGGAGGACGCCCGCCTTCTGGAGCCTTATTCCAATAATCCTGATAATTATGGCTTCTTTGCCTATTCTCAGGAGCAGGTGACGAATTTCTGCAAGGAGGCGAACCGCGCCGGCCTTCAGATTGCGATGCACGCGATCGGCGACGCCGCGGTGGAGATGGCGCTCAACGCCTATGAGGCCGCCCTCTCGGATTTCCCGAGGAAGGACGCCCGCCACATCATTATCCATGCGGATCTGATCCCGGAGGAGATGCAGAAACGAGCGGCGGCGTACGGCATCCACATCGCCCTGCAGCCCGATTTCCTGCGCTGGCCGGAGGAGCCGCAGGAATATCTTGAACAAATCCTCGGCGAGCGGGCGGACCGCCTGTTGCCGCTCCGGCCGATGGGGGAGAAGGGACTGATCCTCTCCGCCGGGTCGGACGCGCCCTGCACGATCCCCGATCCGATCGAGAGCATCTGGAACTGCGTCTGCCATCCGAATCCGGAATATGCGGTCGACGTGCTCGAGGCGCTGCGAATCCACACGCTCCGCGCGGCCGAGACCTCCTTTGACGAGGGGCGGCGCGGGAGTCTTCGGGAGGGCTTGATCGCGGATTTTGTGCTGCTCGACCGAAACCCGCTCGACGTTCCGAAGGAGGAACTGCGGGATCTGAAAGTGCTGGGCACCTATTTTGCCGGCCGGCGCTTTGTGCGCAAAAAACGTTCCGTCGCTGGCATCCTGTTTGCTTCGGCGAAAAACTATTTTACGCAAAAATATTTCAACTGAATGAAAGCCGCCCGGACGACGAGTCCCGGACGGCCTTTTTTGTGTTTTTTTCTTTTCAGGGAAAGCGGACCGCGAATTCCGCTCCGTTCGGCCGCAGTTCGCTTGACGTTCCGAAGGAGGAACTGCGGGATCTGAAAGTGTCGGGCACCTGTTTTGCCGACCGGCGCTTCATGTGTAAAAAACATTCCGTCGCCGCCGTCCTGTTTGCCGCGGCGAAAAATGATTTTACCGCAAAGGCGTTCAACTGATGGAAAAGCCGCCCGGACGACGGATCGGACTTTGGATCTGCTTCGGCGATGCGGATAAAAAGACTCATTTCTGAAGAGACAGGGAAAACGCGGGAAGCCGATTTTTGCGGTACGGAAACGGGCGTATCCCGCATACGGCCGGAGAAAATTCTCAAAAAACATGCCCGGACTTCATCATCCGGGCAAAATAAAATTATTCGGTTTGAGGTTCCAGCCGGAATGTCGCCGTGACCGGTTGATGATCCGAATCTTGAAAGTCATAATCAAGCGTCTCCACGGACTTTGCCGTCACGTTCGGCGAGACGATAAAACCGTCGATGATGTAATACTGCGTCGTCTCCGGGTCCCCGTCGTAGGGCTTATCGTTGAGCCGGCAGGTAGGCGCGGAGGCATCATAGACGTAGTTCCAGCCCTCAGGCAGAAGGTCGGCGGTCAGCAGCCCCGGCATCCAGCAGGAGCCGTCGATGGTGGGGCAGACGCACTCGTCAACGGCGAGGAATGTTTGGTTGAAGTCGCCGCCGCAGATCACATAGTTGCCTTTTTCATATTCCGCTTCTATGTATTCCATCAGCACTGCGGTCTGTTCCGCTTTGCCCTCTCCGTCGTCATAGGCTTCAAGGTGCAGATTCACGAGAACCAGCTCCTGATCGGTGCCCTCCAGCGGAATATGCTCCGCCAGCAGACACCGTTTGAGGTTCACGGTGCGGGAAGGCCAGTCGAACGGAATCGGTAGCTGGATGCGTACGGCATCCTCCACAGCAAGACTGGAGAAGGTCGCGATGCCGCTGTCCACCTTGCCGACCGTGGGGACCGGCACAGGTTCGAATGCGCAGGAGTAATTCCGCGCATAGGCGCCGTCGGTGCCGAGAAGGGCTCCAATTTCCGAAATCATATCGATATGATAGGAGCGGGCCGAATCTTGGTCGATCTCCTGAAGAAAACGAACGTCGGCCTCGTTCTCCGCAAGGGCGGAGCAGATGCCGTCAAAATATCCGGAGACCTGCTTTTTGGAGGGAACGTACAATCCGCCGCCGTCGAAGATGAATTCGCTTTCCTTTCCGAGCCCCGCGTAGCCGAGGTTCCAAGTGAGCACGGTCAACTCGTCCCCGGGAGAAAGCGTCTTTCCGCCCGACGGGAAATCGACGGGTTCCGTCGCTTCCGGTTTCCATTCCACCACGGTTAGGAATCCCAACAGCCCGCCGGCCAAAATTAAAACGGCGGCGAAAAGGATGCAGACAGTCTTCAGAATTTTTTTGCCCAACAGAAAAAGATGCCCCCTCCTGAAAAAACGATTGACCGAAACGACATACCGGAGTTTTGGTGCCGATGTGTCGTTTTCAGGATAACATGTTTCTCCGCCGCTGCACAGGGAAAAACGGTTTAAATTTTAAAAAAAACAGGAATTCGGGCGAAACCGTTGCCGTCGCTCTTTTGGTTGTGGTATAATAACAACCGCAAAGCGGCTGTTATATAGCTGTTTCAATGGTTCGCCTACGAGGACGGTCCATTTTACCCCGACGCATTTTGCGCCCGCAACAGAAGCTGATCCGTCGGATTTTTGTATGGAGGAGTGGTTACAGTTTGGATGAAATTTGCAGGGAGATCCGCAGGCTGACGGTGGAATGCATCGGCAGCGTCGGCGTCGGCCATATCGGTGGAAGCCTTTCGATTGCGGAGGTCCTGAAAGTTCTTTATTTCGACAAGATGAAGGTCGATCCGGCCAACCCGAAGATGGAGGGCCGCGACCGTCTGATCGTTTCCAAGGGCCATGCGGGGCCGGCCGTCTATGCGGTGCTTGCCCTGAGGGGATTTTTCCCGAAGGACTGGCTTTATACGCTCAACAAGCCGGGCACGAGACTCCCGAGCCACTGCGATATGAATAAAACTCCGGGCGTGGATATGACCGCCGGCTCGCTCGGTCAGGGATTCTCCTGCGCCGTCGGAGTTGCGATCGCTTCTAAAATAAAAAAAGATAAAGCCACGATTTACAGCATCATCGGCGACGGCGAATCGCAGGAAGGCCAGATCTGGGAAGCGGCCATGCTTGCGGCCCAGAAGAAGCTCAATAACCTCATCGCGTTCACCGACCGCAACATGATGCAGATCGACGGTTATACCGAGGAGGTCAACGGCCTCGGCAACCTCGCCGCGAAATGGCGCGCATTCGGCTGGTTCGTTCAGGAAGTGGACGGCCATGACTGCGATGCGATCTCGGAGGCCATTGATAAGGCTAAGAAGAAGAGGAGCCGTCCCTCCATGATTATCCTTCATACCATAAAAGGCAAAGGCGTCTCCTTTGCCGAAAAAGCCGGGCCGGGCTGCCACAGCATGTCGGTCACGCAGGAAGATGTAGCTGCCGCGCTTGCGGAGCTTCAGTGAGGGGGCGGCAGAGATGGAAATGAGAGCAGCCTTTTTCGGCAAACTTAGCGAAATGATGGAGCAGGACGAGCGCATCTGCGTTCTTGACGCGGATCTCGGCAAAGCGAACGGCACCATGAAGCTCCGTACGAAATTCCCGGAGCGCGCGTTCGACTGCGGCATCGCGGAGCAGAATATGGCCTCCGTCGCGGCGGGCATGGCCTCCTACGGATTCATTCCGTTTATCACGACGTTCACGCCTTTTGCAACCAGAAGAATCTGCGATCAGATTGCGGTCTCGATCGCCTATTCGCAGCAGAACGTCAAGATCGTCGGTACCGACCCCGGCATCTCCGCGCAGCTCAACGGCGGCACCCATATGAGCCTTGAGGACATCGGCGTCCTGCGCAGTATCCCCACGATGGTGATCTTCGAGCCGGTCGACGAGATTCAGGCGGCAAAGGCTCTGCCGCAGATCGTCGCGCACGACGGACCGGTCTACGTCCGCCTGTTCCGCAAGGAAGCCCCGACGATTTTTTCCGAAGATTACGAGTTTGATCTTTTTAAAGCGGACAAGCTGACCGACGGCGCGGATGTTACGATCTTTGCCTCCGGTATCATGCTCAAAAAGTCTCTCGACGCCGCGGAGATGCTCAAGGCAAAGGGCATCGGCGCGGAGGTCGTCAACGTCCATACGATCAAGCCTCTGGATGCCGAAACCGTGCTCAAATCTCTTAAAAAGACGAAATGCGCGGTTGTGGCTGAAAACCATAATATTATCGGCGGCCTGTTTTCGGCGGTCTGTGAAGTTGCCGCTCAGAATCTGCCGGTGCCGATCATCCCGGTCGGCACGAAAGATGTCTTTGGCGAAGTGGGAAAGCTGCCGTACCTGTTTGAACGGTTCGGCATGACGGAAGCGGATATTGCGGCGGCGGCGGAAAAAGCCGTCGCGGCCAAATGATCGGAAACGGAGAGGATATTGCCATGAAAAAGCCACTTGTAGACACCCAAAAAGCGCCGGGCAGCCGGCTGATTCTGTACGGATCCGTCTTTCTGATCATTTCGGCGCTGATCAACGCCTACTTTGCTTGGGAATTTGCGGTTGCCGTCTTTCTGGAGATCGCCACGACGGAACAACTGATCGGAAGCGCGGCTTCCTTCAGCCTACAGTGTCTGCTCTGTTTTCTGGTTGCCCTCGACGCCATCACCCACCGCAACCACCCTTCCGCCGGGCGGAAGATCATGATTAACTGCTTCTGCATTCTCCTGATTGCGGTTGCGCTGTTCGTCACGGCCACGAATATAACCAGTTATATTGTTTCCGGTATCAGCGGAACCGGCGCCATCATTGTAATCATCGGCGGATATTACAATTACAGAAGAGCCACCAACCACTGAGCACATTCCGCTTTTAAGCTCTTCGTTTGGAAAGGCTTTTTTGCGGGAGGAAAGATTTTTCCTTAAAAAAAGGATTTGGCCTTGCACGCCCCGAAGGATTATGTTATAATGATCTCCGCTGAAAAGCGAAGATCTGGGTGTGGCGCAGTTGGTAGCGCGCTACCTTGGGGTGGTAGAGGCCGTGGGTTCAAGTCCCGTCACTCAGACCACTAACAAAGAAAAGGAATCGCATTGTTGTGCGGTTCCTTTCTTTTTCATTTATTCACTGGCACCGGAGGCGACACCGGATTTATGTATCGTTGATTTACCAGATCTCCAACTTCCTTCGCTTTTTGAGACATCGTGTGTTCATAGATGTTTTGCAGGGTTGCCTGACATACCCATCCGCCGCGCTCCATAATGTAAACAGGGAAATTGATCCTGTGGGTATTGGCGTTGCCATAGCGACCAATTCGCTTTTGATGAAAATCATCGTCGATTTGTGCGGCTATCCTTTTCTCTTTACCAAGGAACTCAATCCACAACGTAAACGGACAAGAACAATCAAGCAGTATGACCCCAAAGTACGGTATGTAAAAAGGCAACTATCCCTTTAAACAAATATGTATGGTGAAGGCCCATTCTGTCGTTTTTCTTTCAATATCCAAGGCTTTTGGGGCGTACAAGGCGTCTATTATATGGATAGCTCTATGGTAATGCCATCAAGATATAGTCGCGAAAAATGCTGTTCGGCTCATGGTAATAGGCAGGGCGGCCGATGATTGAGATGAGTTCAACACCGGCAGCAAGGAGAAGCTTATAAAGTCAGCAGAAAGAAGTATGGAAAGCATAGGACTTTTCTTCATCTTCCCGGATGCGTTCAAACAAGGCTTCTTAAAACTGTAATACAGGATAGATGCCGTTTTCCACTACTAGAGTACGCACACGGACCACACCGGATTTTCTTTCGGTGTGGTCTTTCTTTGTGCAATAACCGCGAAGGAGGGCGAGGCTTATGTTGTTGAAAAATCTGAGAAAAGGAGGACCTGCGCCATGAGAATGCGATACCACAGGAATATGGAGGATCGGTAAATGGCAAAAAAGTTAGATGTGGAGCGTATTGAAAAGGCCAGACAGAAAGACCGGACGGTAGACCACCGCGAGGAGGAAAAGCGCCGCATCCAGGAGACAATTGCCAAGAATCGCAGTGGTGAGCGCAAAGGCCACGTCATTATGCCGGAACGCAAAATGTATGCCTATGAGGAGGCTCCGAAGGTGCGTGTGGCGGCGTACTGCCGTGTCAGCACCGCTGAAGAAGCACAAGTTGGCAGTTTTGAGATGCAGGTGCAGCATTTCAAGTCTGTTATAGAAAATAATCCAACCTATGAATTGGTAAAAATCTATACGGACGAGGACGCGCCTTATGGACAAAACGCCAACCGCCCGTGAGCATCCGATTTACGGTTGTTCAGGGGCGGTTTTCTGTTTAATCTCCACTGCCATCGCCTTTGTTGCCGCCAAATTCGCAGCCGTGCTGGTGGTGATGCCCATAATACCAGCGACCGTAGCGATAGCCGTAGTGTGGCGGGCAGTGAGCACTGTCACCATCGCAGCGACCGTTGTGTTCCTTTTTGCCACCGCTGAATTCTGATGCGACACCGAGGGCGAGTCCGAGCTTTGTGAAAAAGCCCAGCTTTGGCTCTGGTGCTTGTTCGACAGGTATGTCTTCATCCTCATCGGCGAAAATATCGACATTACTGCGCTTTGAGACACGCTCAAAGACATCATCGTCTATCAGCATATACAGCTCTTCCAGTTGTTCTTTTGAAAACGGTTCAGTGGCAGTATCGGCGAGCCTTGTCAGTATCGGTTTATCGACCATACTTGTGAGTTCCATTACCTCGTCAACAGAAAACCTCACACCACCGGCGATGGCTTTGTTGATGAGCCGCATGGCTACTTTGTCGTCGACAAAGCACTGGGCAATCTCCAGCACTTCGGCAGAACAGTCAGAGTCAAAATCGGTCGGGCTGGAAATGCGGCTTATCTGGGTGCTGTCTGCCCAGTCAAAGAATCGGTCATAATAATCAGCCCATTCCATACGACGGCTCCTTTCTGCAGGGGTAAGTCAAGATTATTCCTTTATACGGAATACTACCTGTTCACCCATGCGTTCCATTGCGAAATACGGCACAGCCGCCATATCCGCTTGTGTGACATCGGTGATTGCAAATGGGAAGATGGCGGGATGTGTGATGAAGCTCTCCCATGTCATATACTGCTGGTCTGTGGCAAGCATAACACCGGCAAACAGGAGCGCGACGACTTTCGGGTCGGAAACCTTGTGCGTGACCTTGGCGTAAGAAGTGTGACTATTTCCGTATGTGATTGCTTCCATGTCACGAAATGACTTGAGACTTTTTGATAAAGAGGCATCAAGCGTGTTTCTTGCTCCCCATTTGCTGAAGATTTCGGCTTTGATTTGTGCTGCAGATACAGAATCCTTGATTTCAAAAAGCTGCCCCAAAACTACAGACATATCAGTGAAGAGCTTGTAATAA
>DAOSWK010000081.1:0-7459 GCA_035593545.1 Oscillospiraceae bacterium | reverse complement strand
GAGCTCGGGGCATCCGGCTCCGAATCGGTGAGCATGCCGACATACCGCACCAGCATCATAAATGCCGCCCGCAGAACGGACATGCCGAAACCGGCCGCCGCCGCATAGAGAACGGTCACCGCAATCAGCAAAACGGCCCTCTTTTTCCTGCCCGTACATACCGTGCCGAGCAGCTTTTCAGCAAACCATGCGACCGCCACCATATGCATGCCGGAGACGCAGAGGATGGCCGACATGCCCGCGCGGCGAAAATGATCGGTGATCTCCGTGTCAAGATCGTCTCCGACGCCGAAGATCATTTTCTCCAGCAGGCGAAACGAATCTCCGGAAAGATAGGTTCCGAGCGAATCCGTAAACCAGCCCCGGTACGCGGCAAGAAGCGTCGACCCCGTTACGAAGTTTTCCTGCAAAACGGTCGGCTGTTCGACAAAAGAGGCATAGGATCGGATGCCGGAGGCCCGTTCTTCGGCCGTTTCCGCAAACGTATCGTTTTCTGCGGAGCCGTCGTCCTCCTCCCCGAGAAACAGAATCTTCCCCGCGATCAGATCCCCACGTTCCACGTCGTAGTCGCCGTAGCCACTGATCCGGACCCGGATTTGCTGCGGCGCGCCCTGCCCGTCAAGCGAGCGTGTGCCGACCGTAAACCTTGTGCGGCCGCTGCTGCTCTCGATCTCCTCCACCACGCCAGTGAAGGAGAGTTCCTGCCCGGCAAGAGAGCGAACCGGCTCATAAAATAAAAACAGATAACCCGAGATCCACGCAAAAGCGGCGGCTGCCGAGAGGGAAACCAGAAACGCGCGCCGCTCCTTCCAGACAAATCGGAAGATCACCGAAAAGAAGAGCGCCGTCGCCGCAGCCGCCAGATCCGCGGTCAGGCTCAGGAAAGACGCGGCAAACGTCCCGGCCAGAAACGAATATCCTGCCCAGCAAAAAGGACGTCTGATCGGCCGCTCCCGTTCCATGACTTTCAAGACTTCCATGGCTCAGGCCTCTTTCCCGATAATTTGACATAATTATACAAAAAAACAGGGACTTCCGCAATGCGAAAACCCCTGTTCCGGAAAAATATCCTGTTTATTCCTGCCCGTTCAGTTCCTCTTCCGCCTTCAGCTGGGCGAGATGCTCCTGATAGGCGGTCAGGATGGCCTCCTCCATCGTTCGCCTCGCCTCCGGCGTGATGGGATGCACGATGTCTCGAAAGACGCCGCCCTCGTCTTTTCGGCTCGGCATGGCGACGAAAAGGCGTTCCGGCCCTTCAATGACTTTTAAGTCGTGGACGGCGAGGTCGTTATCCACCGTGACGGAAACAAGGGCTTTGAGACGGTCGTTCTGATAGGTCTTTCTGATGCGAATATCCGTGATGTTCATCTTCTGCTCCTCCTAATATGATTCTGCTATAGTATTTGGCAGAATCATCCGGGTTATGCAGGCAAAAAAAGCCGGATGAAAGCCTTCGGTACGGAAAAAATTCGGCCCGGCACGCCGCTGCTTGGCGGATGGAACGAGTCGCAAAATAGATGTTTCTTTTTCCGCCGGTTTGCAATATAATATTAAGATAAGTGAATATAAGTGGTTTTTTCCGCTTTTTCCGATAGAAAGCAGGCGATAATTTTGACAATCGATGAAGAACTGTTGAAACAGTGCAGACATCTGCACTTTATCGGCATCGGCGGTTCCGGCATGTTCCCGATGGTACAGATCCTCCACAAGGAGGGCTACTATATCACCGGCTCGGACAACAACGAGACGGAGACCACCCGCGTGGAGCGTGAGATGGGTATCCCGGTCACGTTCGGACAGTCGGCCGAAAATATTGCGGGCGCGGACCTGATCGTCCACACCGCCGCCATCATGGACGACAACCCCGAGCTGATCGCGGCGCGGGCCTCCGGCGTGCCGTGCCTTGAGCGCAGCGAGATGCTGGGGCTCCTCTCCCGCCGCTATAACCGGGCGGTCTGCGTCTCCGGCACGCACGGCAAGACCACCACCTCCGCCATGATCGCTCAGGTTCTGCTGGAGGCCGGCTTCGACCCCTCCGCCTTCATCGGCGGAAAGGTTAAAGCCCTCGGCGGCAGCGGCCGAGCAGGAAACAGCGACATTATCGTGATCGAGGCCTGCGAATTCCGGGATACGTTCCTGCATCTTGCAAACGACATCTCCGTGATCCTCAACATCGACAACGACCATCTCGATTATTTCGGCACGATTGAAAACAGCATCCGGTCCTTCCGCACGTTTGCGGAACACAGCACCGGCCCCGTGATCGTCAACGGCTGCGACACCAACACGATGAAGGCCGTCGAAGGTCTCGACAAGGAGACCATTACCTTCGGCTGGGACAGCTCCTGCCGCTACTGGCCGAAGGATATCCGTCCGCTCGGCGGCGCCAAGAGCGGCTACACGCTGATGCGCGGAGACGAGGCGCTCGCGGAAGTGACGCTCTCGATTCCGGGAAAACATAATATCCTCAACTCGCTCGCCTGCGCCGCCGCCTGTATCTGTGTCGGTGCCGACCCGAAAGTGGTCGCCGAGAAGATCGCCCATTTTCCCGGCGCGGGCAGACGCTTTGAAATCCTCGGTGAAGTCGGCGGCGTCACAATCGCGGACGATTACGCCCATCATCCGGCGGAGGTCAAGGCCACGCTCAAAGCCGCAAAGGAGATGGATTTTCACGAGGTCTGGGCCGTGTTCCAGCCGTTCACCTACTCCCGCACGGCGATGCTGCTCGACGATTTCGTGGATGCGCTCTCGGTCGCCGACCATGTGGTCATGAGCGAGATCATGGGCAGCCGCGAAAAAAACACGTACAATATTTATACAAAAGACCTCGCCACCAAAATTCCCGGCAGCGTCTGGTTCAATACCTTCCGGGAGATGGCCGACTACACCCTCGCCCACGCGAAACCCGGCGACCTCGTGATCACTCTCGGCTGCGGCGACGTCTACAAATGCGCCTACATTATGGTTGGGAGACCGGCGAACGGCGTCTAAAACATGGCAGAGCCATGTTTTAGACTGGGAGTTTTGCTGACGCAAAACATCCTCGTGAAACGGATTGACAAAGCCATGGCTATACTTGGAGTTCCGCTCCGCGGACTATTCTTGTAAAGCAGACGGGCAAAGCTATGGTATACCAGAGGTTTTACTCCGCGGAACATTCTTGTAAAATAGGTCGACAAATCCATGTTTTAAATTGGGAGTTTTGCCGACGCAAGACATTCCCGCAAATGGATCGGTAAAGCTATGTTCTGTCATATTTCGGACCGGAGGTTCTGCTCCGGAGAAACCAAAACACATCCGCAAAAGAAAGGATGAGCAACGATGAAACCGCTTGGAAAAGCACTCGACGAATTCCGTATTTACATCGCCGGCCAAAAGATGGAGGCCTCCGAGACCATCGGCGCGCTGATCGAAAACGGCCAGAGCGAGGAAGCCGCCGTCGAACGGGCAAAAGTTACCGCCGGAGACATTTTTCTCGCCTATTTGCAGCAGACGGAAAAGGCGCATGGACGGGAAGGCTATGCGGATTTCGTAAAAGCCTACGCCGAAGCGCTGGCTCCGCAGATCGCCGACTGGAAACGCCGGAAAGAGAGCGCGGAGGCCGACGACTGGACGCCTCAGATTCTTATCAACACGGCGAGGCTCGATAAAACCGAGGAACTGCTGACCGTCTTTACCGACATTATGGAAAACGCTCAGGAGGAATGATTTCCGCAAATAAAACGCTCCTGTTGGAATATTTCCGTCCAGACGGCATCCACTTGGTAGAAACGGCGGCACATTCGACCGTATGCCGTCGGGGATCGCCGCCGCGCCGGGAGAACCCGGATTTACGCACCTGATCCATCCGAATCGTATAAGTCCCGTGGGCCTCGGATTTGCCTGCCGGAATCAAGGCCGGAGGCAGCGGCGGCCGGTATCGTTTTTTGCCTTATGTACCCCGGCACGTCCGTATGATGGCGAATGATATAAAACAAAAAATCCCCCGGAGGCTTTTCCCTGGGGGATTTTTATTTTATTTCGCATAAACCGGGTCTGTTTTCGCAGGTTCCGCGCACGGCCTATAAGGAGAATCTCCGGCACCCTTTGAATACGGGGCGGCCGATAGGATTCCTGCTGCGATGCAACAGAAACGCCGACGCCTTTTGATCACATGGGCGGCAGACTCTATTAGGACCTGCGAGCTACCGATCCGCGGCGGTTCCGACAGGCTCAGAGCCGCAGCAGCATGGCCACCCAGCCGCCCTCGGTGAGCCGTTTTTCGACGCGGAAACCCGCATCCAGAGAGGCTTTTTCGGTCTCGTCGGCGCGGGTATCGATGATGCCAGAGACGATCAGCGCGCCGCCCGGCAAGAGGAATTCCTTCACTGTCCCGAGCAGGCGAATGATCACATCCGCGACGATATTCGCGGTAACGATCTCAAACCGGCCGGAGACCTTCTCAGTCAGGTCGCCGCAGACAAATTCCGTGACGCCGGAGGTACCGTTCAGCGCGGCATTCTCCTTTGCAACCCTGACGGCCACCGGATCGATATCGACGCCGAGCGCATACGGAACGCCGAGCAGCGCCGCGCCGACCGCGAGGATACCGCTGCCGGTGCCGACGTCGAGAAGCCTTGTTTGTTCGGTCACGCACTCCTCAAGAAGGCGCAGACAGAGCCGCGTCGTCTCATGGGTGCCGGTGCCGAAGGCCATGCCGGGATCGAGCCGGATGACCTTTTCATCCCCGGAAGGCTCATAGGTCTCCCATGAGGGACAGACGGCCAGCTTCTCGCCGATCTTCTGCGCATGATAGTATTTTTTCCAGTTGTTCGCCCAGTCCTCCTCCCGCACATCTTCGGTGTGGAGCTCATAGGCAATTCCCGCCGCCGCAAACCGCTCCTTCAGGAATTCCACGGCCTCCGTGAGCGCCCGCTCCTGCTTCAAATACAGATGAATCAGGGAATGCGTGCGGTCCTTTTCCAGAAGATCCTTCTCAATCAGATCGATGTGCGCGATCTCCTGAACCTCGGCTTCGAGATCGGAATAATCCTCGATGTAGATGCCGGCATCCGCCGTCATGGAGCAGATCGCCGCGGCGCGCTCGGTATCCTCGGTCGGAATCGTCACCGTCAGTTCGTTCCAGATATCGTCCATGCTCAATCTCCTTTAAAGGAATCTTTGACTTTGTCGAAGAAGCTCTTGCGCTTCGTATAGTTGCGGTCCGTCATGGATTTTTCAAACTCCCGGAGCAGATCCTTCTGTTTGCCGGAGAGGTTCTGCGGCACCTCGACGACGACGCGAACGTACTGATCGCCGCGTCCCCGGCCGTTGACGTACGGAATGCCCTTGTTGCGGAGCCGGAACGTCGCGCCGGACTGCGTGCCCTCCGGAATATCATATTTTACTTTGCCGTCGATGGTCGGCACCGTGATCTCGTCGCCGAGCACCGCCTGCATGAAGCTGACCGGAATATCGCACCAGACGTCGAAGCTGTCGCGTTGGAAGATTGCGTCCTTCTGAACGGAGACCGTGACGTTGAGGTCGCCGGCCGGGCCGCTGTTGACGCCCTCGTCGCCCTGACCTCGCACGACGAAGGTCTGGCCGTCGTCGATGCCTGCCGGGATGTCCACGGCAACTCTGCGGTTATGACGGATCCGGCCCATGCCGTTGCAGGATGGGCAGGGATCGTTTACAATTTTGCCGCGGCCGTTGCAGCGCGGGCAGGTCTTTGTCGTCTGGATCACGCCGAACGGGCTGCGCTGCTGAACCGTGACCTGGCCTCTGCCGCCGCATTCCGGGCAGGTCTCCGGCTGTGTACCGGCCTTTGCGCCGGTGCCGCCGCATTCCGGACAGTGCTCAAGGCGCTGGATCGGGATCTCCCGCCGGCAGCCCTTGGCCGCATCCATAAAATTGATCTGGATACGCACGTTGACGTCGCCGCCGCGGATCGGACCGTTCGGATTTCTTGCTCTGGTGGAGCCGCCGAAACCGAAGCCCTGACCAAAGATGTCGCTGAAGATGTCGCCAAAGTCACCGAAGCCGCCAAACCCGCCGAAGCCGCCGCTGCCCGGTTGCCCGGCTCCATAAGACGGATCCACGCCGGCCTGACCGAACTGATCGTAACGGGCGCGTTTCTGCGGATCGGAAAGCACATCATAGGCCTCTCCGACTTCTTTGAATTTGGCTTCCGCGGTAGGATCACCCGGATTCAGGTCCGGATGGTATTTTTTTGCCAAAGTGCGGTAGGCTTTTTTGATCTCGTCCTCCGAGGCACCCTTCTCAAGGCCGAGCACCTCGTAGTAGTCGCGCTTTTCCGCCATATTCTCTCACCCTTTTATGTCTTCTGATACGGCAAAGAGCGGGGATGTCCCCGCCCTGCCATTTTTATCCCCGCTGCGGGGATCAGTTGTCGTTCACTTCACGGTAATCCGCGTCGACATAGCCGTCGGTTGCACCGGTACCGCCGGTGCTTCCGGTGCTACCGGTGCTGCCGGTGTTGTCGCCGCCGGCCTGCGGACCCTGCTGCTGATAGGCATTCGGGTCGCCCTGCGGTTGCTGTTGGTAGATCTTCGCGGAGAGCTCATAGAATTTATCCTGCAAATCCTTCTGCTTCGTCTTGATCGCCTCGGCGTCGTCGCCCTTCAGGGCTTCTTTCAACGCGTCGATTCGGCTCTGGAGCGCGGATTTGTCGTCGGCGGAGAGTTTCTCGCCGACCTCGCCGAGCGTCTTTTCGCTCTGGTAGACCATCTGATCCGCGGAGTTGCGCAGATCGATCTCCTCGCGGCGCTTCTTATCCTCGGCGGCAAACTGTTCCGCATCCTTGACCGCGTGCTCGACATCCTCCTTGCTCATGTTGGAGGAACTGGTGATCGTGATATGCTGATCCTTGCCGGTGCCGAGATCTTTGGCGCTGACGTTCACAATGCCGTTGGCGTCGATATCAAACGTGACCTCAACCTGCGGGACGCCTCTCGGTGCCGGGACGATACCGTCCAGATGGAACAGACCGAGGGATTTGTTGTCGCGGGCCATCTCGCGCTCGCCCTGAAGGACGTGCACTTCGACCGTAGTCTGGCCGTCGGCCGCCGTGGAGAAGATCTGCGATTTTTTGACCGGGATCGTGGTGTTGCGGTCGATGATCTTGGTGAAGACGCCGCCGAGGGTCTCAACACCGAGGGAAAGCGGAGTGACGTCGAGCAGCACAAGACCTTTGACGTCGCCGCCGAGCACGCCGCCCTGAATCGCGGCGCCCACAGCCACGCACTCATCCGGATTGATGCCCTTGAACGGCTCCTTGCCGGTGACCTTCTTGACCGCATCCTGAACGGCCGGGATTCTCGTGGAACCGCCGACGAGCAGGACCTTGTCGATGTCGGAGAATTTGAGTCCGGCGTCGGCAAGAGCCTTGTGAACCGGGCCCATGGTCTTTTCGACCAGGTCGGCGGTCAGCTCGTTAAATTTGGCGCGGGTGATATTC
>DAOSWK010000005.1:3910-41109 GCA_035593545.1 Oscillospiraceae bacterium | reverse complement strand
GTCGAAACCGAGATTCATGCAGGCGCCGGCGGCGGGCCGGACCCATCCGCGCCCCTTTAGGAGCATCAGCCCCGTGTAGACGTCGTTCACCGTATCGTGGACGATCGTCGTCTTTTTGGTGCGCCGGAAGAGGCGCCGGAGGCCGTCGAACACTTTTTGGGCCATAGATTCGATCCGCTGGGGGCGGCGCATTCCATATACGACGATCAGCAGCGCCAGTACCCAGAGAAAGAAGATGGTTCCATAGAGCACCATCTGCGCATCCGAAAGGTCATGGACGATCAGCAGATGCAAAAGACCCACGCCCGTCAGCAGCGTCATCAGAACGTCGTTATAGAGCGTCGGCAGAAAGCCGGTCAGCTTGGATTCCTTCGGGGCGGAGCCTTCCTTGGAGGCCCAATAATAAGTAGTTGCCGCCGTGGTGACCCAGCCGCCCATTACGAGCCCAATGCTGGCCGCGGCCAACGTAATCAGAACGCCGCGGAAGATGGTGAAGCGGGATTTCCCGAGCTTCATGATGGCTTTGAGCAGGTACCCGCTCCCGACATAGCTCAGAATTTCGGCTGCCGCCGCCAAAAGGACGAGCCAGACCGACATCGAGCGGAGAACCTTGAGCGAATTTTCGAGCGTTGCGATTCTCGGCAGGAAGTAATAGACGGCAAAGCCGAGGATGGCTAAGAGCGCGAGATACCGGAGGATTCGTTTCCGGTCGGACGGATTTTCGGCTTTTCCGGAAAGCATCACAGGTTCCCTCCTTTCGGCGCACATCGGCGGGCATCGTTTACAGCGGTTTCATGTCAGACAAAATATAGCAAATCTTTATGTCTTTTTCAAGAGAAATCGGCCTCCCGCGGCGGCAAAGTTTCCTCTTTCAGTATCTTTTCCGCTTTAAAAAACAGTCCGCGGCGGCAGTCGAATTTTTTCGGATGATGTGTTAAAATAAAAGCGAAAAAACCGTGGACGAGGCGCGCCGGTCCACTCCGGCAGAGTCTGCGGGCGCGGACCGGTAAGATAAAGCGTTTTTATGAAAAATCAGAAGAGGAAGAATCTGTCATGCTGGAAAAGGCGCCGTCGGAGGAGGAACTCCGGTCGCTGATCGGAGAACGCAGATTTTCCGTCTGGAACGGCCTGTCCGTCCGCTTTTCGGCGGGCGCCGGCGGGAGTTGTGTACGGAGGGAGGAACGGATATGGCGGTTGAAAAACGGTATGAGCCGGATGTGGACGCGATTTTGTCGCACCTCCACGATCAGGGGGGAGACCTCTGGACGACGCCGGATAAGCGTTTGATTAAAGGAGCGCCGTTTTCCGCGCTGGAGTGTGTATCCTACCTGTTGGAGCTGGGCATGGAGCCCGACGATCCGCTGATGAAAGAGGCCGCGGCCCTGATCTTCAGCGTCTGGCAGGAAGACGGGCGATTCCGGTTGTATCCGCAGGGCGTCATCTATCCCTGCCAGACCGCAAACGCCGCAAACGTACTTTGCCACATGGGGTACGCGCAGGACGAGAGGCTGCAAAAGACCTTTCGCCATCTGCTGGAGACGCAGTACGCGGACGGCGGCTGGCGCTGCAACAAATTCAGCTTCGGCCATGGCCCGGAGACGGAGTTCTCCAATCCGCATCCGACCCTTGTGGCGCTGGATGCGTTCCGTTTCAGCGAATTCCTGAATCAAGAGCCGGCCCTCGACCGCGCCGTGGAGTTCCTGTTGGAGCACTGGACGATCCGGAAGCCGATCGGCCCCTGCCATTACGGCATCGGCACGCTTTTTATGCAGGTGGAGTACCCGTTCCGGAACTATAATCTGTTTCTGTACGTCTACGTCCTGTCTTTTTATGACCGGGCGAAGAAGGATCCCCGCTTTTTAGAGGCCTTCCACACGCTGGAATCCAAGCTGAAGAACGGCCGGATCGTCGTGGAGCGTGTGGTTCCGAAGTTGGCGAAACTTTCCTTCTGCAAAATTGGGGAACCGAGCGAGCTTGCGACCGTGCGGTACCGCGAAATTCTTAAAAATCTCGAAGAGCGGCCCACCGAATGAGATTGCTTTACGGGAAGCGGGCTTTTGGCAGGCGGTCTCCGAGACAGGAAAGCGCGAAGGGGACTCTTTCTGAGAAGGCCCGGAGGTTCCCGCATTTTACTTGGGACTGCCGGTCATGACAAGAACTCGTTTTCCGCGGAAAACGAATCATCCGGTCTCCGCGATGCCGTTTTTACGTTGAACCTCCTGTATCGCCGGGATATTTTCACCCATCTGATCGGGATAATCCCATTATATGGGATTCATAAAAACGCCGCAACTTCTTTTAGCGATATATGTCGTGCCCAGAGGAAGAACGAGTTGTTTCGGCTCCCTGCCGCAAACGAAGACGTCTTTGCCGCCCGGGCGTATGGGAGAAGCCGTCGGATTGCTTTCAGACAAGTTTTTCTTATCATACAATAAAAACAGACGGCGAAACGGAGTCGCGACAGGCGCAAAAAACGAGCATAAAAACCCGGCATCCCGGTTCATGAAATGAGGCGCCGGGAATTTCGGTCCTACCGGCCGAAGAAGCAAAAAAACAAACGGGAGGAAACATCCATTGAAGAAAGCAGGACGTTTTTTGGTACTGTTGGCCACTATAATGATGCTCGCAGGGTGCTTCTCCGGGCAGAATCCGGAAAGCGAATCGCAGCCGGAGACGTCGGAACCGGAGTCGTCGGTACCGCAGTTCTCCGTATCGGAAGAAGAGACGGCAAGCGCCCGGGAGCCGAGCGACATGACCGTTGCGGAGATGCGCGAATCCGAGGTGGAGTCGCATCTGTCGGGGCTTGAGCCGGAGATGGAGACGGAGGGCGTTCTCTGGTACACCGGTAATCAAAAAGTCTTTTTTCGGGACATCGCTCTTGATAGCGGCGACACCCGAAACCTGACCGGCATCCTGACCACGGATGAAAACTGGGATCATTCCCTCAGTGTCACCGTAGCGGACAGCAGCCCGGAAGGGTACGTCTACCTGCCTTATTTGGAAGTGCGGACGGACGGACTGGATTATATCCGGGACGAGGAAGGTTCCCTCACGGTGCCGGAGGTGTGGCAGATCGAATGGCTCGATCAGCGATATTTTTATATTTCGTCGCCGGCGAATATTGGAATTTTCGACAGCGATACCGGGGCGCTGGTCTCGGCGAGCCGTGACGCATGGGAGATTTACGCTCAGGCGACGGGGCTGGACCGCTCCTATTTGCAGCCGGTCAACGAAGTTTATACCACAAACGGAAAGGCCTATTACACCGGTTTCCGCGACCCGGAACTGCTCAATACGAACGGAAGCCTCTTTGAGCTCGGCCTTTCCGGGGAACGACTTCTGACGGACGACGCTATGTATGTGGTCGGCACGGCCGAAAATGCGGTGGTGTTTCTCCGCACAATTCCGGGGAAGGACGATCAGACTTCCTCCGCCGACGGTCTTTGTTTTTATGATTTGAAGACGGAGGAGGTCGTTGGGATCTTCACGGACGTATTTTATGAGCTGGATGAGAAATATAACACCGTCGGCGGGCAGGTGCTCGGCAACGAATGGGCCGGCAAACAGTGGAACTACGACCACCCGAGTTTCGTCATGGAGGACGGCGCCGTACTGTTTTATCTGTCGCGCATTGCGGACGGCGAGGTTGATCGGTATAGATACGATCTTTCCGCCCGAACGCTCCAAAATCTGGGCGCGATCGCACAGGCGCCGGAAGATACGCCGTAAAGTTTGAAACAGGTTCCGCGGGCGGTGCCGCGGATAGAAGGAATACCCCCGCGCCGGTTTCCCTTTCCGGGAAGGATCGGTTCGGGGGTATTTTATAATGCCGATATCGGAATCTTTGCGGCCGCGCCGCAGGAAACACGGACTTGGTTTCCTGCTTTTTATTTTGCGCTGGAGATTCCGCAGAATCGGCCTATGGATGATTTTTAGTCATAATCTGACGGCAAAATCCTTATTTCAGCAAAGGGCACTTGCAGCGGGGACAAACATCCTGATGGATGTCGCAGAGGGTTCCGCAGGCGTTGCAAAAAATGATGCTGTCCTGCGATTTGTCGTATTTTTCATAGGAATTGAGGCCCTCATGGTGCCGCACACGGTCGCCGACCTGATAGTAGTTAAAGACGGTGGTGTTGTCCTCATGCACGATCCGATGCGTCTTTCCGCGCTCGTCGCGGATGATGACCGCGTACTCCGTATAATATTCGACATAGTAATCGTCGTCGTCACTGCCGGTGCCGCGGTTGCGGGTCTTTTTCTTAACGGTTTTGTCCGCGACGACGCCGTCCCAGGTGCGGCTGTGTTTTCTGCCGAGGATGGTGAACAGCGCGATGGCGAGGAACATTCCGCCGACGCCGAGGCCGATGAACAGCGCCTCGGGGTTTTCCATCCCGTCGACGCCCGATGCTCCGGCAATGAAGAAGCCGACGACGGCAACGACCGCGAGAACCACCGCGAAAATGACCGACCAGCGGTTGGTGTTCTTGATGTACTTGGCAAAGGCAGGGTCATGGATGCGGTTCGAATAACCGACAAGGCTGCCGGATGTTCCCTGAGCGACAGGCGGCGCCGCCGATGCCGCGGTTTGAGATACGGCAGGTGCGGCGGAAATTTCCGCGCCGCAGGACGTACAGAATCTGGCGTTGTCGGGCAAAATCGCCCCGCAATTTTTGCAAAACATAAGGGATTCCTCCTACTCAAGAATAAAATCTGAAAAACCGCCTGCCGCCGGTATGATTCGGCGGCGAGAAGCAATCTCACAAAATCACTCGGGTTCCGTATGCCAACCGGAGACGGATGCCTCGATGCCGGTTTCGTGTTTCAGCTTCTGTTTTACTTCCATGACGGTCTTTAGGTCCGGGATGCCGTGCAGCAGTTCGATCCGGGCGGCTTTCTCTCCGTCGCCGAAGCAGAGGGACATCCGTTCCCGGTCGATCCTGATCGAGCGGAGCCGCACGCCCTGTACGCCGTCGCAGCCCCATTTGTAGATTCGGCTTCCGATCAGAACGCCAAAGGTGGATACCACGGTCTCCTCCGGTGCCGTTTGTTCACCGCCGCCCGGGAGAAAGATCACCGCCGAGGGCACGGCGAGGATGCAGTTGTTCCGGATCAGGTCTGCGTCGCGCAGCCGACGCATCTGCAAAATCAGCAAAACGAGCAGGACCGTGCTCATAGCTCCGAAGACAGCCGCCGACTCCGCGGCACTCTGAAGGACAAACCAGCCCGAAAGCAGCAGGCCGGCGGCCAGCAGTGCAGCCAGCAGATTTCGCCGCTTTTCGATCGCCTCCATGACGGATCATCCCCCTTTTCTCTCAGTTTAGAGAAAACAGAGAAAAAAGGCATCGGTCAAAAGGAGGAAATCAGGGGAAATGTCTCCTACAAAAGTAGGAAAGAGCCGTTTTCTCGGATTTTGAAGAACCTGACGTTCCGGGTTCCGCCTTCCGCCGCAGGTCATAGGGAATCAGCATTTTTCCTGTTAAAAAGTAAAAAAACGATATTTTTTTACAATTGGCAGAAAAAAATCACCCGTTCTTCTTGTCAAACAGATGGATTTTTATATATAATTATACAAAGATTGACAGATAAGGAGCTTTCTCATCATGAAAATAGACAAGAAAAAAATCAGTCTGTATGACCTGTTGATCTGCCTGACGAACGCCGGGGATCTGATCAGCCATGAGGTGGCGGGTCACCATAAACAAGTGGCTTATTTGGCTTTTCGGATTGGGGAACAGATGGATCTTTCTCAGGAAGAGAAGAAAAATCTGATGCTCGCGGGGCTTTTGCACGACATCGGCGCATTTTCTCTGGAAGAGAGACTCGCCATGATCGAAAACGAGCCGCCGTCGCCGCATGATCATGCTTTCCGGGGAGCGCGCCTTCTGGAGGAATTTCCCCCGCTTGCCGGCGCCGCCGAGATCATCCGTTACCACCATGTGCCGTGGGAGAACGGGGAAGGGAAAATATTCTGCGGCGGAGAAGTGAACCCCCTGAGCCATATCCTCCATCTGGCGGACAGGATCGCGGTCTCCATAGACCCGAATCAGAATGTCATCGACCAGATCGACGGGATACGGGAAAAAGTCCTTCAGAAAAAGGGCTCCGTCTTTATGCCGGAGGCGGTCGACGCTTTTCTTGAAATCAGCGGAAACGAATATATCTGGCTCGACGCCGTCTATGAGCCGCTGCTCTATATCCTGCCGACCGTCATGTCGTTCGATGTGATCGAGCTTGACATCGACGGGATCCTTGATCTGACAAAGATCTTCGCGAGCATCATCGATTTCCGGGACCCGTTTACGCAGAACCATTCCGCCGGCGTCGCGGAGACGGCGAAAAAACTGGCGGAACTGGCGGGCTTTTCGGAGAACGAGTGCAAGATGATGTATATTGCGGGCAACCTGCATGATTTGGGAAAACTGGCGGTCGACCAGAGCATTCTGCATAAACCGGGCAGCTTAAACACGGAAGAGCGGAACGTCATGAGAAGCCATACTTTTTATACCTATCGCCTGCTTCAGACGATCCGGGGCTTCGAGACGATCAACAGATGGGCCTCCTTCCATCATGAAAAGCTGAACGGAAAGGGATATCCTTTCCATCTGCACAGCGAGAGCATCCCGCTGGGGTCACGGATCATGGCGGTGGCGGACGTCTTTACGGCCATCACCGAGGATCGCCCTTATCGGAAAGCGCTGTCGCTTAAACAGGCCTCCGCCGTGCTGAACGCCATGGTGAAGGACGGTTCGCTTTGTTCCTATGTGGTTTCCCTGCTTCTTGAAAACATAGAGGCGGTGGATGAGGCCCGAAGGGATGCGCAGGAGAAGGCAAAGATTAAATACCATTATGTGATGAAGCCGGTTCAATAGCCACATTCCCGGAGGAGCCCGGGGCTGCGTCACCGCACCGGAACAACATCCGCCGCGCCCAAAAAGACAAAACGGCTCGGGAAAAATCTATGAGAAGAGAGTTTTTCTTATCTGGGAAGCGGCACATTTCCACCATACATAAATCTCCGGCCCGCCGTGCAAAATAAGCGTACGGGACGATCTGGAAAAGGAACAGACACTTTGTTCCTTTCGGGAATCGGGTACCGTATGGATGGAGGAAAAAGAATGAAGAAACTATCGGCTTTTTTGATGATCTGCCTGTTTCTGACGGTTTTTACAGGCTGCTGGGGAAAAGGAGATACGACCCCGGATACGTCTTCGTCGCTCCCGGAAAGTTCTTCGGAGGCGGAGAGCGGCGAGACGGTCGGCGATTACTTCCCGATTGAAAACGACACCCGCTATACCTATCAGGGGGCGGGCAACGAATATGCCACATATACCGTCTATAACGACTATATTTCGGAGACTCAGGTCCAGCAGAGGATCGACAACGGCGGCACGGTTGTCGCCAAGGTGATCTCCATCTCCGACGGGAAACTTGTTCAGACCTTTTCGCGCGGAGAGACCTATCACCGGCAAAATTATCTGAACGAGGCGGCGGAGGAGGAAATCCTGCTGACGGAGCCGATCGTCGTGGGTACCTCATGGACGCTGGAGGATGGGAGCACCCGGTCGATCACCAGCGTCTCGGCGGCGGTCTCCACGCCCTCCGGGGACTATGAGGCGGTCGTCGAGGTCACCACGGAGGGAACGAACAACGCCTCCCGGCAGTATTATGCCAAAGGCGCGGGGCTCGTCAAAGTCGTCTATCCTCTCGGGGATACCGAGGTTTCCTCTACCTTGAGCGCGGTCGAGAAAAATGTGCCGTTGAAGCAGACCGTCCGGTTCTTTTATCCCGACGCGGAGGAACAGACAATCGTCTACGAGGATCGGGAAGTGGAATTCCATACGAACGACGAGACCGGAATCGTTCTCGCGGCGGCCTATAAGGATGCCCCGGCCGGAACGTCGGCGGTTCTACTCGGAAATACGATGATCAACAGCCTCTCGCTCGGCGACGACGGAAGGGCGTCGGTCGATCTCAGTCAGGCGTTTCTGACGGAGATCGGGGCCGTGCCGGAGAACGAAGAGATCATCCTTCAAAGCATCGTGAACACGTTCGGATATTATTTCGGAACGGATCAGGTGATCTTGACGGTGGAGAGGCAGCCCTATGATTCCGGAACGACCGCGCTCGATGAGGATGAGGCGCTGAAGACGAATTTTTCAAATGCCGCTTCGGTTTCCGCATGAGCATAACGATTTGACGCTTTTATGAGCACGCGCGTTTCCGAAGAGACATTTGTTGGACAGCGTATCCGCCGGTTTTGCCGACGGATTTTTTGTCCGTTCCGAATGGCTTCCGACAGGGAACGTCTGCCGCCGGATACGGCCGAAAATCGGAGGACGGGGATACTTTTTTCACAGAGCCGTTCTTTTTGCCGGAAATCTCTGCCGCGCATACATAATTCCGCCTCAGATGGCCAGAATAGGAAGGAAAAGAAACCATTCTCTTCAAATTCGGCCGCCGCTTTGCCGGAAAAGAGCGGAAGGCGCGGGATCCCGGAGGCCGGAAGGGAGGAGGGGAAGACGCGCGGAAAGGAGCGCCATGCAGGCACAGTTACAGTTGAGTCAAAAGGAGCGGATGCTGCTTGGGGACGATAAAAAACAGGAGGATCTCTGTGTCGCCAAATATAAAAACTACGCGGGGCAGGCGGAGGATCCCCTGTTGAGAAAGCTCTTCACCACGCTCTCCTCTGAGGAGCAGCATCATTACGACATGATTGACCAGATGCTTCAGGGAAAGCAGCCCGACATGGCCGCCCCCAATCAGGCCGAACAGGGTTATCAGGCGCCGCCCTCCAAAGATCAGGAGGCCTCGCAGGCACCGCAGTCGAGCTATCAGGGCGCAATGGGCAATACCGGAGACAAACTCCTTTGCAGCGACCTGCTGGCGACCGAGAAATTCGTCTCCGGAACTTACGATACGGGGATTTTTGAGGCGGCCAATCCGACGGTTCGGCAGACGCTCCAGCACATTCAGCAGGATGAGCAGCGCCACGGCGAACAGATTTTCAATTATATGCACAGCCACGGGATGTACGAAGTTCAGTAAACAATAAAAAAACGGGGAGGCGGATTCCACCTCTCCATTTTTTATATGCCTCTGCAAGGAAGAGAATGAGGGTCCCTTTTGAGCGGGAACGGCGCCGGTCCGGTAATAATGATGCGCCGGCGCTTTCCGGCAGACGGAGAAAGTCATTTTTTATCTTCCTGTCCTGCGGTTCATGATGAAGATCAGAAACCCTCCGGCCGCGATCAGAATCAGTTGTCCAAGCCCAAGCCCGGCGTCCTGTTCCATCACGCTGTAATAGGGAAAGAGGGAAAAATACCGCACCTGAACCACGGAGGTGCCGTCCGCTTTGAGATAAACGGAGTCGCCGATCTCTTTGGAGAATCCGCTGATCTCTCTTCCATCGGGCAGCGTAAAGGTGTAACTGATGTTATAGGTATATCTGTTGGGGATGATGTCCGTACGCTCTCCGCCTTCGCGGCGAATATCGGTGACGACGCCGGGCGCCCTCTCGCCGAGAAAGCCGAGCAGAACTTCGGAAAGTCCCACCAGAATCAGGGCGGCTCCCAACAGCGAGATCAGGATACGGGGAACGATTTTGTGCGTTTGTCTCATGTCAAAACCTTTCCGGGAACCGGCATCCGCCGCGGATCACCATGAGATCCGGGCGGGCCGGCGCCGTTTTTAAAAGCGGAGATGGTTACCGGCTCGTTTTTCTCCTCACGAAAGCCTCAACGGACGGATAGTTTTCTTCCGTGCAAAACAAGGCGATGCTTTCCGCGAAGCCGCCGCGCAGCAAAATCGTATGTCCCTTCGGATGGAACGACGCCTTTCTCACATGATTCCACGTCAGAAATTCCGACTGCCGCACCTGCGCCAGCATTCCCGCGCCCGCGGCGGCAGGCTTTCCGGATAAAAATCCGAAAACGATCGTCAGCGTGTTGACAATCCGGTTCTTTTTTGCCTGATTCTCTTGGGTGCGGCAGAGCGCGCCGCAGCCGTCCAGAACGAATTCGGCCTCATATTTCCCGCGGTAGAGCGCCATAATCAGGAGCCATGTAAAAAACAGGAGCGCGGCAATCAGTCCGAGCGCATAGAGCGCATAGACGCTTTTGCCCGAGACCAACACAATCACGAGCATAAGGAGGCCGAACGGGATGCCGACGGCGATCCCAAGCTGTTTCAAAATGACCGGATTTCGAAAGATCGGCACTTGAATCCGCCAACGAAGGAGAGGTTGCATTTCGATTTCCGCCATATTTTTAATAATACCACGAGCTGGAAGAATAGTAGCTGTCGTTCATCAGATTGCTCATGGCGCCGATAAAGATTCCGCCGAAGATGATCCAGATGACCACGGAGACGGCAAACAGGATCAGCACGGCCCGCGCATAGTTTTTCTTATTCAGATTGACCGAGCCCCCAAAGGCCCACATGAAAAGCAGAACGATGTTCAAAATGGGGACGCACATCAGCAGATACATGCCGAGATACTGTCCGACCGAAAGAGGGGGATTCGCCTGCTGCGCGGCATAGGAAACAGGCTGCTGAGGGGCGTATGCCGGGGCGGCGGGCCTCACCGGAGGCTGTTCCGGCGCGGCATAGGAGGGTTGTTGGGCGGAGCCGGTTGTCGCGCCGCAGATAGGGCAGAACTTGGCTTCATCAGGGATCTTGTTTCCGCAATTTTCACAAAACATGACACTCTCTCCTATCACAAAAAATTTCATTTACAAACACGCCATATTCGGCGGATTCGCCTTTCATTCCTGATTTCGGACCCGAAGCCTTTTCTTTCGGGCACAAAAATCGGAGTTTCCGGTTTGGATTTGGCCAGGCTTAAAAGATGGCCGGGCGTAAACCCTATTTGACCTTGGCGCCGCAGTTCGCGCAGAACGCGGCATTATCGGAAAGCTTGTGGCCGCAGTTCCAACAGAAGCGACCGGCCGGCGCGGAGGCTGCCGGAGGAGTTTTGGCCTGTGCGGGCGCCGTCTCTTCCGCAGGCTTTTCCAGAGATGTTTCGGCGGCCGGGGAAAGCGGCTCGGACGGAGCTGCGGCGTCGGATGCGGCGGTCGGCACAGCGGGCCTTTCGGCAGCAAAGACGGCACCGAAGAGCTCGTCGAGCTTTTGCATCAGCTGATCGGTGGTATAGGCCTGATGGTTGACCATGACGCCGCCATCCTCTGCGGTCTCCAGCCGGACCAGACGGATGGAAAGGAGCGTCGGGGCGATAAACAGCCGCTCGGCCGCCGTGAAGCCGGTCCCTTCCGCCACTTGGATTTCAAAACCGAAGGAGCTGAACCAGGAGCGCAGAAATTCCACGCCCATGAGCTGTCCGGCTTCTCCGAAATATAAAATGTCCTCCCCGCCCGGCGAGAGCTTGGACGGGACGAGAAAATCCTGTTCCATCAGGACCGCAAGATCCTTCGGATCGATCTTTGCGCGGCATTCCTCCGCGCCCGGCGTCACCGCCAGAAACGCCGGAAGCAGCCACCGGATGTCGAGGCTCCGGATGGAGTCCGCCATGCTTTGGGTGAATTCCGCCGTTTTGATATAAGTCCGCTCCATAAAGGCGTGATCCAGCATGTTCCGGTAGGAGACCAGACGGAAGGAATCTATGGCATGGAGGGCAAGCAGAAATTCCCCGAAACGGATCTTCGGCGGAAGATAGTTCACGGCGGTCTCATCGGCGGTGCCGGCCGAATCCCTTGCCCAGCGATCGAGATAGGCGCGGTAGTCGTCGAATACCGAAATGGCGATCCCGCCGTCCTCCATGGCCTCCGCGGCGGCGACATAGGCTCCCTCGTCCTTTCTCCGGTGAAGGCGCAGTTCCGTCAGGCCCTTGATGCCCGCCGCCCGCACCGTCACATAGAGATCCGGTTGGGCCAGAATGCGGGCCGCGCGCAGAAATTCCGGGTCCGCAAGGAGGGATGCATAGGTCTTTTTTAAGTTGGAAGAGGCCGCACCGCCCTGCCGGATCGTGTAAAACAGGGAGCCGGAGGTGATTTCAAGTCTCAATTCCTTTTGAAACAAGGCCGGAATGTCGGCTTGTTTGACGATAAAAACAGACGGTTCCTGATGAGTTCCCATTTATTTCGCTCCCTTCCCGATGGATTCGGTTTGTTCTTCAAAATGTTCTTCCCCGGCTTCCGCGTTCTCCGCATACGGGGAGGCTTTTTCCTCGTCGTCCTCCCATACCTCGCCGTTTTGGATATATTTTACTTTTCGGCTGCCGGGCAGATCAAGATAGGGACAGCGGGAAATGCCCCCGTGCAGCGTCAGAGCGGCATCTTCCGGGGCGATCCAGAGGAGTTTGCCGGCCCGGATCCAGGAGGCAAGGTCGAAATCCATCTCCTCCGGCCTCGCGGGGACGTCGACATAGAGCCCCGGCGGGACGGAGCCGGGCACGGGGCTTCCGGGCTCCCAATAGCGTTCGGTTCCCCAGTCGTTGACGCGAAGGACACCGTCCGGCATGGGGTCCGCATAATAGAAAATGGGGTAGCCGGTGTGCGCTCCGATCTTGAGGCAAGAGATCACCGCCTTAATTTCCCTGCGCCGGAGCAGCCTCGGCAATACATAGGGAACGTCCGGTCCGGGGCAGCACAGAAGCGGGGATATTTCCGGTTTTCCTGAGAGCTTCAACGCGCCGTCCATGGCAAAGTATGTTTCCGGAAGGCGGTTCCGGGGACGTTTGGGCGCGTCGTTGTTCCAAAAGAAGCCGTTCAAACCGAAGTCATCGACGGCCATGGAGAGCACCTCCCCCGTAAAGGGGCAGCGGGAGAGCGGGCGCACCGGCAGTCCGTTCAAATATCGTCCGAGCAGGTCGGAAAATTCGGCCGCGGTCTTTTCAAGCTGCTCCCGAACATCTCCGGCGCCCGTCTCTTCCTCCGAGGCGGAAAGTTCCGCCGCGAGCCGCATCCGGCGATCCGCAAGATCCAGCAGTGCCGCGGTGATGTTTTTCTGATCCGCGGCGGTCATGGTATTGCTCATGGTCGATTCCTCCTTTTCTTACTCGGCGGCCAGATACTCGTGGGTTGGGAACTCGTGAGGGCTGAAAGATACGACGCCCTTGCCGTTTTCCATCATATCGTTGACCATCTTCGTCTTGGCCTCTTCATTATAAGCAAAATCGCCCGGCTTCCAGGAGAGCAGGTCGTCGTGCCGCACGTCGGAGTCCGGAATATCGAGGATCATATCGAGAATATCCCGCTTTCTGTCCGACGGAAGCGGGCTGCCGTCCATGTTGGTGATATCGGCGACATCGTTGTCGCCCGTCACCATCTTGAGCACCGATTTTTGGGCGATCTTGCCGTTTTGCTCCATGCCGACCGTGACCTTCTGATACACCTTTTTGTCGATGACCTGATATTTATCCGACATGGAATCCAGATCCCTGCCGTATTTCTGATATTCCTTCATCCGGTCGCCGTACCGCTCGAGCACCTGCGTCTTCTGGGAAGAGGTGAGGGATTTCATCGCTTCCGAGGAAGGTTTTGTCGGCCGGAAGAAGCCCACGGCGCCCTCCGCATCCTTCGGCCCGCCGATCAGGTTGTCTCTCCAGTCGACGGTCTTTGGCTTCAGATCCATCTCTTTTGGCACGGCTTTTCCCGAGTTGATGAGTTTCGCCGCATTCTTGGTGGTGGGGCGCACCTTGATTTTTACAAGTTCTTTTTCGCTGATCTTCTGAAGCTGCCTCTGCGCGGTTTTCGTCATGCCCGACAGCTCGGGAGCTTTTCCGCTGCCGACGTATTTTGGCACTTTGGGGATCGCCTTTTTGACGGCGGCATTTTCCGCGGCGCTCCCCATGCCGGAGGCCGCCGTTTTACTGGAAAGCGCCTTGCCGCCCGCCCCGGCCACATCGTCGGCGATTCCGACGAGCTTGCCGACGCCGTTTTTCAGCGCCGCGGCGCCCTTTAACGCCGTCATAATGGAGGTGGACAGCTTGAAAGTACCCGTAAGGCTGTATCCGATGCGGTTGATCAGCGGGCGGTTCGGATCGATCGATTTTTTAAAATCCTCAAATCCGATGTTTCCCTTGATCGCTTCCCAAGCTTTTTTGGGATCGGTGACGGTATCCACCACGGCTTTTCCGGTCTCCATCGTCGCCTTGACCAAAATCCACGGCTTGTTCCAGACCTCGTTGGCGGCCCCGGCCACCGCGTCTTTCACGGCGCCGAGCGTCTGTTTGGCGGATTCATAGGCGTCGTTGGCTTTTTCCAAGGCCCGCTCCGGATCATAGATCAGGGTGCCCGCCGCCGTGCCCAATGTCTCGCCGGTCCAGACAACGGCGTCCACCGCTCCTTTTCCGATCGTTTTCGCGGTATCCATCGATTCGCCGACGCTCCTTCGGAATGTGTCGCCGATGATCCTGCCCCAGCCGGAGGTTTTTTGAGCATGCTGCTGCTCCCATTCGAGAGACTCTTGATTGCGGCGGAGCTGTTCCATCCGGCGCTGGTCGATCTCCTTTTGAATGGCGTCGAAGCCCTCTTTTTCGTTCCGGGCGATCTCGTCGAGGGCCTGCTGAATGGCGGTCTTGCCCGCCTTTTCCAATTCTTCATTTCGGCTGATGAATTCTTCATGCTGCTTTTGCTGCTCCGGGAAGTTCTTTTGGTGGGCCTCCAGATCAAAAGGATTGCCCGTCTCGGCGTTGACCCAGCCGCCGGTGACGGGATCCCTCACGATGAGAATCTGGGCTCCGTTCGGGGAGACGGTGACCACCATGGATTCCGGCTCGGCGGTGGATGTCGCTCCCGCCAAGCCGCCGACAACTCCGCCAGCAGCACCCCCTGCCGCGCCGCCCAAAGCGGCCGCGATGGCCGCGATCAGCGAGATCAGGGCGGCAGCGAGCGGCCCGGCATGTTCGGATGCCTCGTCCTCTTCGCAGTTTTCGCATTCCGGCCAGTCGTACTCCCACTCGGAATCCGACGATTCGCTGTCGTCCACAGAAGGATAGGACTCCGGATCCTCCGGAGCGGGCTCGGCTTCCGAAGGCTCTTCCTGCGCCGGTACGACGGGAACGGCCTCCTCCTCGGACGCAACCTCCAGATTGACCATGACGGAGACCGACTCCTCCACGACGACACTCGTTGCCCAGCGGCAGCTGAATGTGCCCGTGATGGCCGCCGTTCTCGCGCCGGACGGGACGGTTGCCTCCAGTTGATAAGAGAGCGGAGAACTTTTTACCGTATCCGAGCTGTAGCTTTGTTCCTCGCCGATCACGTTGGAATTGCCGTCCCGGAAAGTGAGTTTTACCGTTAAAAGGTTAAACACCAAGGCGTCGTCCACGCCCGGAGCCTGTGTTCCCGTGACGGAAAGCGAAATGGTTTCGCCCTCTTTGCAGGTTCCGCTCAGAGAATAAATGGCGTAGTGGCGCCCGTATGACCATCCGGCGCCCGTCAGGGTTCCGCCGGAGACGCTGAAATCCATTCTGGTCTGGGAGGTGGATTCAAAACTGCCGTCGGCAACCACCTCCGCCGGGCTCGCATCTTTATCGAGGAGTTCCGCCGACGCGGAGACCGAAAAACAGATCCATACCGCAAGGACGGCGGCGAGCACGGAAAGAGCTCTCTTTTTCATACGGTTGCCGCCTCCTTTCCGGATTTGGCAACAATTCCGACGACAATCCCGACAATCAGCAGGAGGGCGCCGATCAGGTAGGGGAGAAAGGGCACCGGAATGGCGGAGAGCGCGACCCCCGCGGCGCTTCCGGCCGCATAACCGGTCACCGCGCGGCTCACGGTCAGCGGCGCGGGAATTCTGCCCTTGGAGATCCGGCTCGCCACCGACAGCAGGAGCCCCCAGAAAAATCCGCCCTTGCTCAAAAGCGACCGAACGGCCAGAACGAGCCCGACGATGCCGGCCATGCTATTGATCATGCTCGCGTTGCCGGTAAGAAAATTGAAGACAATCAGCGCGATCCCGATTCCGCAAATCAACGGGGCCGCCGCGCTCAGGCTCTGTACCGCAAGCCCGGAGAAGAAGGCTTTATAAGATTTCCCCATATTTTTGAAGGGGCTTTTGCCTGAAAAAAGCGGCAGGAGCAGCGCGCTCACGAAATAGGCGAAGACGGCCTTGCCGATCACGCCGCCGACAGCGCCCCATACGCCGCCATACATTCCTCCCTGCGCAAAGGTCAGGAAGGAGAGAACGCGCAGGAACCAGAAGTCCACGCCCAGCGCCGGTAGAATGGCCAGAATCAGCCACAACAGGCTGAGCACGAGCACGGGGATCCACTGCTTCGGATTTTTCAAAAACTGCTTTAGAGAGGCCGCCTCCGCCCGGATGCTCGCCTTGAGAAAGGCGATAGGACCAGCAGAGGGATCCGGGTCCTGCGCATGGCCGGCCGCAGGTTCTCTTTCGTCTGGCGTGACCCGCGCGCCGCAGAACGTGCAAAATTCCGCGCCGGGCGCGATCTGGTGTCCGCAGGATTTGCAGGTTTTCCTCATGAATAGACCCTCCTTTTTGGGATGATAAAAAACCGTTTCCGTTCTCTCCGCGGCGCCATGCGGCGGATGGAGCGGAAAAAATCTGTTGTCGGGTATCGACAATTTCCTGAGATTTCGCGCTTGCGGGAAACGCATGGACTCGGAGCGGGCGGAGGACAATGCCGCGTTTTTGGTTATGGATGAAGCCACGCCGCGAATCTGGAACAGAAACGTCTCACGGCTCTCCCGAACGTCTCCGCCGCCGGGCATCAAAATTTTCGTTTGCACATCTCAATTTTATAAAGAAATCATGTCGCACTTTTCCCGGAGTTCTCTTTCGTCGGGCACTGCATGGAGAAATCGGTCCGTCGCCGAAAGCCGGGCGTCGCCGCTCTCCCTTTCAATACGCAGTAAGGGATTCCTTAAAATATAAAATATCATGGAAAGAAAGAAAAAAGCGTCATTCAAACGGATGGTTTTTCAAAAAAATCCCCCTACCTTTTTGGGTAGGGGGTACAAAAACAGGAAATTTTAGAACAAAGGCGGCGCTGGCTCTTTCTTTTCGAGAATCAGGGCGCTCAGCTCCGAGCGGCTTCGGATATGGAATTTGGAATAGATGTTTTTTATGTAATATTTCACGGTATTTTCGCTGATATGGAGCTCGTCGGCGATCATCCGGTATGTTTTGCCTTGGAGCAACAGGGAGACGACCTGATTTTCCCGTTCCGAAAGGTTCTCGAATTTTGCGGGGCGGTCGATCTCGCCGCACGGTTCCGGCGTACTCTTTTCGGAGGGCACGGTCAGATACCCATGGTTTTCCAGAGAACGGGACAGGTTTGCGTAGAGCGGCGGCAGGAGCGCGAGCGTCGCGCAGACAACGCCGAGAGCCAGCAGCGTGGCGTCATGGCCGGAGAGGTCGGAGGAGAAAATCAGACTGCCGGTTAGCCCGCCGAGCAGGACGCCCAGCACGTTGGCGGAGAGGCCAAGCCCCAAAATCATGGCGGGATTCTTCCGGAATTCCAGCATATCGCCGAGGATGCTCCACCAGAAAAGGTCATAGATGCCACAGGCGCCGAGCATCAGCGTATTGACGACAAGGTAAGCGGCAGCCGAGCGGCCGAGACTGACAAAGCCCAGAAAGGAGAATCCGATCATCGCAATCGCCGTATAGAGGATATAGGCTCGGTTGACCTTGGAGGGCAGGTTTCTCATGATGAAAAGGGCGGCGACATAGGGAATTGCCCAATACCAGTCGGTCAGCCATTCGAGGTGCTCGAAGGCGGGGTTGACCACCTGATACATCAGCCCCGAATTGACGGTGATCACGACGATAAAAACGCACAGGAAAGCGAGTGGCCTGACCGGGCCGACGGCGGTCTCCTCAGGGGTGGCCGGAGCAGGGGCGGAGCCGGAGCAGCGGCCGGGAAGCCGGAATGCGAGCAGAAAGGCCGCCGCGAGCGCCAGTATGGACAGACCGAGCCCGATCTGAGGGGAAAGATAGGCGGCGGCCATATTGAGCAGGGTCATCAGTAGGTTGGAGCCGATCAGCCCATCCGCCATCATCCGGATCCGGTCGTCCTTCGGCGAGCAGTCTTTAAAATAAAATGCCCATGCCGAGACGCAACTTCCGGCCAGAAAGGAGGAGGAGAGCAGCGCCGCCGTCCATAAAAAGGAGGGAGGAAAGAAAAAGGCTCCGGAGGCCGCGCCGCAGAAGGCGATGGAAAAGAGGATCAGCCTTTTTGCCGCCCGCATGGTTTTTACAAAACATCCGCATGAAAGCAGCCCCAGAAAGACGGCGGCAATCGCGCCAAAGATAAAAGGAGCGGCGTCTGTACCGTAGAAATCCGTCAGGGCATACAGGATCCGGCCCTCAAAAGGGAAAGCCAGCATCCAAGAGAAAAAGAAAGAGAAGACGGCGACGGAAAGCAGCCGTGCGTTCGCTTCAGTGGGGAGTTTTCCCCTCTGTTTTTCGTGAGCCACGCCTTCGCCCCCCCTTTGTTTTATTGGATTTATTATACTACAAACGCCGGCCCGGCTCAAGAAAACGCATGGATACAGGGAAAAATACGGGGAAAAAGTCGGGATTCCTTTGCCGTTGTATTTACCGCCTGTCCTCTATGCAGCTTTTTGAAAGGAAGGCATGAGAAAAAAGAAGCGCCGCCAGCGAAAAAACCGCTGCACGGCGCTTCTTTTTTTGCCAAAATTCAGTACCCGGCTGCCTCTGCGTCCGCTTTTGTGTGCTGGACGGTTCCAACCGGATGGTTGGGCGGAGCATAGATGGTGGAAAGTTTCAGGGGACGGGACCCCAGATTGATGATATTATGCCATGTACCTGCCGGTACAAAGACCGCGTCGCCCCGGCCAAGGCGTTTTGGATCGCTGAGATGATCCTTGTCGCTTCCCACCTGCACGGCGGCCTGACCTTCTTCCACGCGGATCATCTGGTCGACGGCGGTATGCACCTCCGCGCCGATTTCCTCGCGAACCGGAATGCTCATCAGTACCATCTGCAAACGGTTTCCCGTCCATAAAACGGCGCGGAAATTCTGATTCTGCCACGCCGCCTGTGGAATATTCACCATGAGAGGTTCCGGATTGTACTCGTTCCGGGCAGAATGCTCCGAACGGTGCAGCCTGTTTCGGTTGTTCATGAATGAATCCTGAGACATAGCAACCCCCCTTATCCATTCTATCTTATCTTATGCCGGAAACAGATTCGCCGTGAAAACGAGGAAGCCGCTCCGGATTGCCGCTTTCTTTCTTATATATTCGCGGCTTTCGGAAACTATTTTTCATTTTTATAAAAAAATCCCGCGTGGGAAGGCGTTTTTCCCGCACGGAATTTCTGTTTTGTCGGAATGAAGTTTTGGGGTTCAGTTTCCGCGTTCCCCAGAAACCTCTCTCAGCCCGGCCTCGAGGCGGTTGAGGCCTTCCTCCAGCACTTCGTGGCTGGTTGCGAGACAGAGCCGGATATGTCCCTCGCTGCCGGGGCCGAAGAACTTTGCGCCGCCCGGCACGACGGCAAGCCGGTATTTTTTGAGCAGGAAAGCGGCGAACTCCTCCGCCGGCATGCCGAGCGCATGAATATCCGGGAACAGCACGAACGTCGCCTGCGGTTTATGGCAGCAGATGCCCGGCATCGCCGCGATCCGATTCAGGGCGTAGTCGCGGTTTTGCGTGAGATGCTCGACGAAGGCCTCGACCCAGTAGTGGCATTTCTCTACGCAGGCCTCGCCGGCCACTTGAGAGAGGGAACTGATTCCGCCGATCGTCGTGTCGACGAGGGAGGCGGCCGCGACCTTTTCAAACAGCTCCGGGTCGGTGCAGTAGACGCAGCCGGCGCGCAGGCCCGCGATGCCGAAGCTCTTCGAGAAACCGAAGACGGAGAGCGTGCGGCGGTTGCGTTCCGCCCCGAGAGACAGGATGCTTGTGAACTTCGCGTCCGGATAGACGATGTCGCTCCAGATCTCGTCGTTCATGATATAGAATCCGTACTTTTCGGAGAGGGCGAGCAGATGTTCCAAATCCTCCGCCGGATAGCACATGCCGAGCGGGTTGTGCGGATTACACAGGCCAAACATTTTAGTCTTCGGCGTGATGTATTCTTCGAGGCGGCTGAAATCGATCCGCCCGTCGACGATCTTCGTTGGGAAAAGCCGGATTTTAGCTCCGGCGGCCTCCATGCTCGTTTTGAAGAGGAAGTCGACCGGATCGCAGACGAGGGCCTCGTCGCCCGGGCGCAGAACCGCCTTTGCGATCGTCTCCATGCCCCTTGCCGCGCTGTCGATCGGAAGAATCCGGTCGGCGGGAACGTCCTCCTCCTTATATTCCTTAAAATAATTGGAGAGCGCCTGCCGAAAAGAGGGGAAACCGCGCTTCGGCGTGTAACTAAAGTAACCGCCGGCGCAGTAGTCGCCGATCGCTTCGGAAATTTCGGGCGCCGCCGGGAAGTCCGGGTCGGCGGCCGTGAGCGGGATCACGTCCTCGGGCACCTCCGCCCAGCGCAGGTTGAAGGCCCGCTCCCTCAAAATATCGAACCGGATGCTGCCGTTGGAAAAATCGGTCATTTCCCTTCCTCATTTCAAGTGAAAAATATTTTATTCTATTTTACCATCCGAGCGGGGAAATTTCAAGAAACGGACCGATTAAAAATAAAAAAGATTAATGCTTTGTCGTCTCTTCCGATTTGATGCGGCGCAGGTGCAGGTAGACGGTGTTCTTGGAGATCTCCATCTTTTCCGCAACGAGCACGACCGCATCCTTCATACTGAAGACGCCGCGATGATACAGCTTGCGGACAATTTCACGGTTTCTCGCGGAGGGAAGGGTGTTCGTCATATCCGCCACATCCCTGACGGCCTCGTCCACGGCCTGCGAAACCATGTCGTCCACGTTTTCTACATAAGTCTCCTTCTTCTGCGCGGAGACGTATGACTCCTCGCTCGGAAAGCTGATGCCCGGAAAGAGGCGCGACACCGGCGTATTCAGGTTCTGGTTGATGCAAAGGAGCCCGATCACGCGATTTTCGCTGCCGCGGATCGCAATTGTGGTGGACCAGAGCGGATCTCCGTATTTGTTGACGGTGCGGTAGCAGATCGAATCCTTCTGGTCGTTCCGGGAGATTTTCTCGAGCATCTCCAGCGCGAGGTCGGTGATCGGGGCGCCCTGCGTCCGGCCGGTATGGTAACCGTTGATCACCTTGATTGCCGAATGCTCAAGATCGTTCAGGCTGTGCAGGACGATTTCATAGGAGAGCCCCAAATAATCGGCCAGACCGTCCATGGTTGCGGCATAGGTCTGTAAGAGATCCTGATCGTTCTGCGTCAGCGAGATTTTTACGCTTTGCATTTCATCGCTCCTTCCGGAATCATAAAATTGTGTTTATGTCAAAGATAAAATACCAACATGCTATATTTAACCAGCACGAAAAGCAAATGTCAATGAAAAAATGCAGGAATCTTTTCAATAAAATTAATTATACATCATTTTTTGAAATTTTAGGATTAAATAAAAAAAAATTCAGTAAATCGAGGGATTTTTATTGACATCGGGGATGAGCCGGGAGTATACTCATTTTAATCTTTATTCGATTCAAACTGTTAAATCGGTAAAGGCCCGACAAAATTTGGTGGGCGAATCGGTGATGTCTATCCGTCCAAAAAGGAGAGAAACACAATGAATATGATTGCTACCACGGCGGCTCCTGCCGCAATCGGCCCCTATTCCCAAGGCGTGGTCGCCGGAGGGCTGGTTTTCACGTCCGGACAGATCCCGGTCGATCCGTCCACCGGTGCCGTTGCGGGCAATACGATCGCCGCACAGGCGGAACAGAGCTGCAAAAATGTTCTCGCGGTGCTGGAAGCCGCGGGCGTCGGGGCCGACAAGGTCATTAAGACAACCTGTTTTCTGGCGGATATGGCGGATTTCGCAGCTTTTAACGAAATTTATGCCTCTTACTTCGTCTCCAAACCGGCGCGCAGCTGCGTCGCCGTCAAAGCGCTCCCGAAAGGCGTCCTTTGTGAGATTGAAGCGATTGCCGAACGCTGCTAAACCGTTTCAGGCCCGCCTGAAAATGAGAAATGAATAGAAAGAAGGATTTTCATGAAAAAGGTTCTTGCGCTTTTTCTTGCAGCCATTCTGATGATCAGCCTGACCGCCTGCGGCGAGACCATCGAGAAACCGGCCGAGCAAACGGAAACTTCAACCACGTCCGAAGGGGAGACGACCGTTGTTGCAGGCTCCACCCAGATTACGATCGGCGAGAGCATGCAGTATACCAGCCTTGACCCGGCTCATGAGTACGAGGGCGATGCCGAAATGGCCCTGCATGCCGCTTATGACTGCTTAGTTCTGACTCCGCCGGAAGATGAATCCGACATTCAGCCCGCCGTTGCGGAGAGCTGGACCATCTCAGAAGACGGTCTGACCTATGTCTTTACTCTTACGCAGGGCATCCTCTTCACCACCGGTAAAGAACTCAACGCCGAGGACGCCGCCTACTGCCTCACCCGCGTCAAGGGTGTCAAAGGCAACCCGAGTTTCCTTCTTGATACGGTCGATACGATCGAGGCAACCGGTGATTATGAGCTGACCCTGACCCTGAATACACCGAATCCTTCGCTGCTGTCCATCCTCACCCGCGCCACCTTCGGTATCTACGATTCCGACGTGGCAAAGGCAAACGGCGGCACCTGCGATGAAAACGATACCTTCTCCGCCTATGTCGATGCGAATCCTTCGATCGGCAGCGGCCCTTATCAGATTACGGCCTACAACTCCGGCTCCGAAGTGATTCTGGAGAAATATGCGGATTCCGTTCTCAGAACCGGAAAAGTTGACAAATATGTTATTGTAAATATGGCGGATGTCTCCGCGCAGCAGATGGCGATCGAAGCCGGCGATATCGACTTCGCGCTCGACCTGACTGCGGATCAGACCTCCCTGCTGACCGACAACGAGGACATCCAGCTGATCAGCAGCAAGACCGACGACATTTTCTTCCTGATGCTCAACGACAACGCGGAATACGGCAAGGAACTGGCGGACGAGAAGGTCCGTGAAGCGATCACCTATGCGATCGATTACGAAGGTCTCTGCCAGCTCGCCGGAAACGGCGCCTTCACCCCCGCAAGCATCATCCCGAAGGGCTTCACCGGCTATCTTGGCGAGAGCCAGATCACCCGTGACGTCGAAAAAGCCAAAGCCCTGCTGACCGAGGCCGGGTATCCGGACGGCTTCAGCTTCCACTGCGGCGTGATTCCGGATATGGCTCCGGACGGCGTCTCCTTCATGATGATCGCCGAGAAGGTCCAGTCGGATCTTGCCGAAGTCGGCATCGACATGATTATCGATTCTCAGGAAGTTTCCGTCTACCTCGAAGGCTACCGCAACGGCACCCAGCAGGCCGTCGTCAGCCAGTGGGGCCCGGATTACTATGATTCCAACAACCAGCTTGCTTTCCTGCCCGGCAACACCGTCGGCCTGCGTGCCGGATGGACCGCAGATGCCGATCCGGATCTGGTCGCTCTTGGCCAGCAGGCGGCCGTCGAGACCGACGATGCAACCCGTGTCGAGCTCTTTGAGGCGATCCAGAACGAGATGATCGCCTGCAACTCTCCGTTTATCGTCGTACTCCAGCCCGGCCGTACCTGGGCGGTCAATGCGCGCGTGCAGAACGTCGTTCCGAGCACCGCGTACTATCTCGAGTTTGCCGATCTGGAAGTCAAGTGATTTTCTCCGGTTTAACCGCCGATAGAAATCCAGCAGAGTGAACCTGAAAGCGGCCGTTATTCCTTTCCAACAGGAGATAACGGCCGTTTTTGGATAGGTGGAGGATCATTGCCAATGAATATGCTTAAGTACATCGGACGCAGGATCCTGCTGATGGCCGTGGTCATGGCGGGCATCTCCGTGATCACCTTCTGTGTCTCACACTTTGTGCCGGGCGACCCTCTGGTTGCAAATCTCGGCCAGACCGCGATGAGCGACCCGGAGATCGTGGCCGCCTATGAGGCAAAGTGGGGACTCGATCAGCCGGTCTACATCCAATATCTCAGCTACATGAAAAACCTGCTGCACGGGGATCTCGGCACCTCGATCCGCACAAAGCAGCCCGTGCTTTCGGATCTTGAGAAGTATGTGCCCGCGACGTTTGAAATGGCGACGCTCGCGACCATTTTCAGCATCCTGTTCGGGTTATTGTTCGGAATGATCTCCGCCGCAAGGCATAATAAACTCTCCGACCATGTTCTGCGCGTGGTTTCCCTGATGGGAATCTCGATCCCGGCCTTCTGGCTGTCCATTCTGACGCTGTATGTGTTTTATCTGAAACTGGGCGTGCTGCCGGGTTCCGGCAGAGTCGGGACGGAATGGCTCGGCGCCGTGTTTCCGACCGGATTCCTGATCCGCGACGCGATCGTCTGCGGGGAGATGGGGCTTCTGAAAGATGCCTTGAGCCACCTGATTCTGCCGAGCTTTGTGCTCTCCGCCTCGACGGTCGGCATCCTGACAAGGACGGTCCGCTCCAGTATGCTGGAAGTGCTGCAGCAGGACTATCTCCGTACCGCGAAGGCCAAGGGTCTTTCGGAAAACCGCATCATGTTCCATCATGTTCTCAAGAACGGGTTGATTCCGTCCGTCACGATGTTCGGCCTCTGTTATGGGTCGCTCCTCGGCGGCACCGTTCTGGTGGAGACGATTTTCAACTATCCCGGAGTCGGGCTCTACGCATATAAGGCGGCCACCACGCTGGATTTCCCGGCGATCATGGGCACCACGCTGTTTATCGCCGCGGTCAACGTGCTGATGAACTTCTTTGTGGACATCCTGTATGCCTTCATCGACCCGAGAATCCGGTACTGAGGGAGGGGAGGACGGAAATGAAAAAAGCCATCAAAAAGTTCATCCGCAAAAATCCTCTTGCCTTCCTCGGAATCCTGATTTGGGCGCTCTTTATCGTCTGCGCGCTCTTTGCGCCCGTCGTCGCGCCCTACAACCCTTATTTACAGGATCTGACGCAGCGTTTCGCCGCGCCAAACCCCGCCCATCTCTTCGGCACCGATTCCTACGGACGCGACATCCTGAGCCGCGTCATTTACGGCGCGCGCATTTCGATCCCATGCGGCCTTCTGGTCGTGTTGCTCTCCTGCACGTTCGGCACCCTGTACGGGGCTGTCGCGGGATATTTCGGAAAAGTGACCGACGAGGTGCTCATGCGGTTTGCCGACATGGTCATGTCTTTCCCGGCAATTCTGCTGGCAATGGCACTCGCGGCCGCGATGGGTACCGGCGTCGTCAACGCGGTGATCGCCATCGCGGTGGTCTCGTGGCCGAAATATGCACGGCTGATGCGCGGCATGGTGCTCAGCATCCGCGAGGCGGAATATGTCACCAGCGAGCGGGCGATCGGGCAGAAGCGGTTTCCGATCCTGCTCTCCACGATCATCCCGAACAGCATCTCCTCCCAGTTGGTGCTCGCGTCGACGGATGTCGGAACCGCGATCCTGACCTTCGCGGGCCTGAGCTTTCTGGGCCTCGGCGTCTCTCCGCCGGTCGCGGAGTGGGGCTATATGGTCTCCGACGGCGTGGCGATCCTGAAATATTGGTGGATCAGCTTTTTCCCCGGTCTGGCGATCTTTTTGGTCTCCATCGGCGCGAACTTTATCGGCGACGCGGTCCGTGACATCATGGATCCCCGCATGAAATATGAACTTTGAGGTGAAACGGAATGGATTATAAAAAAAGGATTGAGACCCTGCGCGGCAACATGGAGAAGCGCGGCTTAAACGGTATGTTTGTGGGCGCGGACGCCTCATGGGAGTATCTCTCCGGCGCGAAACGCATCAGCCGCGATAAGACCTGCCAGCGGCAGAACAGCCTTGAATACGCCTGCCTGCTCATCACCGAAAAGGACGTCGTTCTGTTTGTTCCGCGGCTGACCGGCCTCGGCATCCTGCCGTTTTTGCCGGAAAACAACGCCGTCACAAAACAGGTGGTCTATCCGGACGAGGATCTGACCGGCGAGACGTTTTTCAAGACCGTCCGGGAGCTTGGGCTCTCCGATAAGGAGGTCGGCGTCAACCGCGACATCACCGCTACGGAGACGCTCTGCCTGCAAAACCGCCTCGGCTGCCGCGTCACGGAGGCCTCGGACCTCATCGACGGCATGCGCGCCGTCAAAGATTCGGAGGAGATCGCGCTGATGCGCAAAAACAGCGCGATTGCCGATCAGGTCTACCAAGACATCATGCCGATGGTCCGCCCCGGCGCGATGGTGCGGGAGATCGAATATGAGATTGAAAAATTATTTGAAAAATACGGCTGCTCCATGCCCTCGTTCCCGGCGGAGGCGATCGTCCTTGGGCCGGCGAGCGGTCCGGTCTTCGGCATGAATTACGACCGCGTCGAAAAGGGCTATTCCTTCGCCTTCGATTTCGGCGGCGTCTATCAGGGATACTGCTCCGATTTCGGCCGGACGGTCTTTGTCGGCGAGCCGGATCCGGAGATCGTGCGCTATTATGAACTGGTCGTGGCCGCCCAAAAGGCCGGGCTGGAAGCGTTCCGTCCGGGCGTCTCCACCTGCGAGGAGATCAACCTCGCGGCGCGGAAGGTCATCGAGGAGGCGGGATACGGCGCCAACTTCATCCACCGCCTCGGCCACGGGATCGGCAAGGACGTTCACGAGCGCCCGTTCCTCGCCATGGGCGAAAAGACGGTCACCATGCCGGGCATGACGTTTACCGATGAGCCGAGCATCATCTTCGTGCGCCGCTGCTGTATGCGGCTCGAGGATGTCGTACTCGTCACCGAGAACGGCTGCGAGGACCTCAATACCACGACGAAAGAGCTTGTTGTCGTAGACTAAAAGGAGTCGGTTTCATGAGCGAAAAACTTTTGGAAGTCCGAAATCTGAAGACATATTTCTTTACGGAACGCGGCGTCGCTCCGGCGGTGGACGGCATCAGCTTCTCTCTGGAAGCGGGAAAGACGCTCGGAATCGTCGGAGAATCCGGCTGCGGAAAGAGCGTGACGTCGCTCTCCGTCATGGGGCTTGTGCAAAAGCCCGCCGGCCGCATCATGGACGGGGAAATTCTCTTCAAAGGGGAGGACCTCGTCAAAAAGAGCGAAAAAGAGATGCAGGGCATCCGCGGCAGTCATATCGCTATGATTTTTCAGGAGCCGATGACGGCGCTGAACCCGGTCTATACGATCGGCACGCAGATTGCGGAGGTGTTCATCGTCCATCAGCATATGAGGAAGAAACAGGCGATGGAAAAGGCCGTCGAGATGCTTCGGCTGGTGGGAATCCCGAGCCCGGACACGCGGGTCATGGATTATCCGCACCAGCTCTCCGGCGGCATGCGGCAGCGCGTCGTCATTGCGATTGCGCTCGCCTGCAACCCGGAGCTGCTGATCGCGGACGAGCCGACCACGGCCCTCGATGTCACGATTCAGGCCCAGATTCTCGACCTGATGCGCGGCCTGCAAAAGAAACTCAACACCGCCATCATCCTGATTACCCACGATCTCGGCGTCGTCAGCGAGACGGCCGACGACGTGGTGGTCATGTACTGCGGCCAGATCGTCGAGCAGGGGACGCGGGAGGATGTGTTCCACCATATGCTCCATCCGTATACGGAGGGGCTGATGCACTCGATTCCGACGCTTGCCGACCGGCCCGGAGAGGAGCTTGAGACGATCCGGGGCATGGTGCCGAGTCTTTATGATCTGCCGAAGGGCTGCCGGTTCCATCCGCGCTGCCCATATGCAAAACCGATCTGCTCCAAGGTTGATCCTGCGCTGATCGAAGCGGAGCCCGGGCATTTTGGCCGCTGTCTGCGGTATGCGCCGGAATGGAAGGAGGAGTGACCCATGGAGCCGGATACCATCGTGGAAATCAACCACCTGAAAAAATATTATAAAGTCAACGGAAACGGTTTCCGGGGGAAAGAGGAGACCGTCAAGGCGCTTGACGACATCTCCTTCGAGATTTCCCGCGGTGAGACGGTTGGCCTTGTGGGGGAATCCGGCTGCGGCAAAACCACCGCCGGCCGCGCCATCCTCCGCTTGATCGACGTGACGGACGGCGAGATTCTTTTTAAAGGGCAGGACATCACCCATGCCTCCGAAAAAGAACTTCGTCCGCTGCGCCGAAACATGCAGATCATCTTTCAGGATCCGTACGGCTGCCTCAATCCGCGCAAACGGGTCGGGGAGATCATCACGGAGCCCCTGCGCTTACAGGGAATTACGAATGGGAAGGAACTGAAGGAGCACGCGCTCGAGTTGATGGAAGAAGTGGGCCTGCGTTCCGATTATGCCGACCGCTTTCCGCATGAATTTTCCGGCGGCCAGCGGCAGCGGGTCGGCATCGCGCGCGCGATTGCGGCGGACCCGGAATTCATCGTCTGCGATGAGCCGGTCTCCGCGCTCGACGTCTCCGTTCAGGCGCAGGTTTTGAATTTGATTCAAAAGTTGCAGCGGGAGCGGGATCTCACCTATCTGTTCATTTCCCACGATCTGCGGGTGGTCAAGCATCTGAGCGACCGCATCATCGTCATGTATCTCGGCAGCATCGTGGAATGCGGGAGCCGGGAGGAGATCTATTCCCATCCGGCGCATCCTTATACTAAGGCGCTGCTCTCGGCCGTGCCGGAGGTCGGCGGAGATGCCGGGGGGCGGATTCTTCTTCAGGGAGATATTCCGAGTCCGATTCATCTGCCGACCGGATGCCGGTTCCATACACGCTGCCCGCGCGCGACGGAACGCTGCAAAACCGAAGTTCCGCCCGTTTTGGATCTCGGCGCGGGCCATCTCTGTGCCTGTCATTACTGGGAGGGCTGAGACATGATCACCGATAAAATCAACAATCGCTTCCGTGGCATCAAGGGCGGCCTGTTTTCCGAAGTCGTAAAGGCGGATGTCGGCGACGCGGCCGGAACTCTGATCGAAAACGGGTACGACGTGCTCGCGTGGGCGGATCCGTTTCTGCCGGATCCGTCGCTGCCCGAAAGCGTCAAAAAGGCGATGCTGGAGGCGGTCTCCTCCGGGCTGCCGGGGCATTATACCATGCCGATCGGCAGCACGAGCCTGCGCCGCGCCGTCGCAGAGAAATGCGCCCGCGTCAACGGCCTAAAAGTCGACCCTTCCCGCAACGTGCTGATCACGCCAGGCTCCGATTCCGGACTGCTCTTTGCGATGGAGCCGTTTCTCGCCGAAGGGGACGAGGTGCTCGTGCCGGACCCGAGCTATCCGTCGAATTTCCTCAACTGCCGCCTCTGCGGGGCGAAGGCGATGCATGTTCCGCTGAGGGAGGAAGCCGGGTTTCAGTTTGAACGCGACTCCTTTGAGAAAGCGCTGACGCCGCGCACCAAAATGGTCCTCGTCACGAACCCCAACAACCCGACCGGTACGGTTTTTACGCGGGAATCGTGGGAGATGCTCAGCCGCTTTATCGTTGAGCACGACCTCGTGCTCATCTGCGATCAGGCCTTTGAAGATCACATCTTCGACGGCCGGGAGATGATCACCCCGGCGGCCCTCCCAGACATGTGGGAGAGAACCGTCACGGTGTTTTCCCTCAGCAAGGGCTTTGGACTCTCCGGGCTGCGGATCGGGTATCTGGTCGCGGACGACCGCCTGATGGATATTTATTACGGCGCGGCGGTCAATGTGCTCGGCGCGCCCAATACGCTCGCCCAGATCGGCGCGGAGGCCGCGCTCCGGGATCCGGCGATCCTTCCGGCCTACACAAAAATTCTTGAGAGACGCCGCCGGACGGCCTATGAGATCTTCACCTCGGTTCCCGGCGTGAGGATGCAGATGCCGCAGAGCGGAATTCTTTCGTGGGTCTATGTCGGCGCAATCGGAACAGGGCAGGAGGTTGCGGATCGGCTGATGGATACGGCGCATGTGCTCGTGAACGCCGGACAGAACTACGGCGAGCAGGGCAGGGACTATCTGCGTATCGTCCATGGCTGCTATGCCGACGACGAACACGCCCGGCAGGTCTTTCTGCGCATTGCGGAAGCTCTGACGGATCTTGCAAAAAAAAGCATAACAAAAGGGAAAAAGCTTCTATCAAAAAAATCTTCAGCAGGAAAATCATGGCCGCCAATCCGACCGGATTCTCCAAAAACACAACTGTAAAGTCATATTACTTTTCAGTCAGAACGAGATAAAAAGAGACCGGACGAAATTAGTACGGTCTCTTTTGCTATTAAAAAATCTTATTTTGAGGGGGGATGCCGCTCCGAAAACGTCCGATCCGCCGGGGGTTGCCGGATCTCCGCCGATATTCGCCGGTTCCGTATCGGCCGGGTCCGCGCGGCGGAGAAAATCATCAGATTCCGGCGTTTCCCGGCGCTATTCTTTCTTCAGACGGGAGGGCCCCGTTACTCGGAGAAAGGAAGGGTTAACATGGAAAAAGATCCGGAAACGATCAAAAAGGCGCCGGCGGAAACGAGCGCCGGAAACGCGGGGAACGAACGATGAGAATGTGTAAAAGGGCCGCGCTCTGCGGCATCAATGGGCTCCGCGTCGCTGCCGTGAGCACGGCGTCGCACACGGCAGCGAGCATCTCCGCCCTTACATGGGAGGAACTCTCGGCGTACAGCAAAGTCATTTCAAAAGATCACAGGTATACCTATTCCAACGCCATCCGAGCTGTCACGTTTTCGGATGGTCAAGTGTTCGGCGTCGGCGACTATTTGAGTATCTCCATCAACGGCGTCAGTTATCAAATAGATATTCTCGGATTTCATCACGATCCGGTGACGGACGCGGCATCTTACGGCGGGGACTATGCCGGCATCACTTGGCAAATGCACGACTGCTATGCCACCAAATATGGAATGAATAGTTCCTATACCAATGCAGGCGGATGGAATGGCTGTCTGATGCGGACGAGCACGATGCAGCTGCTTCTTGGTTATCTGACGAGCGATCTCTCCGGCGTGATTGTTCCGGTCGATAAATTAGCCGGCGCCGGGTCTGGAAGCAGCACGATCATAACCTCCAGCGACAACTTGTTCCTTCTTTCTGAGGTTGAGATTTTAGGGAGCTTAACCTATTCATCTGCGGGAGAGGGCAGCCGGTATGCCTATTATGTAGCGGGAAACAGCATGATAAAGAAACTGGGAGGGACAGCAACTCGTTGGTGGACGAGATCGCCTCCCGAAGGAAACACCATTAAGTTCGTTAATATTACCCAATACGGCGACCCATCTTCGATTGATGCGCCGTATGAGTGGGGCGTTGCTTTTGCGTTTTGTACCTGACCGGGGAATCTGGTGAGGGGGCGGTGTTCGGCGGCGAGATAAAAATGCGCGGAAAAACAAAGAACGCCTTCATTTCCCGATTTTGCCGCGTTCCTGCCGGGTTGCTTCCAAAGGGCGAAGTATAGTGAAAAATCTCTGAATAGCTTCATCGCCGCGGGCTTATTTCTTACGGAAAAAAGAAGCCGGACGAAGGAAAAGCGGGGAGGAGCCGGCGATAGCGGATAGGAAAAACGATCAACGAAGTAACCGATGCCGTTGCCAATTGCTTGCTGCCGGGTTGCTGCCGGAGCACCAAACAATGCCAAAAAAAGATCCGCATGGGATAGCCGAAAACGGCTTACCTGTGCGGATCTTTTTGGAGCTGGTAATGTGACTCGAACACACGACCTGCTGATTACGAATCAGCTGCTCTACCGACTGAGCTATACCAGCATCTTCAGTTTTGAAAGCTGCAAACGAGATTTCTATGCTTCGCAAAAACCATCGTTCTTTCGCGAATGTGACGGATCATTTTGCGAACGTACCTATTATAGCGAAAACCGTTCTTCCCGTCAAGCATTTTTCCGGGGAAAAGAAAAAAGCGGAAATTCATAAATTCCTAATGAATTTTGGCGGCTTCTATGGTATACTTAGGCTTACTTGAAAAATGTCGGAAGGTGCGTCATCCGGATGAGCGGCAACGGCAACGCGGTCCTTAGAGATAAAAAAAAATATAAATTTCTTCGCATCGCCGCGGTGGTTGTGGCGGTGATTCTTATTGCTGTCGGCATCACGTCGGTGTGGCAGAAGGCGGAAAACGAGCGCATTCTTGAAGGAAAAGAGAGCAGCTCCAAATTTGCCGAGGCGGTTTTCAATTTCGTAAATCTTCTGGACGATCTGATGGATGGGGAAAAGGAGAGCGCCTCCGTTCCGGAGACGGCGTCCTCCCAGCCGGAGGAATCCATATCGGAGAGCGGCGGAGAACTCTCTTCCGGATCTGAGGAGGAGATCTCCGAACTTCCCGCATGGGGCCTTTTGGAGGAGAGCGAGCCGAAAGAGGTCTCTTATTTTGAGGATGCCGTGATTCTCGGAGATTCCATGGCCTCCGGCGCGCAGGAGAGCCGCTTCTTCAGCGGGGCCTCGTTCTTTGCGAGTATCTCCGTCAATGCGGACACCATCCTCAGCAAGGATGTGATCAATTCCGGCGGAGAGGGGTATACGATTCCCGAGGCGCTGGCCGCGCAAGAGGATGTCGGAAAAATTTATATCCTGATGGGCGCGGACAGCATCAGCTGGATGGACAACACCACCTATATCAAGAAATTTTCCGCATTTTTGGATGCGGTGATCGCCGCCAAACCGGGATGCGACCTGTATCTGGTCTCGATTCTTCCGGTCGACGAGAGCCTCTGCGCCGAGCATGGGGACGACATTCTGAATACGGATATCGACGCGATCAACGAGAAATTTCTTGCCATGGCCGAGGAACAGGGCTTCTGGTACGTGAATGCCGCCGAGGCATTCAAGGACGAGGAGGGCGGCCTTCCCGATGATGCCACGAGCGACGGCATCACGCTGAAATCCCAGCAGTACGAGACCCTTCAAACCTATCTGCTCAGCCATACGGCCCACTAACTTCAAAAACAAAAACTCCGGTGTCTTCCTTCACGGGAACATGCCGGAGTTTTTTTATGATTGATGTTCGGAACGGCTGCGGCAGTCCCGGAATTTTGTCTGCGGTGGCTTCGCGGCAAAAAACGGATTCTGCCGGGAAATTAAACCCACATGTCAAAAAAACAAGAGGGCGCGTCTCCATTGGCCGCCGGTTTTGCAGGATGGGGTTTTGCGGCAAGGAGAAAAAGCTCGGCTTCAGGATTCCGTCTTTGCCTTGAGGTTCTCCTGACGGATCTCGGCGCGCTTGATCTTACCGCCGAGGGTCTTGGGCAGTTCCTTCACATATTCGACGATGCGCGGATATTTGTAAGGCGCCGTGACCTTCTTGACGTGGTTCTGGAGTTCCTTTGTGAGCTCCGGCGTGCCCGTATAACCCTCCGCAAGCACGATGGTCGCCTTGACGACTTGACCGCGGATCGGATCCGGTGAGGCGGTGACGGCGCATTCCACGACCGCCGGGTGCTCGAGCAGGGCACTCTCCACCTCAAACGGCCCGATGCGGTAGCCGGAGCATTTGATGACGTCGTCGCTCCGTCCGATGAACCAGTAGTAGCCGTTGCTGTCGCGCCAAGCGACGTCTCCGGTGTCGTAGTTGCCGCCGGCGAACGCCTGAGCGGTGCGCTCCGGGTCGCGGTAGTAGCCGACGAAGAGGCCGGCCGGCGATTCCTTGTTGACGTCCGTGACGACGATATGGCCCTCATCGCCGTCCTCACAGAGGTTGCCGTCGGCATCCATCAGCTGGATGCGGTAGAGCGGGGAGGGCTTCCCGGTCGAGCCGGGGATCGGCTCGAACCACTGAAAGTTGGCGATCATCACGGAGGATTCGCTCTGGCCGAAGCCTTCGTACATCTTGTGGCTGGTCAGCTTCTCCCATTTGCGGAAGACCTCCGGGTTCAGCGGCTCTCCGGCGATGCAGTACTGCTCGGTCGCGGAGAGATCGTAGGCGGCCACATCCTCCTGAAGCATGAAGCGGAACATGGTCGGCGGCGCGCAGAACGTCGTAATTTGATACTTGGAGATGACCTCCAGCAGTTTTTTCGGTACGAACTTGTCCCAATCGTAGGCGAAGACGGTTGCGCCGCAGATCCACTGTCCGTAGATCTTGCCCCAGCCGAACTTTGCCCAGCCGGAGTCGCTGACGCTCATATGCAGCTTGTTTTCCTGAACCTGCTGCCAGTATTTCGCCGTGACAATGTGTCCCAGCGGGTAGGAAAAGTTTTGTTCCACCATCTTCGGCATACCCGTGGTGCCGCTCGTAAAATAGATCAGCATCGTATCGTCCCAACGGGTCGCCTGATCGCCGGAGGGGCGCTCGAAGGTATCCGGGGAGTCGGCGATCGCCTGATCGAAGGAGAGCCATCCCTCGCGGCTGCCGTTCACGAGCACGCGGTGCTCGAGCGATGGGGCTTCCTCGAAAGCCGCCTCCGCCTGCTCAACGACGAATGCGTCGTCAAGACAGATGATTGTTTTGATCTCCGCGGCTTCCGCGCGGTAGACGATGTCTTTTTTGGTTAGCTGAAGCGATCCGGGAACGAGGATGGCACCGAGCTTGTGCAGCGCGGTGGCGCAGACCCAGTATTCCCATCTCTGCCGCAGGATCAGCAGGACGACGTCGCCCTTCCGGATGCCGAGGCCGTGCAGAAAATTTGCAAACCGGTTCGACAGGCGGCTGATCTCGGTGAAGGTGAAGGTCCTTTCTCCGCCGTGGTCGTCGATCCAGAGCAGGGCGCGTTTTTCCGGTTCCTGTTCGGCCCACGCGTCCACGATGTCGAAGCCGAAGTTGAAGTTCTCCGGGATATTGACCCGGTAATTTTCTTTAAAATCCTCGTAGGAGTCGAACTCGATACGGGGAAGAAATTTGTCAAGAAGCATATTTCGATTCCTCTTCTTATAGTCTGAGCTCTCCGGCATTCTCCGGCCTTCTTCAAAAAATCTGTGCCGTCGGATGCGAAAAAGCGGGTCCCGGCCTCGGAAGAGTGTTCTCCGGGAGCCTCACTCGGCGATGACAGTCAGAAAGCGGGCTTTTTTGTCGCCCACGCAGCGCTGACCGTGCAGGTGTGTCGGATTGAAGTAGATCGTGTCACCGGGGGAAAGGATGAATTCCTTGTCGTCGAAGACGACCGCGACCTGTCCCTCCAGCACCATGTTGAATTCCTGTCCACTGTGGCATACGAGAGCCGCCGGTTCGTCCGAAGGGAAGAGCGTAACCAGGAGGGGCTGCATCACCTTCTTACTGTACCGGTAGGCGAGGTCCTCGTAGTAATAGCCGGGATACCGGCTGACGGGTTTGCCTTCACCGCGTTTGACGATGTGATAGGTGTTGAGTTTGGCGCTGGTCCCGGTGACGATCTCGTTGAAATCGACGCTGCACTTATTGGCTACCTGAAAAATGAGACTGATCGGAATATCCGCACCGTCTTTTTCGTAGCTGGCATAGGTTTTCGCGTCGATGCCGAGGGCCTCGGCAAATTCTTCTACAGAGTAGCCGCAGACTTCGCGAAGTTCCCTGATTCTTGCGGGGATACCGCTTTCTACGTTCATGGATACAGCTCCTTTCGTTTCCCGTCCGGTTTTTGAATAGTAACCCATATTCTAACATAAGCACCGCCTGATTACAATCATTTTTTAGAAAAACAAAAAAGGCTTCGCAGCGCCAAAAAAATAAAGAAGATCCGGAACAGGGGGAACCGTTTTAAGGATCATTCCGGTTTTGATGCATAAAATCCTATTCTGAATCGGCTTTTCCAGTGTTTTCCGGTTGTATTGCTTCTTTTAAGGGACGTATACTGAGAACAACGAGAGTGATTTTATACGAGGTGAAACAGCAGATGTATTGTTCCTGTTTTTCGGCGGAAATTCCTGGGGAAAGTCCCTACCTGATCCGGTATGCGGTTTTTGAGGAGGAGGGCCGGTACGGCATCGAATGCGCGCAGGAGGGCACTGTGGGCGGGCATTCGATGCAGAGTGTCCGGTGCCCGGCCATTGCGGAAAGTTTGGAAGAAGCGGAGCGGCTGGCTTGTTATCTTGCGGAAGGAGCGGTTCGTCCCATTCACGTTGCCGACGTGATTGAGGATCGAAGAAGCTGAATCAGTGCACAAAATGGTTCTTCTTACATAAAATGTTACCAAGCGGCTTCATGCAGCTAACATTTCGATAGGAGGATAGTTATGGCAGAACAAAAGGCAAACAGCACGATGTCAGCGGCAAGCTCTGCCTGTTTCAAGGAGGCCGTCTGCATCGATGCCGGGAGGGTATACGACAGTTGTTCCGACGGACGGTTTCCATCATGAACTCCCGGCCTGAACGCGGGGGAATTTCAGCTCGACGAGGACGGAAAAGGGCAGACCGCTGCCTTTTTCCGTCTTATAGTATATGATGCGCCCGACCACGGCTTTCAGAAGCTCGTTGCGGACGGCGGGGGAACCGGCTTCATAGACGTCGAGAACCGAGGCGAGTCTCTGCCGGACTTCGGAACGGCCGGAGACTCGCTTCTTTTTAACGAGCTCCTGCTTTCCGGAGAGGAATTCCCGAAGTTCCGCCTCCTTTGCGCGGAGGATGCCGCGGCGCTGAAGAAACGTATCCGTATCATAGACGCCCTGCTCCAGCAGCGTATGCAGGCGCTCCGTCTGCTGACCGCATTTGCGCAGTTCTTCTTTGGCCGCGGCGATCTCGTGCTCCAAAACGGAAAGAGAGGGCGAAACGGCTTCTCCGGATTCAAGGCTCAGCGCCCGCAGCGTTTCGCGCAAAAGATCGAGCACGGCGCGTTCAACGTCCTCCGTGCGCGTGGTCGGGATGCAGCCCTTCTGCGGACACATGAGAAAATTTTCCTTCACGCGCCGGCCGCTCGGGTGCTGTACCATCTTCCTCCCGCAGTTGCCGCAGAAGACCAGCGAGGCCAGCGGGTTCTTGATCTCCCCGGTGTAGGACTTGACGCGCCAACTTTTCTCCATGATCTCCTGCGCCTTGTCGAACTCTTCCTGCGTGACGAGGGCGGGGTGGGCGTCTTCCCGTATGATCCACTGTTCCTCCGGATTCGGCTCCGCGAGGTGTTTCTCGCTGCCGCAGGTCCCTTTGCGGATATAGTGCTTCCGGTTCCACACGACGTTTCCGAGGTAGACCGGGTTGCGCAGGATGTAGCGCACAGAGGCCCGGCTGAACTCCGTGCTTCCGCGCCGCGGCTTCGCGCCCAACGCGTTGAGCTCCCGAGCGATCCGCTCGGTGCCGACGCCCTGCTCCGTATAGAGGGCGAAGATCATCTTCACGAATTCCGACTCGATAGGCTCCGGCTCCAGAGTGGGAAGGCGGCCGATCCGCGTCTTGACATATCCGAACGGCGCCTCGG
>DAOSWK010000005.1:0-3810 GCA_035593545.1 Oscillospiraceae bacterium | reverse complement strand
TCCAGAGTGGGAAGGCGGCCGATCCGCGTCTTGACATATCCGAACGGCGCCTCGGAGAGGGTGCCTCCGTCCGAGACGGTCTTTTCGAGCGAACGACGAAACCGCTTTTTGTAAATGCGCAGTTCCATCCGTGCCATAAAGGACTTGAAATCGGAGGCTTCGTCGTCCGCCTCATCGGCAAGATCGTAGACCTTATCCATCGTGACGATCTTCGTATGCGAGTATTTGAAGGTATCGAGAATGATACCCTGTTCCGCCATGCTTGAGCGGCCGAGCCGGTCGATGTCCATGCAGAGCACGGCATCGTATTCGCCGGTGCCGACGTCGTCCAGCAGTTGCAGCATCTGCGGCCGCGTATAGAGAGAGCCGCCGGAGACGACTTCTTTATAAACCTTGGCGATGCGGTCGCCGCGGCGCGCCGCAAGGTCCTCGAGCTGCTCCTCATGGCGGCGGAGCGTGCCCTCGACCGTCTCCTCCTCCGGATCGGCGCGGCTTTTGCGCAGGTACATCAGACAGTTCATAGCGTACCTCCCGGCGTCCGCGGAGGGGATCATCCGTCGGACGCTTTATTCTATAAAATATAAAACGGTTTCTTCGCATTTATGACAACAATAAAACGCCCGCTTCCGGCTGCTGCCCGGAGGCGGGCGTTTTGTTATATATATAAAAATAGGCCGCTGCCGATCCCGGCCGGGGTAGGAAACGAGCACGATCACCGTCCTGATCGGCAAGGGGTGTTTGATCGAAAACGGGGTACGCCCGCGGAACATTTTCACCGTCACCTTCAAAAAAAGACCTGCTCCGCAGGCGAAATGCCGGGCGGAAAAGGCCCCGCTTTTTAGCGGAGAAAAAACGACGCACCTCAGGCTTATGGAAAAACAAGATGCCGTGCGGGGAGAGCTCCAAGTCTTCGGTGGAGAAAAAGACGCATGGAAAGGGCTTCATATCCTCGGCACAACAAGATACTGTGCGGCGAGAGTCTCGGATTTTTACCGGAGAAAGATGCCGGACAGATATTCGTTTTCGGGATAGGACAGGCCCTGAGACAAGCCGCGGCCGCATAAGATTTTTGCGTCGGAGGAGGAAGGCGGCATGGAAAATGTGGAGACGATCCCGAAGGAGGAAAAGAACTGGCTCGGCAAAGAGATCTTTGAGTGGAGAGGGCGCACTTGGATCTACATGGGCGCGTGGGCCGGATGGATGGAGGCGGATGAAGTGAGGTGGAGTGATTCCGGGACGACGGTCGGCTACCGGGAACAAAAGGAGGAAAAGCGGGCGGCGGAAGCATTGAGCATGCTCAAAAATACGGCGCGGCGGCTGGCTTCGGAGCTCTGAAAAAAAGAAAGCCGCCCTCTTGCGAGAGCGGCGCTTCAAAGCATATACAGATATTCGGGATGTTCGGCGAACCACTTGATCGCATAGGAACAGGTCGGGCGGGCCTTGAGTCCGGCGGAGCGGATCTGTTCCACCGCGGCGGTCATTAGCTGGCCGGCGATGCCTTGACCGCGCAGGGCAGGATCCACATAGGTGTGGTTGATGTTGGCAACGCCGTCGGAAATCGGGAAAGTCACTTCGGCGATGCGGTCTCCGGATTTATCGATCGCGTAAATGCTGTCTTGATCGTGCAAAAATTCCACAACAATCACCTCAATGATAGTATATCAATTTTTTCCAAAAATACAAGGGACAACCCGTCGGAAAAAATGAGGGAGAAAAACATCTCTCCCTCAAAAACCGCGGCGCCGTCGGGAATCGGCCTTTGTTTCGTCATGCCGGAGCGAAAAAAGAGGTATGTCCGGAAAACGGAGCGATAAAAAGAGCCATGAGGAGAAACCGCGGAAGGAAAAACCATCCGGGGCACGGTGAGCGCGCGTTTTCTTAAAATACCTGAACGGGCGGAAGAGGCCCGCTCAGGCGGAGAATGCCGACGCGATCAGCAGTCCCAGTACGGCTCCATAGATCGTGGAAGAGATCGGATGCGACGTAATCGGGCAGGAACCGGAGGGGCAGCCGACAAAACGATAATACAGGAAACCTGCGGCGGCGCCGATAAGACCGCCGATGATGAATTTTAACATATTTAAAACTCCCTTCGCTTGAGATGACTCCATCATAGCGAAGTTTTGGACAAAGTTCCGTAACTTGGTTACAAAGAGGCTACCCGGCCGGTTCCTTTTTTAAACGAAAGGCAGTACGGAATCGATCGGATGGGGAAGGCGCGGTATTTTAAAAGCAAAGAGGCACCCGGCTTTTCGGCCGGATGCCTCTGTTTTGTTATAAAAACGAGTTATGCATCTGTTTTTGTATGGCAAAGGTGGGCGTTTTCCCTCTCTATCGAGCGGCGAAACGTATCCAGCTCATGCTGCCAGATCGAAACAGCCTCCTTTTTATCTCTTGCAGAGGCGGCCGCCTCATTGATCTCAATCCGTCTCAGGTCCGACACGCACTGAGAATCATCATCGTCCGCTCTCCGGGAGGGATACTCATATTCATCGTCGCTGTCGCCTTGAAAAACCGCTTCCTCATTCTGGATGGCGGAATCATCTTCCATATGCATCCTTCTTTCTGCCCAGGCAGATCCGCAGGGGGGTCCGCCCACTGCATGAATTATGGACATATTCTATCATGAAAAGTTCTGTGGTCAATACCTTTTGATAAACTTCAAAAAAAATTCAAAAATTCCGAATTCAGGAAAGCGTTTTGCTCCGAAATCGGACGGCGCAAAAGGAGTGCGGAGCGTATTTTTGAGCGGAAGCGGTTTTCTTAGCGTTCTTGGAAAGACGGCGCGCGGCACGAGGAAAAAATCGGGGAAAATCATGGAGTTACGCCTTTTTTTCCATAGAGAAGACGCAAAACCGAAAGGCGAAACGGATCAAAACCGCCGATACCCGAGTTCATGATGGAAGGTGCAGGGATAAGGATTGTCTGGAAGATCTCCCGGTTTACTTTATTGAGACGGAACAGGCAAAGATCGAACGCGCTCTGACGGTCAAAGCCAAGAGTGTGGAAGTAATGAATGTGTTTTTGGAGGTTGAGCCCATTCCGTTCAACCGGGGATTTTATTCCGTGGACATGACCTTCTACTTTCTCGTCAGGTTGTCGGCTTATTATACGCCGATTTCCACGGCGGACACCGTTTGCGGCGTCGCGTTTTTCTCCAAGAAAGTCATCCTTTACGGCAGCGAAGGCAACGTCAAAGTATTTAATTCCGAAGCAACTTCCGGCGAATCCACCAACAGCCCGAAAGCGGTTGTGCAGGTGGTTGATCCGATCTGTTTACATTCCCGCATGGTCGAGAACAGTGACAGCGAACATGTGACGGAAATTCATTTCCCGGAGAGCATCACCGCCCTGTTCGACGGTAATTTTGTCACAGGGGTTAACAGCGGCGTACTGATCACGCTGGGCCTGTTCACGATCGTCCAGCTTGAGCGCCCGGTGCAGATGCTTGTTCCGGCTTACGACTTCTGCATCCCGGGCAAGGAATGCGTCACCACAACGGACGATCCCTGCGAGGTATTCAAACATATCAAATTCCCGACCAACGAGTTCTTCCCGCCGCGGCTGGAGGATATCGATACGAGCAACAACTGCAACTGCGGCTGTGGCTGCGGATGCAATTCGTGCACGTGACATCAAAAAAAGAGACGGGGCCTGTTTTCAGACGGGCCTCGTTTTTTTATGGCCGAAGCTCATAAAAATCGGGTACGGTCCGTTTGACAGAAGGGCGTTTCCGCGCTATGATTTCCTTATTATTGAGAAGGGGGGCGCGTGCATGAAGCTGACGGTTGTCTGCGGGGAAGAGAGCCG
>DAOSWK010000080.1:0-7768 GCA_035593545.1 Oscillospiraceae bacterium | reverse complement strand
ATTCCCCGGCAGAGTCCCTCGCTCGCCCCCATCATGATTGCACGCACCCGGCATGCGCCAAGGTGCTGAGCGACCTCCATGACGAGGGTTTTGCCCTTCACTTCCACGGTCAGGGCCTCGTCGATCTCCGGCAGATCTTTTTCATTTTGGAATAAAACATCTACGACCGGTCCGGAGACGGCCCGAATCGTTCCTGTTTTCATGACTGAACAGACCCCCTTGCTTGGGATGTTGCGAAACTGTCTATGGTTCGGCGCGGTGCAGTTTCTGGGCTCTTGCTCCGGCCGTGACCTCCGTGATTTCCTGTGTGATCGCGGCCTGCCGGACAGAATTGTATTTCAGGGAAAGGGCGCCGAGCATCTCGGTCGCGTTGCGGCTGGCGGTATCCATAGCCGACATGCGGGAATTCTGTTCCGCGCAGAAGCTGTCCACCAACACACTATAAATATAGCCCGAGAGGTAGCTGCGCACGACGCTGTCGAGCACTTTCTCGACGGTCGGATAGAATTCGTAGGAAGAAATTTCCTTTGCCGCCCAATCGTACTTCGACTCACCGCCTGTCTGTTGGGCAAGGAAGTGCTTCCGTTCAAACGGAAGGACTCTGCGCATCGTTGCCTCGGTGACGATGCTGTTGCGCATGACCGTATAAATGACGTAGATCTCGTCGAGCGCCCCGCAGTCGAAGGCGTCGAGCAGCGTGGCGGCGATCTCTCCAGACCGGTAAAGGTTTGGGTTCTGGGCGGTGTAGAAGAAACTGTGCTCCACCTCCACGCCCTTCTGGAGAAAATACTGGCGCCCGAATTTGCCGATGACGTAAAATTTTGCCCCGGCGGTGTCATGCATATGTTCCATGGCGAGCTTCAGCACGTTGTGGTTGTAAGCACCCGAAAGACCTTTGTCCGCCGTGACCACCAGATAGCCGCGCACCTTCGAGCTCTCCGGCCGCTTGTCTCCAATATCCACATAGCGGCTCGACGCGTCAGGCAGGTTGTCGAAAAGGGACTTAATGCCCTTGCGCAGCGTCAGAAAATACGGCAGCGTCTTTTCGAGCTCCCGCATGGCCTTGCGCAGCTTGTTGGAGGAGATCAGATACATGGCATTGGTGATCTTCCGCGTATCCCGGACGCTCGTGATACGGTCCCGGATCTCCTTGGCGCTATCCATTGGCGCCACCTGCCTCCGAAGCCGCAAACGCGTCAAGCGCGTCGGAGATCTGACGGCGGAGCTCCTCCGTCATCTGTTTTTTCTCCTCGATTTCCTGCACGATCTCCGGTCGGAAGGTCTCAAACCATGCGAGCAGTCTGCCCTGCATGGCCTTGACCTCCTTGGCGGGCGTGCGGCTGAAGACGTGGGCGTTTGCCGCGATCAGCGTGAGAACCTGTTCATGCAGACTCATCGGGTGGTACTGCGGCTGCTTGAGCAGCTGCATCAGCGCCGCGCCGTGGCTGAGCTGCGCCTTGGTGGTGTCGTCGAGGTCGCTTGAAAACTGGGTAAAGACCTCAAGTTCCCGGTACTGCGCAAGATCGAGTCGGACGGAGCCGGCGGCTTTTTTCATAATATCGGTCTGCGCGTCGCCGCCCACACGGGAAACGGAAAGTCCCACGTTTACGGCTGGGCGCTGGCCCGCGTTGAAGGAATCCGTCTCCAGAAAGATCTGACCGTCCGTGATCGAGATGACGTTGGTCGGAATGTAGGCGGAGACGTTGCCCGCTTGAGTTTCAATAATAGGGAGCGCCGTCATGCTGCCGCCGCCAAGTTCCGGCGAAAGGCGTGCCGAGCGTTCCAGCAGACGGGAGTGCAGATAGAAGACGTCGCCGGGGTAAGCCTCGCGTCCTGGGCTGCGTCCGAGCAGGAGGCTCAGGGCGCGGTAGGCCACGGCGTGTTTGGAAAGATCGTCGTAGACAATCAGCACATCCTGCCCTTTGCGCATAAAGTATTCGCCGATGGCGCAGCCGGAATAGGGCGCAATGTACTGCAGCGGCGCAGGATCGCTGGCCGTGGCCGAGACGACGACGGAATACTCGAGCGCGCCGTTTCTCTTGAGCGTACTGACAACGCTGGAGACCGTGCTGGCCTTCTGGCCGACGGCGACATAGATGCACACGACGTTCTTGCCCTTCTGATTGAGGATGGTGTCGAGCGCGATGGCCGTCTTGCCGGTCTGGCGGTCGCCGATAATCAGCTCCCTCTGGCCGCGGCCGATCGGGAACATGGAATCGATGACGAGCAGGCCGGTGTCCATTGGAACGGAGATGGCCTGCCGGTCCATGATGCCCGGGGCCTCCGATTCGATGGGGTTCCAGCCTGTGGCGGCAAAGGGACCGAGGCCGTCGATCGGCTCGCCCAGAGCATTGAGCACGCGGCCGAGCACGTCGTCCCCAACGGGGATGCCGGCGGTTTTTCCGGTGCGGATCACCTGAGTGCCCTGCCGGATGCCGGTTTCGGAGGAAAAGAGGATACAGCCGATGCTGTCCTCCTGAATGTCCTGCACCATGCCCTTTGAGCCGTTGCCGAACAGAACGATCTCGCCGTATTCCACATGGTCGATGCCGTCGATCACGGCGATGCCGTCGCCGACGGACCGGACCGCCCCGACTTCTTTTTCCTGAACGGCGACGAAAAACTCCTCGACGCGCTCCTTCATGATGGAGACGAGCGTCTCCGGAGAGGCATTCTGCGTCGGGGCGGAGAGCGCCTCCTGAAGTTGCCGTTTCCGGCCTTCGCTGGACCAGTCGAGCTCAATATCGCCGTATTTAATTTTAAATCCATCCCCAAGAGAGGGGTTTTCCACCACATGGAGCACCAGATTCTCCACGCCGAAGTGGTCGGCGAGCCAGTCCCGGATCCTTCCGTACTGCTCATAGTTGGGTGCCGTCACGCAAAAAAGCTGCGCCTCGTTTTCTCCCGAAGGGGCACAGGGAGAGCTCTTTTCCGGATCACTCATGTTTTTCACCCACCTGATCTATGAATCCGCCGTACAGGGCGGAGCCGTCGTCGGGAATACCCTGAAGAAAGGAGAGCTTTCCGGCGGCCTCCGCGATGACGTTCGCCAGCTGGACCTGTGTGCCCTCAAGAATTTCTTTCTTCTTCATCTCGCCTTCAGAGGCGGCGTCGGTCAATATTTTCTGTGCCTGCGCCTTCGCCTCGGCCAAAATCCGGTCGCTCTCCGCAGAAGCGGAGATCTTGGCATCCCGGATGATTCCCGCTTTTTCCTCCTCGGCGCCGTCTATAGCCGTCTGGTGCTGCGCTTCAAGCTCTTCGGCGGTTTTCTTGGCCGCCTCCGCATCCGTGAGCGCGCCGTCCACCTGCTTCTGCCGTTCGTCCAGAATTTTATGCACGGGTTTGAAGAGGAAAATGCGCATGGCTGCGACCAGAACCAACAGGTTGATGACCGTAAACAGCAAGTTCCAATCCACCTTAATCAATTTACATAGCCTGCCTTTCCGGGTAAGAAGATTACTGAGTCAAAATCAGGATCAGGGCGGTCACGAAGCCGTAAATGGCGGTGGCTTCGGCGAGGGCGCCGCCGAGGATCAACAGCGTCATGATTTTACCGCTGGCATCCGGCTGGCGGGAGCAAGCCTCCACGGCCTTGGCGGTGGCGATACCGATACCGATTCCGGCGCCGATGCCGGTAAAAACTGCGATCCCCGCAGCGATTGCAGTAAGTGACATAATAAAAAACTCCTCTCTGTTATTCGGATAATTCAATAGCTTCCTTAATATACACACTGGTCAGGAATACGAAGACATAGGCCTGCAAAAATCCGTCGAAGAAATCAAAATACAGGCTGAATACGGCCGGAATGCCGATCGGGACAAAAGCCTCCAGCAGGATCATGACGACGAACGCGCCCAATACGTTGCCGAACAGCCGCATGCACAGCGAAAGCGGCCGGGTAAACAGGTCCAGAATATTGAACGGCGTCACGATGGCGAGCGGTTTGGCAAAAGATTTTAACCATCCTCCGACCCGCTGCTTCCGGATGGAGGCCGCCTGCACGAGCACGATGCTCATCACCGCGAGCGCGATCGTCACATTGAGATCCTTGGTCGGCGGCTTGAAGCCGAACACGCCTATGATATTGGCAAACCCGACGTAGACGAGCACGGTTACCAGATAGGGCGCATACTGTTGTCCGTCCGGGCCGATGACGCCGAGAACGACGCCTTCGAGTTTTGTCACAAACAGCTCCACGGCGGCCTGCCGCTTCGAGATGTGATCGACCCGGAGGTTCCGCGTCAGAAGAAACGAGGCGAGAATCATCACGGCCATGACGATCCACGTGACCACCGTTCCCTCATCCACGCCGATGCCGCCGAAGACGGGGATCGTAAAGACCGTTTCGGTATTCATCTCCGAGACGATCCTTTCGGAAAGATCACTCAACAAAAATCATCCTTTCCCACAGATTCAAACTTATTGTTTGGGATAGCAGATCGCCGTCAGATCCACAACGAGGCCCTGTACGCCGAAGACGAGCAGCGAGGCGCCGAACAGCATCATCAGCGCGGAGGCGGCCTCAAACGGCGCGGCGATCAGCAGGAGGGCGAAGATTCCCGAAAGGATTCCCGCCAGCAAGATCAGCCACCACAGCTCCAGCCCGAAGCGTCTGGCCTCATGCGCGGTCTGAAAGGTGAACGCGCTCTCCGCCAGGATGAAAATCCCCAAAGCGACCGGCAGTACCTGCATCAAGATCGCCGGATGGAGCAGCAGCACCGCCCCGAAGACGATGCCCAGAATTCCGAGCGCCAAATCGAACTGAAACGCGAGATCGAACAGGTCATGGGTGAAATACCGGATAATCTTGACAATTCCGGTAATTAGTATAACCGCCCCCAACAGATAACACAAGGTCACCGCCGAAAATTCGGGTCGGATCATAATGACGGCGCCGAGCCCGATCATGGCGAGCGACAGAACGATGCTTCCGATTTTAACATTTTTCAGGCGTGACATGGCAGCCCCTCCTTTTTTCAATACCTTTCAAGTTTACCTCGGCTGCCGAAAAATTCCACGGACAAAAAAAGCGCCATGAGAGATTTTTTCCCATGACGTCGTTTTTTGTGACACTTTTGCCCATATCCGCTCATTTGTCACCATCGGCGACATTCCGGAGCGCGAAATAGCTTGTGCCCCGCAGCAGGCGGCCGAGGTCATGGATGTATTGGTCGGGAGGATCCTTCATGCCGCGCCGGATCCACGCCGACGCAAGCCCGGCGAACGCGGCCATATACCAGTCCGCCAACATGCGGATCTGGTCGTCTCCACAGGGAATGCCTTCCGCCTGTTTCCGCACGAACTCCATGGCTGCCTTTTCCGCACCCTTGAAGATATATTCCTCCAGATGATCCCGTTCGGGAGAATTGTAGACATGCAAAACCATTTTCCGGTTCTCATAGAGCTGCCGCGCCAGATCCAGAAGGAGTGTCTCCAAAGAGGAGCCGTCCACTTCGCCTGCGAGGATGTGCTCCGTATTCGCCAGAAACAGATCCTCCACTAAGGCGCAGGTGTCCTGATAATAATAATAAAAGGTTTTTCTGCTGACGCCGCAGTCCTCAACGATGTCCTTGACGGTAATTTGGTTGAGGGGTTTCTGATTCAGCAGCTTAACGAAAGAATCGATGATCGCCTTCTTTGTAAATTGAGGCATGACATTCACTACTCCTGGTAATATTTGGCTCCTTTAATTATAATAGTATGAGTATACTTCAATTTTAAAGGGAATTCAACAGGATTTTTCGGAAATCCGGCGGTCAGAAAGCCATTCTTTTCGGGATAATAACGACAAAAAATAGTGAAATTTTACAGGATGTAAAAAAGGACGGCACATTTCCTGCGCCGTCCTCGTCTTCAGTCATCCGAATCGCCCTCGTCTTCTTCATCGCACTCGTCGCAAAAGATCAGCGGATCCAGCCCCTCATCCTTTGTCTCATCGATTTCCATATCGTCATCGAAAGAAACTTTTCCGGCGTCGGGGTCAATAAAAGGATCGCCGGTGACGTTTTCATTGTAGAACATCCGATTATACTTGTCTGCCATCTCTGTTTCCTCCTTTATCATACAAAATAGAATCGACATTTTGAGCTTGCCGGAAAGGTTCATGCCGCTCCCAGAAGACGGCGCAAATGGCTCGGTCGGCGATTATTTCGGCTTTTTGCGGCCTATCCATGTTCCCGCATCTCCATTTCTATTTTATCACAAATTCTATACAAAGAAAGAAGATTCTGGTAAAATATTGATAGAAGAGCAGCCGCTTCGGAATTTCCGCCGGACTTTGTAATCCGGAGGCAAAAGAGCTATAATAAGGAAAAAAACAGGGGTGCCCTTTCGCCGGGGAGGCGGAACGAGGCCGCAGCCAAAAAATTCGGGGAACAGGAGCGAGCGAGATGGATTCCTTTTTTCAGTACCGAAACCTGAAGATGCATTTGTTCTGCCTTGGAAACATGCTTCTGATCTGCGCGGGTTCCACGCTGCTTTCGCTGTTTGTTTACCATATCGGGGTCGCCAAGGAAAACGTGCTGATGATTTTCCTTCTGGGCGTTCTGCTGACCACCGTTTTTACAAAGGGCTATTTGTACGGCCTGCTGTCCGCTGTTATCAGCGTGTTTCTGTTCAACTTTTTCTTCACCGAGCCTCTCCATACGATGGCGATCCGGGATCCGCAGGATCTGTTGCTGATGGTCTTTTTCCTGATTGCGGCGTCCATCTGCGGGGCGATGTCCTCCAAATTCCGCGAGCAGGCCAATATCGCGAAGGAAAACCAAAAAACCACGCAGCTGATGTATGAGATCACGGAGAGCTTTCTCAACCTGACGGGGACGGAAAACATCGTGATGAACGGAATCCGTTTTATTCATGACCACACGAAGTATGATTGCTGCGTCCGGCTGGACAGCGGAAAATTCGATACGGGGAACACGGAATATAAGAGCGAGGGCTATGAGGCCTCCGGCGGCGATCTGGTGTTCCCGATTCAGGGGATGGCGAGCGTCATCGGCACGCTGTCGGTCAACCGGCATCCGGAAAAACCGTCGGAGGAGCATACGAAGCTGTTTCAGGCCGTCGTACACCAGATGGCGATCGTGCTCGACCGCGAATTCATCTATCTTGAACGGGAAAAGATCCGTCTTGCGATGGAGAAGGAGCATCTGAAGACCTCCCTCCTGCGCAGCCTGTCGCACGACATCCGCACGCCGCTCACCGCCATCTCCGGCGCGAGCGGCCTCATCATCGACAACTACGACGCCCTCTCGGATGAGGAGGTGCTTCAGCTCGCGAAAGACATCCACGAGGATTCCTCGATGTTCATGCTGACCGCCCAGAATATCCTCGATATGACACGGATCACCGACGGCCGGATGGAGATCAAAAAGAACTATGAGGCGGTGGACGATCTGATCGGTCAGGCGGCGGCCCAGACGCGGACTTTCCTTGAAGGCAACGAGCTTCAGGTGCATCTGCCGGAGGAGATCCTGATGGTCCGGGTGGACGGCGCGCTGATCGTACAGGTGCTCGTCAATCTCATCAGCAACGCCTGCAAGCACGCGGGCGGACGGGTAACGATTGAGCTTTCGGTTTATCGTTCCGGCGGGGATGTCGTCTTTGAATGCGCCGACAACGGCCGCGGGATCGACGAAGGCCTTCTCGATACGCTGTTCGACGACTTTGTCACCCTGCCGCGCAATATGTCGGACAAAGGGCGGGGCGTGGGGCTCGGTCTCTCCATTTGTAAAGCTATTGTGGAGGCGCACGGCGGGCGCATCA
>DAOSWK010000146.1:0-1754 GCA_035593545.1 Oscillospiraceae bacterium | reverse complement strand
CCGGCCCGCTAATGAAAGATAAGAAAAAGCCGGAAGAGAAATCTCTTCCGGCCGAAAAACGAAGCAGTCAGTTTTTGTAGATGCTTGGATAGGCGGGGGAGAGCGGCTCCAGATCCGGGTAGGCATCCGGCAAAACCGTGGCGAGCATCGTCTCCAAAACATCCAGCGAGCGCAGCGTCCCGCGGGAGAGAAGATCCAAATCGACGGCGTAGACCTGATCGCCCTTGACGGCGGTTTTCTTTTTATAGAGGTCGTTCGTCTCGAGGTCGGCGATATGGATGCCCTCGTTGACGAACAGGACGTCCGGATTGACGGCCGCGATGCCGTCCTCGCCGATATCCCAGCCGGTATAGTCCGCGGCGGCGTTCTGAAGGCCAGCGGCATCCAGAAACTCGTCGGCCAGCGTGTCTCCGGTCGCGTAGGTGGAATTGAGGACGCGCAGGCAGGCGACGGTGACCGAGGCGCCGTTTGCCTCAAGATATTCGGCGGCAGGGGAGGTCACGGCCTGAAGTTTGGCTTCATACTCCGCGATGAAATCCGTGGCGGCCGAGGCACCGTCCTCCTTCCCGAGAAAGAAGACCGCCAGATCCGTCATCAGGGTTTCCTGCCCGTCGAGATCCTGCGGCGCGGAGAACACGATCACCTCCGCATTCATCTGCTGCAAAGCCAAAAGGTCGCTCTCGGAAAACTGCGCCATGGTGAGGATGTATTCCGGCTGGATCTCCGCAATGGCGGTGAGATCCGGCAGCACGGCGGTTCCGACTTTCGGCAAACCGGGGTCGTCTCCGTTTTCATCCGTGCAGAAGCTGCTGACCGCTGCGAGCTTGTCCCCGAGCCCCATATCGTACAGCAGTTCCGTCAGGATCGGCGACATGGAGACGACGGTTTCCGGCGCCGCTTCGAGGGTGATGCCGGAGACTTCGGCCGGCCAGTTCGGATCGGGTTCCGACTCCGGCTCGGAGGAAATCTCGGAGGATTCCGATCCGCTTTCCGGTTTTGAGCCGAAGAATTCCTCAATGTTCTCCATGCCGGAGCAGCCGCTCAGGATCAGGAGCGCCGCCAGCAGGAACGGCAGGATCTTTTTCATGGCCGAAGCCTCCTTCCCTTCCATAACAGGTATATCTTACTCAAAACCACGAAAACTGTCAAATGCAATATTTGCAGCCTTTCGGGACGTGCCTTTGCGGAGAAATGAACGCCGTCGGTTTTCCCTTGCGGGCATAAAAAGCGGTATTTCGCCGGGCCGGTCTTCGGATCTTTGCCGGAAGAATATTCCGAAAGCGGTCGGAAAGCGGAAGAGACGCCGCTTTCCTGTTGAAATTTCGTTGAAATTTCATTAAAATAAAAAAGTTAAAGAAATGAAATTGCAATAAAACCGAAATTCAAGTACAATAACAAGTATATGTATATGAAATTTGGAGGTGCTGCCGTTGCGGACCGGAAACAGGACGAGACTGATTGCCGTGCAGGCGCTGATTGCAGCGGTCTATGCGGCGATGTCACTCGTGTTGCCGATGCTGTCCTATGGCACCGTACAGGTGCGCGTCTCCGAGGCGCTGACGCTGCTGCCGGTTTTTTCTCCGCAGTGCATTCTGGGCGTCACGATGGGCTGCTTTCTTGCCAACCTGATCGGCGCGTTTTGGGGCGTCAACACCCTCGGCTTTCTCGATGTCGCGGTCGGTACCGCCGCCACCTTGGTTGCCGCGGTTCTGACTTCCGCGCTGGGACAGATCCGGTTCCGGAAGCTGCCGGTG
>DAOSWK010000079.1:0-8032 GCA_035593545.1 Oscillospiraceae bacterium | reverse complement strand
GGTGAAGCGGATCTCCGCGTTTTTGAGCTCTCCCAGCGATTTTGGCATGAGCATGCCGGAAATTTGCTCCAATTTCTCCGCGGCGGCAAATTCGTCGGAGGTGGTCTCCCCGGTGACGGCTTTGAGCACGCTTGCAGGGAATTTATATGGGCTCGCCGTCGAGACGGTCACGGTCATGCGGCGATCTCCGTTCTCCTGCCGATAGCGGCGGCAGACTTCCAGCGCGACCGCCGTATGGGTATCGCAGAGGTAATGATAGTCCGCAAAGACCTCCCCGACCGTCCGGAAAGTGTCCTCCTCCGAGCACCAGCCGGCCCAGAAATCGGTCTGAAGCCCTGCTTTCACCTTGCCGGAGACCTCGTAGACGCCCTTTTCCGCAAGCGCTTTCATCAGCGCGGGGACGACGGCGGCATCCTTGTCGGAATAATCGAACAACAGACGCTCCAGATTGCTGGAGATCAAAATATCCATCGAAGGGGTGACCGTGGTATAAAACCGACGGTTGCGGTCGTAGACGCCGGTGCGGATGAAATCCGTCAGCACATGGTTGGAGTTGGAGGCGCAGATCAGTTTATGGACCGGCAGGCCCATTTTTTTTGCGTAGTAGGCCGCGAGGATGTCGCCGAAGTTGCCGGAAGGCACGGCGATATTGATCTCGTCCCCCGCCTTGATTTTGCCGTCGGCGGCGAGCTTCGCATAGGCCTCGAGATAATAGACGATCTGCGGCACGAGCCGGCCGATATTGATCGAGTTCGCGCTCGAAAAGGCCATACCCTTCTCCGCGAGCGCGGCCTTCACGGCTTCATCCGTAAAAATCCGCTTGACGGCGGTCTGCGTGTCGTCGAAATTTCCCTTTACGGCGCGAACATGGACATTTTCTCCCTTCTGAGAGGCCATTTGCAGCTTCTGCATGCTGCTGACGCCGTCCTCCGGATAAAAAACAAAAATCTCCGTCCCCGGGACGTTGCAGAACCCCTCGAGCGCGGCCTTTCCGGTGTCGCCGGAGGTCGCGGTGAGGATCACGGATTTTTTCCCGCCGCCGCATTTTTCCGCGGCCTTCGCGAGCAGATACGGCAGGAGCTGAAGCGCAATATCCTTGAATGCGCAGGTCGGCCCGTGCCAGAGTTCGATCAGGCAGCAGTTCTCCCCCAGCATCGTGAGCGGCGCCGGGATGTCGTTTTCAAACTTGCCGAGATAGGCATTCTTCGTGCAGGCGAGGATCTCCTCCTCCGTAAAATCCGTAAAAAAGGCCCCGAGAACCCGCGCGGCGTTCTCATAATAGGGTTTCCCGGCGAAGGCGGTGATCCCCTCCATGGAAAGCGCCGGAAATTCCTCCGGGACATAGAGGCCCCCGTCCGGCGCGATGCCGGAAAAAATGGCCTCTGAAGGCGTCGCTTTTCTGTTTACATTTCTGGTGCTTTGAAATTTCATGCTTTCGTCCTCAAAAATGACCGATAAAATATTGATAGGCGTTTCCCCAGAAGAATTTTTCCGTCTGAGCTTCCGTAAAGCCGGATTCTCTCAATACGACGGAAAGATCCCCGAGTTTCGTCAGATCTTCGAGTCCCGGCACAACCTCGCAGCCGTCGAAATCGCTGCCCATGCAGACCGTATCCTCTCCGCCGAGTTCGACAAAATGAGCGATGTGGCGGGCGATGTCCATTAGTGTGGCCTTCTCCGGATCGTCGTTCAGGAAGGCCTTATAGAAATTGATGCCGACAAGCCCTCCGCGTCTCGCGATCTCCCGGAAATATTCGTCCTCCAGATTCCGCATATGCCCGCAGAGCGGACGGCTGTTGGAATGGGTGGCGATCACCGGGCCGGAGACATTCTGGAACACGTCCTCGATCCCTGCGTCGGAGAGGTGGGAGATGTCGATCCCGATGCCGATCCGCTCCATTTCCCGAATCGCCTCAATGCCGAACGGCTTGAGCCCTTTTTCCGGATCCGGCGCGCCGAAGCCGAGTTCGTTTTCGCCGTTCCATGTAAGGGTCATCATCTTTACGCCGTCGGCCTTCACTTCGGCGAGGCGCGAAAGCTTTCCGCCGAGGACGGCACCGCCCTCCAACGTAAAGACGGCCGCGGTCTTTCCGGCGGCGGTGATCCGGCCGATGTCCGAGCCGGTTTTCGCCTGTTCCCAGCGGTCGGAAAATTTTTCGAGTTGACGGCCGAAATAGTGCCGGACAATCTGATAATAATTCCATGCGTCCTCTCCGCGGATCGTATCCGGAAGAAAGACGGCGAAGCACTGGCAGTATTTCTCCAGCGAGGCCGTTTTGCCGAGGGAAACCTGTAACCGCCCGGCGTCCATGTCCGCGCTGTTCTGCAAAGCGCCGGTCAGGGAATCGCAGTGAAGATCAAAATAATTCAAGGCCGAGCCTCCTTTTTAAAAGCATTCGGAATAAACGTATGTGATTTGATTTCCAACGTCGTTTTATCATAGATCACTTCAAAAACGTCGAAGCGGATTTAAAACCCGGCTTCCATCTCAAAAGCATTCGGAATAAACGTATGTGATTTGATTTTCAACGTCGTTTTATCATAGATCACTTCAAAAACGTCGAAACGGATTTTGGCTTTCTCTCCGGTTTCTATTGTGTAAAGAATTGTGGCTTTACATATCTTTCGGCGCTTGGAGGCCGTCACGGCTTCCCGCGGCGCATAGAGGCAGTCCTCCGCGCGGGCTTTCACCTCGACGACAGAGACGATACCGTCCTTCTTCGCGACGATGTCCAGTTCTCCCATCTTCGTCAGGAAATTCCGCGCGAGAATCTGATAACCCTGCCGCTCGAGCCACTGCGCGGCATAATCCTCGCCGAGATCGCCGCGCCGCCTTTTTTCCGTCGCCATATCCGTTCCAGCTTTCTTATGATCGGGCCGGGAGAGACCTCTTCTCCGAAAAATATGCGCTCCCCTTACCTTTTCACATGCCACAATCTCTTCGTACTCCCGGGCTTTTTCGGTAAATTTTACCGGGAAACACAGAAGTATTCGCCTTTTGTCGTATCGGAAAGAAACCCATTTCTGTAAAAGATCATTTATTTTTGGGCAGATCGTTTTTCGCGGCCTTTTTTCAGGTTTCTCTGATCCGCGCTTCTGTTTTTCAATTCGCCGGAACATGGGAACCGTTTACTCTTTGCTCCGGTTTTTCGCGTATCGGAAAGACGCTCTCCTCCGATAGAAAAATCTTTTGCCCCACCGGAGAAACTGCCCTTCACGGGCATTTTACCGACATCTGCCGGTGAAATTTCGCCTCGCCCGTCGTCAGTGCATTTTTTTCAAAAACGTCAGGCGGTGGATCTCACAAGGGCCGTATTCCCGGAGCTTTTCGTAATGCAGGGCCGTCGGGTAACCCTTGTGCCTTGCAAATTCATATTCCGGATACTGACGGTCCATCTCCAGCATGAAGCGGTCCCGGCTCACTTTGGCCAAGATCGAGGCCGCCGCGATGCTCGCCGAAACGGCATCGCCGCCGATCACCGCCTTACAGGAAAGATCGAGTTTTGGGGTACGGTTGCCGTCTATGTAGACGATGTCCGGTCGGACGGAGAGACTCTCCACCGCCTGTTTCATCGCCCGCATCGTGGCTTCCAGAATATTGATCTCGTCGATCACGCGGTTGTCGAAGCTTATGACCGCATAGGCAAGCGCATGCGCCGTGATCTCGTCAAAAAGCCGCTCGCGCTTTTGTGCGGAGAGCTTTTTGCTGTCGTTGACGCCTTCGATCTCGTAATCCGCGGGCAAAATAACCGCCGCGGCATAGACCGGACCGGCGAGCGGCCCTCTTCCGGCCTCGTCCACGCCGCAGATGACGGAATATCCCTCCGCGCGTTTTGCGCGCTCAAATTCATAGAGACTCATTCGGCTTCTCCAAAGTGATGCGGCCGATCTTTCCGCCGCGGAACTCGTCGAGCAGCATGGCGGCGGCCCGATCCATATCGATCTCTCCGCCGGCGATCTTCATGCCGCGCTTTTCGCCGACCAGTCTCAGCAGATCGTGCGGTTCTTTGCCGTCCGTCTCCCCTTCCGCGAGCTTATAGCGCGCGCAGAACAGGTCGTGATATTCCCGGTCGAGCAGACCTGCAAGCCGGGCGGCCAGCGACTCGGTATCCATGATGTCGTCCTTGATGGCGCCGGTGAACGCCAGATGCTCGCCGACGGTCTTATCCTCGAACTTCGGCCAGAGCACGCCCGGCATATCCAAAAGATCCACGCCGTTGTCCAAAGCGACCCACTGTTTTCCTCTCGTCACGCCGGGACGGTCCTCGACCTTTGTCTTCTTTGCCCCGGAAAAGCGGTTGATGAACGAGGATTTCCCGACATTCGGGATGCCGACGACCATCATCCGGATCGGCTTCCCGGCCATGCCTTTTCGTTCCCGTTTTTCAAGCTCTTTCTCCAGCGTTTTTTTCACGAGCGGAGAGATCTGTTTAAATCCCTTTCCGCTGCGGCAGTCCGTCGCGATCGCCGGAATACCCTTGCCGCGATAATACTCCACCCATTCGTTTGTCAGATGCTCATCGGCCATATCGCATTTGTTAAGCAGGATGATTCTCGGCTTTCCGCCGACGAGATTCCTCATCTCCGGGTTACTGCTGGAGATCGGAATCCTTGCATCCCGCACCTCCGCGACGATGTCGACGAGAGGCAGATTTGCCTTCATCAGGCGCCGGGTCTTTGCCATATGTCCCGGAAACCACTGAATATTGATTTCTTCACCTTCCATGCATTCGCCTCCCTGCATCCACGTATCCATAATATTGTAATTATACCTCAAAAAGAGGCAGAAAGAAATACTCCTCCATGAAAAAATGGAGGAGTACAAAATTCCAAGATTCGATTACCGGACCTGTTTGACCTTGGCGGCCTTGCCGACTCTGTCGCGGAGGTAATACAGTTTCGCTCTGCGGACGCGGCCGTGGCGGACAAGCTCAATCTTGTCGATCAGCGGGCTGTGAATCGGGAAAACTCTCTCGATGCCGCAGCCATGGGCAACGCGGCGGACGGTAAAGCTCTCGGCGATGCCGCCGTGCTGTTTTGCGATGACGGCACCCTCAAAGATTTGAATTCTTTCGTGGTCTCCCTCTTTGATTCTGCAAAATACCCGCACGGTGTCGCCGACGGCAACTTCCGGCAGATCCTGCTTCATGCAGCTCTCTGTAATCAGTTTCAATGCATCCATAAAAATATCCTCCTACTTGTTTTTCAGACATTCATGCTCACGGATACGCATCCTGTGACAGAGGACTGCCCGTCCGGCATCCATGTGCCGTTCCCGTCGCCGGAACACGACGGAATCTGCCGACATACCGACAGCCTTATTATATTATCATATCGTTTTTTAAATTGCAAGCACCATTTTACCGAATTACCGGAAAATCTCCCCGTTTTCGTGATAAACCGCAGTCCTTGTCACGGAAATATCGTCCGCGGATAGCCCGGAGAACCCGGAAAACGCCTCGAACAGCAGCGCCGGATTGATGTTCTCTTTACAGCCGGATACGAGCCTTGCCCGAAAGCGGAACTTTCCGTCCTCGCAGGAGAGCACGGAGATCTCCGTCTGCGGCTTCAGATCGACGATCTGCTCCCCGCGTTTGGTCTTTTTGAGCACCGGAATTTCCGGCCGGCCGAAAGCATCCCTCCAAGCCGCAAGCACGTCCTCCTCCCCGCTGCCGGGAACGAAAAACGTGATCTCGTAGTCCGCCGAACCGATCTCCGAGGCCTTCATGACCGGAAGACCGGCGGACAGGACCCGGAACCCGACCGGAAGCATCGCGCCGATCCTCTTTGCGAGCTCTTCGGGCGGAATCTCCTCCAACAGACGGAAATCCACGCATTCGCAGAGGCTCTCGTAGCCGAGGGAAAGCGGCAGGGCAAAATTTAAATAGAGATGCGGGTGGAACCCCTCCGTATACCAAAATTTGATTTTGGTGCGCTTGAGCGCCCGCTGAAAGGCCCGCATCACATCGAGATGCGAGATATATTTTGCGCTGCCGGTTTTCGTATAAAACAGCCGGATCTCCGTAAAATTCTGGACGTCATTCAAAGCAGGGGCCCCCTTTCAGCGCAGTGACGCCGCAGCCGGCACATTGGAGTCGGCAGTTCGGCGTGGTCACGGCGTTCCGGGCTTTTTCGTTCTCCCGGATCAGGAATTCCTTCGAGACGCCGTAATCCATCAGCTCCCACGGCATCACTTCGTCGAAGGCCCTGCGGCGGTTCGCATAGAAGGCCGGGTCCAGCCCGGTCTCGGCGAATGCCTGCATCCAGACGTCGAATTTAAAATGCTCGTCCCAGCCGTCGAGGTTGCAGCCATGCCGCCACGCCCATTCGACGGCCTTACCGAGACGGCGGTCACCCCTCGCGAAAACCGCTTCTATAAAGGAAGTCCTTGCGTCATGCCAATCGAGCGAAATCTTGTGCGTGTGCAGATGGTGCAGCATCAGCTGCTGTTTGCGCTGCAATTCCTCCATGGCGTCCTGCGGCTCAAATTCAAAGGGCGTAAACGGCTTCGGCACAAAGCTTGCCACGCTGCAGGTCACCTGCACGGCTTTGCCCTTCGCGTGGTTCTTGAGGCTGTAATAGAGATCGACCACCTTCTGGGCGGTGTCGATGATGCCGAGGACGTCCTCGTCGGTCTCCGTCGGCAGGCCGATCATGAAATAGAGCTTGACCGAAGTATAGCCGCCCTCGAAGGCGCGCTTGCAGGTACCGAGAATATTCTCTTCCGTCACGTTTTTGTTGATGACGTCCCTCATGCGCTGGGTTCCGGCCTCGGCGGCAAAGGTGAGGCCGCTCTTGCGCACCTTCGTGATCTTTTCGAGCATGCTCTCGCTGAAATTGTCGATGCGCAGCGACGGCACGGCGATGTTGACGTACTCCTTCTCCGTCCACGGGAGAAGCCCGTCGAGCAGCGGCTCAAGCTCCGAGTAGTCGCTCGTGCTGAGCGACGTCAGCGAAAGCTCCTCGTAGCCGGTGCTGTCGCAGAGGTCATGAGCGTTTTGGCAGAGCGTATCGGCATGTTTTTCCCGAACCGGACGATAAATGAATCCTGCCTGACAGAAGCGGCAGCCGCGGATGCAGCCGCGCATGATTTCGAGCATGCTGCGGTCGTGGACGATGTCGATATACGGCACGACGAAGTTTTCCGGGAAAAAGACCTTGTCCAAATCCTTGATAATGCGCTTCCGAATGGGCATCGGCGCGCCATCTTTCGCGGAAAAATCCCGGACCATACCATCATCGTGATATGACACCTCATAAAGCGACGGAATATAGACGCCGGGAATCTGCGCCGCCTCCGAAAGATATTGCTCCTTCGTCCAGCCCTCGTCCTTCGCTTTTTTGTAAAGGGCAACGATCTCCGGCAAAACCTCTTCGCCCTCTCCGGGCATGAAGAGGTCGATAAAATCCGTCATCGGCTCCGGGTTGCAGGCGCAGGGCCCGCCCGCCACAACAAGGTTTTTGAGCCCTTTGCGGTCCTCGCGGCGGATCGGAATACCCGCGAGATCCAGCATGTTGAGCACGCCGGTATAGCAAAGCTCATACTGGAGCGTGAAGCCGATCATATCGAAGTCCGCAAGCCCGTCCCGGCTCTCGATCGCAAAGAGCGGCAGGCCGTTTTCGCGAAGCTGCTTCTCCATATCGGCATCCGGCGCAAACACCCGCTCACACCAGACCTCGTCGTCCTTATTCAGGAGAGAGTAGAGAATTTTCATCCCGAGGTGGCTCATGCCGACCTCGTATAGATCCGGAAAGCAAAACGCGAACCGGACCTTGACATCCTCTTTCTTTTTTACAATGCTGTTGAGCTCGCCGCCCGTGTATCGGGCCGGTTTTTCAACCATCCGGAAAACGCGTTCCGGTATCGATGCCATGGAACCACCTCGGAAATCATGATTCAAAAATTATACACGATTCCCGCGTTTATTTCAAGAGACCTCCGAGCAGAAGATAAGCCGCCGCCGGAAGCAAAAACAGGTTTTCGAGCCGAAGAGCGGCATAGATCAGCAAAAAAAACAGCGTGACGGACACG
>DAOSWK010000078.1:0-8132 GCA_035593545.1 Oscillospiraceae bacterium | reverse complement strand
ATAGGCAGAGTCCCCGGTCAATCCGTTAAAAACGAGACCGCCACAACCCGCAGCCCCAGATGAATCCCCAGAACCGGGCCCATCTTTTGAAGCTTGATGGGAAGAGCCGGATATTTCTTCTGGATCACATGGTACAGGTCGCTGGCCGTGCGGCTGTTTTCGATATAATTGACCACGGCGTTCTTTGCCTCCGGAGGAACCTTCTCCGCGAGCTTCCGCAAAATCTCCGAATGCCCGCGGGCCATGCTGTCGGAGACCACCGCCCCGTCCCTGCAAAGCAGGATGGGCTTTTGGTTGAGAATGGTGCGGACGCTCATGCGGACAAAACCGATCCTTCCGCTGCGCTGAAGCGGCGTCATATCGTCGACGGAAAAGGCGATCGTGATCCCTTCCCGGATCCGGGTAAGACGCTCCACGATGTTCCCGAGCGTCTCGCCCTCATCCGCGAGCCTTCTGGCCTCGCAGACCAACAGGTAGATGCCCCCCGCGGTCAGCCGGCTGTCGAACACGGCGATCTTTTCGCTTCCGGTCTGCCTCGCGGCCATATACGCCGCGCTGTACGTTCCGCTGAGCCGGGAGGAGATGGTGACGCACAAAACCTCGCTGCCCCGGGAGAGCTCCTCCTCAAAGGCGCTCAGAAATGCCTCGACATTCGGCTGGGAGGTCGTGAAGGTTTCGTTTGAGCGAAGCAGGCTTTCAAAGCTGCCGTTCCGGTCCGAATAGGTCTCCTGATACCCGAGATCTCCGACGGTATACGGAATCGGCACCACCTGTACGCCCAGAAGGTCGGCCTCCTGTTTTTTCAGATAAACGGTGGAGTCGGCGACGATTTTAATCATGGAGATCACCGATCCTTCGGAACCTTTGATAACGGTTCTCCACAAGCGCATCCCGGCAGAGGGAGGCACGTTCGCGCAGCGCCCGGATCAGCTCGCTTTTGAGATTTTCAAAGAGCGTCGGGCCCTCCGGAATGATTTTTTCGATCACGTTCATCGCAAGCAAATCCTCTGCCGTCAGCTTCAGGCATTCGCTCGCCTCCTCCACCTTGGCGCTGTCTTTCCACAGGATGCTGGCGCATCCCTCCGGTGAGATGACCGAATAGACGGCGTTCTCGAGCATCCAAACCTCGTCGGCAACCGCGAGCGCGAGCGCCCCTCCGCTGCCGCCTTCTCCGATAACGGCCGAAATGATCGGGGTTCTGAGGGCCATCATCTCCATGAGATTTTCCGCAATGGCCTGTCCTTGGCCCCGTTCCTCCGCGCCCATACCGCAGTAAGCCCCGGAAGTATCCACAAAGCAGACGACGGGCCGCCCGAATTTCTCGGCGAGCTTCATCTGCCGCAGTGCCTTGCGATACCCTTCCGGATTGGCCGAGCCGAAATTGCGCGCGGCCTTCTCCCTGACATCTTTGCCCTTTTCGATTCCGATCACGGTAACGGGGATGCCCTCCAAATAGGCGATGCCGGCGATGATGGCCCGGTCGTCCGCAAAGCGGCGGTCTCCATGCATCTCGATAAAATTGGTGAAGATCCCGCGGATGAAATCTGCGGAGGTATATCTGTTTTTGGCTCTGGCCGCTACGACTTTTTCATAGGCCGTCATGCCCTCACCTCCCCGATATGCATTTTCAGAATCTGAGCGATATAGTTTTTCTGCCTGCGGCGGTGGATCACGTCGTCGACAAAGCCATGCTCAAGCAGGAACTCCGCCCGCTGAAAGCCCTCCGGGAGCTTTTTGCGGATCGTTTGCTCGATCACCCGCGGGCCCGCAAAACCGATGAGCGCCCCCGGCTCGGCGATGATAATATCCCCCTCCATGGCAAAGCTCGCGGTCACGCCGCCGGTGGTGGGGTCGGTGAGCACGCAAAGAAACAGGTTCCCTGCGTCGCTGTGCCTCCGGACGGCGCCGCTCGTCTTGGCCATCTGCATCAGGGAGATCATGCCCTCCTGCATCCGGGCGCCGCCGGAGACCGTGAAGCCCACGACCGGAAGATGGTTCTTCGTCGCCTGCTCAAACAGGCGGGTGATCTTCTCCCCCACGACGGCACCCATGCTCCCCATCATAAAATAAGGCTCCATGACAAAGATGGCTGCCTTATTTTTCCCGATTTCGCAGAAGCCGCAGACGACGCCGTCTTTTTCGGCGCTCTCGAGCTGGGCGTGGACCAGTTTTTTTTCGTAATCCGGAAAATTCAGGATGTTTTTTGACGTGAGATCCGCGTCGGTCTCCTCGAAGGTACCGCCGTCGCAGATGAGATTCAGGCGCTGCCTCGCGTTCATCCGAAAATGGTAGCCACAGTAAGGGCAGAGGTGGAGATTCTCGGAGATCTCCCCGGAGGAGAGATTTTTTTTGCACTTTGGGCAGACCAAAAACAGATCCTCCACGTTTTCGCTCCGGGCGCCCTTTTCCAGCTTGGTATATCCCTCCAACGGATTGGACGGTTTTTTAAACAGCATGGGAATCCTCCTTTACCCCAGAAATCCGGCGATAAAATCCGTCGTATAGGTGGAATTTTCAAATTCTTCGGCGGAGAGAATCTCCTCCTCGAAATCGGCGTTGTGCTCGATGCCCTCAATAATAAGCTCACAGAGCGCGGCCCTCATCTTCCGGATGGCCTCGTCCCGCGTCTTTGCGTAGACGATGAGCTTGCCGATCATGGAATCATAAAAGGGCGGAACGGTATAGCCCTGATAGACGGCCGTATCGAAGCGCACCCACGGGCCCCCGGGGATAAAAAGCATCCCAATCTTTCCGCAGGAGGGCCTGAAATTCTGGTAGGGGTTCTCCGCCGTGATGCGGCACTCGATGGCATGGCCGCGCGGCTCGACGTCCTTCTGGGAAAAATCCAGCTCCACGCCCGCGGCGATGCGGATCTGCCACTTCACAAGATCAATCCACGTCACCATCTCCGTGACCGGATGCTCGACCTGAAGGCGCGTATTCATCTCCATGAAATAGAAATTTCCGGAAGCGGGATCGTACAGATATTCGATGGTGCCCGCGCCCCGGTAGCCGGTCGCGAGCCCCGCCCGGATGGAGGCTTCGATCATTTTTTCGCGTGTCTCCTCCGGCAGAATTGCGGAGGGGCTCTCCTCGATCAGCTTCTGGTTTTTCCGCTGGATCGAGCAGTCCCGTTCCCCGAGGCAGACCACGTTGCCGTCGTTGTCGGCAAGGATCTGCATTTCGATATGTTTGACCGGCTTTAAGTATTTTTCCATATAGAGCGCGCCGTCCCCGAAGGCGGACTGTGCCTCGGAGGAGGCGGACCGATAGCCGCTTTCCAGCTCCTCCATCGTATGAATCAGGCGGATGCCTCTTCCGCCGCCGCCGGCCCTCGCCTTGATCAGCAGCGGGAATCCGATCTTCTCCGCCTCCTCTTTTGCGTGCTTCAAGCTCTCCAGAAGGCCGCTGCCGGGGATCACGGGCACGCCGGCCTCCCGCATGGTCTGTTTGGCCATGGCCTTATCCCCCATTTTGGAGATGACCCCGGAGGGCGGGCCGATGAAGGTGACGCCGTTCTCTTCACAGAGCGCGGCAAACTCCGGATTTTCGGACAAAAAGCCGTAGCCGGGATGGATTGCCTCGGCCCCGGTGGCAAGCGCGACCGAGAGAACGGCGGTCCTATTGAGATAACTGTCCTTTGAGAGCGGGCCGCCGATGCAGTAGCTCTCGTCCGCCAGATGGACGTGGAGCGCGTCCTTATCCGCCTCCGAGAAGACCGCCACCGTGGTGATGCCCATTTCCTTGCAGGCCCGGATGATCCGGATCGCGATCTCTCCCCGGTTGGCAACTAAGATTTTGGAAAACATCTGTCATTCTCCCCCGATCACGGCGAAAGAAAGCTCGCCGCTGACGGCCGGCTTTTCCCCGACGTATCCCGCACTTTTTATAAAGTAAAAAGGCCCTTTCGCCTTCATGAGTTCGCTTTTAAATGTAATCGTGTCCCCGGGCCTCACCATGCTTTTGAATTTCACGTTGTTGAGGCCGGTGAGGTAGGGCGTATACCCTTCCGCGGCTTTCTGCCGGTCCGCCAGCAGGCAGGCCGACTGGGCCATCATCTCGCAGAGGATCACACCCGGAACCACCGGGTTCCCGGGGAAATGCCCCTGTAAAAAATATTCGTCTCCCCGTACCGTGTAGCTGCCCACGGCCGTCCCCTCCTCCAGAGCGACCTCGTCGACCAGAAGCATGGGTTCCCGGTGCGGAAGGATCTTTTTGATTTCTTCTCGGTTCATCCAAGCCCCTCCTAAAAAATTTTAAAGAGCACCTGACCGAATTCCACGATATCTCCGTTTTTCACGCAGATATCCGCGATCTCGCCGTCGTGCTCGGAGGTGATCTCGTTCATGAGCTTCATCGTCTCGATGATGCACAGCACGTCGCCCTTTTTGACCTTGCTGCCGATACTCACAAAGGGGTCGGCATCCGGCGCGGACGCGCTGTAATACACCCCGACGATCGGAGAGCGCACCTCGGTCAGATTGTTGAAATCGAGCGCCCTGCCGCCCGGCTCGGAAACGGAGAGCTCCGCATCGGAGACAGGCTCTTCCCCGGAGTCACGTTTCATTTCGGAAACGGGCGTTGCAGGCGGAGCATCCTGCCGGGAGGCCTCTCTTTCGAGCCGGATCTTCGTCTCCCCCTCGCAGACTTCCAGCGAGGTGAGCCTGCCCTGATTCATCAGATCCACGAGCGCCTTTATGTTCTTAATATCCATCCCGAACACCTCTATATCTTGTTGAAAAGAATGGCCGCGTTGTGGCCGCCGAAGCCCAGCGAAAGGGAGAGCGCCTTGTCGGCGTCATAGGTCCTTTTCCGATTGGGCACATAGTCGAGATCACAGTCCGGGTCGGGCTCCTTATATCCGATGGTGGGAGGCACGGCGCCGGTTTCGAGCGCCAGTACCGCGGCGATGGCCTCGACCCCGCCCGCGGCGCCCAGCATATGCCCCGTGACGGATTTTGTGGAGCTGACCGGTACCCGGTAGGCAAGCTCGCCGAGGGCCCGCTTGATGGCGAGCGTCTCGGTCTTGTCGTTGAGCGGCGTGGAGGTGCCGTGCGGGTTGATGTAGAGCTTTTCGTCCGGCGCAAGGCCCGCCTCCTCAAAGGCGAGGGAGATCACTCTTGAAGAGCCCTCCGCCTCGGGCTGTGGCGCCGTGATGTGGTAGGCGTCGCAGGTGTTTCCGTAGCCGGAGAGCTCGCAGTAGATCTTTGCGCCGCGGCTCTTTGCGTGCTCATATTCCTCGAGCACGAGCACGCCCGCGCCCTCGCCCATCACGAAGCCGTTCCGGCGACGGTCGAAAGGGATCGAGGCGCAGTCCGGGTCGCTCGTCGTGGAGAGGGCCATGCAGTTCGCAAATCCGCCTATGGCGAGCGGATTGATCGAGGCCTCGGCGCCTCCGGCGAGAATCGCGTCGGCATAGCCATATCTGATGGCGCGGAAAGCCTCCCCGATCGCGTGGGTCGAGGTGGCGCAGGCCGTTACAATCGGTAGGTTCGGCCCCTTGGCGCCGTACCGAATCGCGACCATCGCCGAGGCCATATTGCCGATCAGCATCGGCACAAAAAACGGGGAGATTTTCTCCGGGCCCTTTTCCAGCATCTTTTGCGTCTCGGCGATGGAGGTCGAGATTCCGCCGATACCGGAACCGATGTAGACGCCGAAGCGCTCGGGGGCGATTTTGACGGAGATGCCGCTCTCCTCCACCGCCTGTGCCGCTGCAGCCAATGCATATTGCGCATAAAGATCCGTATGGCGGATCTCGCTTTTTTCCATATAAAGCTCGGGGTGAAAGTTCTTGACCTCGGCGGCAATTTTGACCTTCATCGAGCTTGCGTCAAACCGGGTGATCGGCGCAATCCCGTGAATCCCGCCGGTGACGCTGCTCCAGAAGGAAGCGACGTCGTTCCCGACGGGCGTGACGCAGCCGAGTCCCGTGACAACCACTCTTCTCATAGATACCTCCTACATGCACATTCCGCCGTCCACCCGGATCACCTCGCCGGTGATGTAGGAGGCCCGGTCGGATGCCAGAAATACCGCCAGATCCGCCACTTCCTGCGCCTTTCCCATCCGCTTTAACGGGACGACGGCGTTGATGCCGTCCTTCACCGACTGGGGCAGGTTGGCGGTCATGTCGGTTTCGATAAATCCGGGCGCGATCGCGTTGCAGGTCACGTTCCGGGGAGCAAACTCCTTCGCTGCGGTCTTGGTGAGCCCGATCAGGCCCGCCTTGGCCGATGAGTAGTTGGCCTGCCCGGGGTTGCCCATGATCCCGCTGACCGAGGAGATGTTGATGATCCGGCCCGCTCCGGATTTCATCAATGTCCGTGAAAAATATTTGATAAAATGAAAAGCCCCTTTGAGATTGACGCCGAGTACGGCATCGAAATCGCCTTCGTTCATCCGAAGCAGCAGCGCGTCCCTCGTGATGCCGGCATTGTTGACCAGAATATCCACTTTACCGAATTCCGAGACGATGCGTTCGCAGATTTCCGCAGACCTTTCAGGGTCCGAGACGTCGCAGGAATAGCTCCGGGCAATGACGCCGAAGCTCTGGGCCTCTTTGCAGACTCCCTCCGCAAGCGCTTCGTTCCCGGAATAGATGACCGCGATATCCGCGCCCTGACGCGCCATTTCCAAGGCGATCGCTTTGCCGATTCCTCGCGAAGCGCCGGTGACGACCGCTGTTTTTCCATTAAGCATGAGCTACCTCCGTAAGCGTCTCCTCGAGGGAGGCCATGTCCGAGACATGCAGCACCCGTACGGAGCCGCTGATCTTCCGGATCAGACCGGAAAGCGTTTTCCCCGGGCCGACTTCAATAAAGGTATCGAAGCCGTCCGAGATCATGGTTTCCACCGTTTTTTGCCAGAGGACGGGGCTTTTGACCTGAAGAGAAAGCAGTTCGTTCGGGCTGCCGTACCTCCCGGCGGTGACGTTTGCATAGAGCGGGATGCGCGGTTCCCCGAAGGTTTTGTCCCGCAGATATCCGGCAATCTCCCGGGCGGCCTCCTCCATGAAGGGGCTGTGGAACGCGCCGCCGACCGCCAGCCGGATGCACTTTCCGCCTGCCGCCGCGACGGCCTCCTGCAAAGCTTCCGCGCTCTTCAAGGCGCAGGCCACAACCGTCTGGCCTTCGCAGTTATAATTGACAGGGTACGTTTCGGGAATGCTTTCGCAGACCCTCTCCACCCCGGCGGCGGAGAGCTTCAGCACGGCCAGCATGGCGCCCGGATGCTTTTCGGCGCATCTCTGCATGGCCTGTGCCCGCAGGCATACAAAATCATAGGCCTCACGTCCGCTCATCAGACCCGCACAGGTGAGAGCGGGGATCTCCCCGAGGGAAAATCCCGCCGCGCCGCCGGCATGGACGCCGTTTTCCTCCAACACCCTCGCACATGCGAGGTCCATGGCAAAGAGGCACGGCTGCGTATGGACCGTACGGTTCAGTTCCTCCGCGGGGCCCTCAAAGCAAAGAGCTTTTACCTGCTCCCCCGCAAGATCAAAGACCTCCCTTGCGCTGCCGAAGCGCTCATAGAGATCCTTGCCCATTCCCACGGTCTGGGCGCCCTGACCCGCAAAGACAAATGCTATCTGATCCATTCCGGCGCTCCCTTCAGGAGGGATTCCGCCCCGGAGAACATCTCTTCGATGATCTCCTTTGCGGTCTGCTCGGTTTTAACAAGACCGGCGATCTGGCCGGCCATAAAGCAGCCCCTTTTCTCGTCGCCGTCCACCGCCGCGAGCTTTAACGCTCCGGCGCCGAAGGCCTCGAGCTCCTCGTTGGAGAAGGAGGCGTCGTATTCCCGCGCATAAAATTCCCGCGAGAAGGGCGTCTTGAGCGAACGGACGGGGTGCCCCAGCCGTCTGCCGGTGGCGATCGTATCGATATCCTTGGCCTTGAGAATTTTATCCTTATAAATCTGATGGACGCCGCATTCCTTGGCGACAAGGAAGCGGGTGCCCACCTGTACGCCCGCGGCTCCGAGCATCAGCGCCGCCGCAACGGCCCGCCCGTCGCCGATTCCGCCGGCCGCCAGCACCGGGATCGCCACGGCGTCCGCAACCTGCGGAACCAGCGTCATGGTGGTGAGCTCGCCGATGTGGCCGCCGCTCTCCTCTCCCTCCGCGACGA
>DAOSWK010000077.1:0-8364 GCA_035593545.1 Oscillospiraceae bacterium | reverse complement strand
ATCAGAACCGTGGCGACGTTGTCGATAAAGGCGGAAATCACGCCGGCAAAGACGGAGAGCGCCACCACCGCCCAGCGGACGTCGGGCGTCCGGCAAATCAGCAGATCCGCCATACGCGCCGGCATTCCGGAATCAATAAAGAGGGCGACAAGCCCCATGGTTCCGCCGATCATCATCAGCACATTAAAATCGATGGAGGAAAGGATTTTCCCCAGCGGCAGGTATCCGAGAATGACAAAAAGCGCCGCCGAAACCAGAGCTATCTTCCAGCGGTGCTTTTGAAACAACAGCAGACAGACGTAAGTCAGGCCGAACAGGATGGCGACAAAGGTCATTTTTGATTCTCCCAGCGATTTAGATTCCGCGCCCGGCTCTCCCGGACAAGATTGATTTATTATAACAGGAAAACGGCCCTCTGTCAAAATTTTGCGTATTTTATGCAAAATAGATGCCAAATCGAAAGCGGGTTATAAAGTGTGTTATTTAAAACAAGAACCGCGTCACAAAACAGCATTGTGACGCGGCTTTTTTGTTGGTTGCCCGACGAGGATTTGAACCCCGACAAACAGAGTCAGAGTCTGTCGTGCTGCCATTACACAATCGGGCAATTTCTCGTGCTTTTTTATTATACCTATTACAGCCGAAATGTCAAGGACAGAATTTGATTTTGCACGGTATTTTTTCGCATACTCGACAAAATGCGCTTATGGTATTATAATCAAAAATTGGGGACAATATTCTAAAAAGAAAAGGAGGTTCATCCATGTCTGCAGTCAATATGAACGAAGAGGACTTCAATAACAATATCCTGAACGGAACCGGAAAGGCTATCGCCGATTTTCACGCCTCCTGGTGCGGCCCCTGCAAAATGCTTGATCCGATTATCGAGGATCTGGCGGACGAGCTCGGCAGCCAGGCCTTCGTCGGCAAGGTCGATGTCGACGAATGCAGCGACATCGCTATGGATTACAACGTCTCCGCAGTGCCGACCATCGTCTTTTTCAGCGACGGAGAAGAGGCGGCCCGCCTTGTCGGCTACCAAACCAGAGAAAGCCTGCTTGAAACGCTGAATTCCATCTGACAGAAACCCAATAAAAACGGCCTCCCTCCGGAGGCTGTTTTTTTTACGGAATGCTCCGAAGAAGTTCTTCCGTAAAAAATTTGCGCGGCTTCTCCGGTCGTTTTTGACGGTCCGAAAACGCAACGCAAAAAGGAGACCGCGGGCGGCCTCCTCCGAACAATTTTTCTCTGCTTCAAAGATACAGGTTCATCAGCTCGGCGTCGAAACAACGGTCCCCGATCTTAAAATATTTTGGAAACGTGCCGATGCGCCGAAAACCGAATTTTTCGTAGAGGGCGATCGCGTTCTGGTTATCGGCGCGGACCTCCAGCGAGAGCACCTCAAGATGAGCCTCCTCCTTTGCGAAGCGGATGGCCTCCTTCATCAGCGCCGTGCCGACTCCTTGGTGCCAGCACTCCCTCGCAATCACAATGCCCAGTTCCCCACGATGGGAAAAGCGCCTCGGAAATGCGTCGACGCTACAATCTCCGACGATACGTCCGTTTGTTTTTGCGACGAGCATCAGGGATTTTTCGGATTTTGCCACGGTGCGGAGATAGGCGGCCTCCTGTTTTTCAGTCAAAGGAAGTCCCTCCTCGCCAAAGGAGAGGTTATCGGATTCCCCGCCGACCGCTTTCAGAAACGCAAGCATCTGCCCGGCATCCTCCGGTCTTGCTTTTTCAATCCGATACTCCATGGTCTTTCCTCCCCCGGGCCGTTATTTTTCCGCCTCGGCGAGGATCTTGTCCCGCCAAGCCTTCGCAGCCTGCTCGGCCTTGTTGTCGCCGAAATGATAATAGACTTTATCTTTCAGCGCATCCGGCAGATACTGCTGCTTCACATAATGATTTTTGTAATTGTGCGCGTATTTGTAGGCTTCGGCGATATGGCCGTCCGCCGTCTTGACATGGAGGTTGACAAGGTGCTCCGGCACATCCCCGGTGAGCCCGGCCTGTACGTCCGCGAGCGCCGCCGTGACGGCAAGCATCCCGGAGTTCGACTTCGGCGCGGTGCACAGCAGGATGACGGCGTCGGCAAGCGGAAGTTGCGCCTCGGGAAGCCCGAGTTCAAGCGCCGTATCCACACAGGATTTGACGATTGGGATCGCCTGCGGATAGGCAAGACCGATGTCCTCGCACGCGATCGCCAGAAGCCTGCGGCAGACCGGCAGAATGTCGCCGGCGTCGATGAATCGCGCAAGGTAATGCAGCGCCGCGTTCTCGTCCGAGCCGCGGACCGATTTATGAAAGGCCGAAAGCAACTGGTAATGGTCGTCGCCGTCGCGGTCGTAGCGGTTCGCGCTGCGCTGTGCGGCGACCTTTGCATCCTCCATGCCGATATAGCGCCTGCCGGTCTCATCCGTTCGGGCGGCCAGCCAGCAGATCTCGAGCGCGTTGATGGCCTTGCGCGCGTCGCCGGAACAGTTCCGCGCGATATGCGTGAGTACGCCGTCCTCGACCTTGATGGGCGCGCCGTCCTCCTCCTCGAGCCTTGCGACCGCGTTTTGGAGCGAGCGTTCCACGTCCTCCGGCTCCAGCGGCTTGAACTCAAAGACCGTGCTCCGGCTCAGGATGGCGTTATAGACGTAAAAATACGGATTCTCCGTCGTCGAGGCGATCAGCGTGACGCGGCCGTCCTCGATGAACTCGAGCAGCGTCTGCTGCTGTTTTTTCGTCAGATACTGGATCTCGTCGAGATAGAGCAGCACGCCGTTCGCACCGCCGAAGCCCTCCGTCTGGGCGATGACTTCCTTGATGTCGGCGGTGGAGGCGGAGGTGCCGTTGAGCTTGCAGAGCGTCTTGCCCGCGCGCTGCGCCAGAATCCGCGCCACGGTGGTCTTGCCCGTGCCGGAAGGGCCGTAGAAAATCAGGTTCGGGATCTCCCCCGAATCCGCAATGCGGCGGAGGAGCTTTTCCTCACCCAGAATATGGTTCTGACCGCAGACCTCCGAGAGATCCGTCGGCCGCAGCCTGTCTGCGAGCGGCATGAAAACGCCTCCTTCCGGAAAAATCGGATGTCTCCGATCAGGTAAAAACTCAAAATGCATGCTTTTTACAGATTTTTTAAAATAAGATTTTCCTAAGGGAACCATGCGGCCTCCGCAGCTTCAAAGGCAGGCCGGCGGGTTTCTTTCGGAAAGTTCCGGTGGCGATTCGGCAAACCGAATTTTCGCTGCGGAACATGCAGGGCTTCCCGGTGGCTGTTTCTTCGAGAAAATCACGCGGCCTCCGCAGCTTCAAAGGCAAACCGGCGGGTTTCTTTTAGAAGTATCCGACGCCAAGTTAGGAATGCAGATTTATTCTTCCGGAACATGGCGGCTTCCCGGCGGCTGGAATTACTGATAGAGCGGAAATCTTGCGCAAAGCTTTGCAACTGCCGCATTGACGGCATCCGCGCTGTTTTCATAATCGAATGTGGCCCTCGCGATGCAGTCCGCGACAATCTTCATCTCTTCCGGGCCCATGCCCCGCGTGGTCACCGCAGGCGTGCCGAGCCGCAGACCGCTCGTCTTGAAGGCGGAGAGCGGATCGCCGGGGATCATGTTCTTGTTGGCAGTGATGTGGACGGTATCGAGGCGCGTCTCCAACTCCTTGCCGGTAAGCTCCATTCCGCGGAGATCGATCAGGATCAGGTGGTTGTCCGTTCCGCCGGAGACGAGACGGAAACCTTTTTCGATCAGGGCATCCGCAAGAGCGGCGGCGTTTTCGACGATGCGCTTCTGATACCCGGCAAAGGACGGCTCCAGCGCCTCTTTAAAGCAGACCGCCTTGCCCGCAATGACGTGCTCAAGCGGGCCGCCCTGACAACCAGGGAAGATGGCGTGGTCGATCTTCTTGGCCAGTTCCTCTTTGCATAAAATCATGCCGCCGCGCGGTCCCCGGAGGGTCTTGTGCGTGGTGGTCGTGACGACATCCGCATATGGCACCGGCGACATATGCAGCCCTGCGGCGATGAGCCCGGCGATATGGGCCATATCTACCATCAGGTAGGCGCCGCAGTCGTCGGCGATCTCACGGAATTTTGCGAAGTCAATCGCCCGCGGATAGGCGGAAGCCCCGGCGACGATGACCTTCGGCTTGTTCTCCATGGCCACCCGATAGACCTGATCGTAGTCGATGCGGCCGGTCTCCTCATCCACGCCGTAGAAGACGAAATGATACATCTTTCCGGAAAAATTGGCCGGGCTCCCATGCGTCAGATGGCCGCCTTGGTCAAGATTCATGCCAAGGATCGTGTCGCCGTATTCCGCCAGCGCAAAATAGGCGCCAAGATTGGCCTGCGCGCCGGAATGGGGCTGGACGTTGGCGTGATCGGCACCAAAAAGCTTACAGGCCCTCTGGCGGGCAAGCTCCTCCACCTCGTCGACGAATTCGCATCCGCCGTAATGCCGGTGGCCGGGATACCCTTCCGCGTACTTATTCGTGAGCACGGACCCCATGGCTGCGAGCACGGCGGGAGAGACGAAATTCTCCGAGGCGATCAGTTCGATGTTGCCGCGCTGGCGGTTAAGCTCCCTGTCCATCATCCCGGCGAGTTCCGGATCCTCCTTTTTAAGATACTCGGCGCTGTCGGTAAAATCTCCGTACATGCGCAGTTCCCCCCTTCTTGGTAAAATACTTGTATTATTATATTAGTTTTTGCCAGATATGGCAAGAGAAAACACAGATCAGGCTTTGACAGATATAAAAACTGTGCTATACTTTTTTTATCCCATGAACCATCATTGCCGGAGGATGCCATGAAATACGTCTTTATCATCAACCCCAAGGCCGGAAAGGGCAAATCTGCCGATGAGATTGCCCGGAAGGTCCGCTCTTTTTTTAGCGGAAAACGTGTCGAATATCATATTTATTTGTCGGAATGCCCGGGGGATGCCATTCGCTTCAGCCGGGACTGCCCGGTTCCCGAGGGGACGGAGGCCTGTTTTGTGGCCTGCGGCGGCGACGGGACCTTCTTTGAGGTTGTCAACGGCGGCTTCGAGCGCCCCGGCGTCAGCTTCGCCTGTTACCCCTGCGGTTCCGGCAACGACTTTATCAAATCCACCGGCGGAAAAGCCTCCGACTACCGCGACCTGCAAAAGCTCTTGGACGGCAGCACCCGGATGATCGATGTGCTTGACTGCAGCGGCCGCATCTGCACGAATATGTGCAACATCGGCCTTGATTCCATCATTTGCGACCGGATGAACCGCTTCAAGAAGGTTCCGTTTGTCTCCGGGCCGATGGCCTACAATCTTTCCACCGCGGTCTCCGTATTGGGTAAGCTCGGCATCCCGATGAAGCTCACGTTCGACGACGGCGAGGTCTACGAAGGATCGCTCACCCTCTCCGCTTTCGGCAACGGCATCTGCTACGGCGGCGGCTATTACCCCACGCCCGAGGCAAAACTCGACGACGGCCTGATCGACTTCTGCGGCATCAAAAAAGTTGCTCTGTCTCAGGTCAGCCATCTGATCGGCATTTATAAATCAGGAAAACACCTTCACAACGAAGAAATTAAACCGCTGCTGCTTTATAAAAAAATCAAGAGCGTAAAGATTGAGAGCGACGAGGATCTTTCCATCTGCATGGACGGCGAGGTCTACCACGGCACCGAACTGGATATTTCCGTCCGCCCGGCTTCCCTGCCGTTTCGCGTACCGAAATTCGAGTGAGGATCTGTCCCCATGACGGATACTCGGGACCGTTTTTTCCGAAAGGAAAAGGCTTCGACATAGCAAGCCGAAGCGAACCCTCCCATCGGATTTTTTAAATGGAAACCATAGAAAAAGAGCCCCCGCGGGGGCTCTTTTTTTGTTTTTCAGCCGATTATTTTTTGAAAGCAGCCGCCGCACCGGCGATCAGGGAAATCACGGCCAGCGCGGAGACAAGGGCCGCCGCGTCGGAAACACCGGTGTTCGGGTTTTCCTCTTGAACGGTTTCTACGGAGGCGGAGGTCGTCGCTTTTCCGTAAACGACCATAAACGGAGAGGCGCTGTCTACGGTGATCTTCGCGTCGCCGTACTTGTTCGCGGTGACGACAAAGGTCTCAACATCGCCATTCTTTTTCAGGTGATAGATGGTGACGGTCTCGCCGGCATACTCTTTGCCGAGCTCAAACGTGAGCTTCCAGGGGCCTTTTCCGTCAAGATCAATATCCCAAGAGGCGATGATGTCCCCGGTTTTGAATCCGGTGGAAACGGCAAAGCTCTTCAGCGTTTGATATTCTTCCGTAGCCTTGTTAAGGCGCTCAGATTCGGCATTGGAACCCGAGACGATCGGTCCCTCATCTTCATCGTCATCATCGTCGTCATCGTTCTGGGCGCTGGTGGGCATGACTTTAAAAGAGTAAGTTCCGTACGTGGGCCGTACCCAGTATTCTCCGTTTTCGGGGAGGAACTCCTCCGGGTTTTCCGTGTAATAGCCACCGGTCACCGTAATGGATGGTTCGTTCACTTCGTTGGTGCTGGTATCGTACACCGCCAGCACGCCGATAAATCTGCCGTCGGAGATGTCGAAGGAAGCGGTACCGCCGCCGACATTTCCGGTTGCCGTCTGGTCGACCGCAACGATGCAGTCGCCGTCGTTGTTTTCAAAGACGCCGTCGTTGATGTTGACAATGGCCGCGCTGCCGTAAGAACCCGTTTGGGAGGTGCTCGGCTTGCAGGCAATAATCACGCCTGTAAATGCGCCGGAGCCGTTGCCTCCGGCCACTGCGGAGTCGTTACCGGTGGTGTCGATATCCAGTTCGAATGTGCCGCCATAGATATCCAACGTACCGGCTTTAATCTCGATGATGGCATTTGGCTCAAATTGCTGTTCCCCATTCAGGTCAAACGTGCCGTCGTTGATCGTGATGGTCTCGTTCGCGGAGGCAAGATAGAACATTTTATGGAAGGTGCCGCCGTTGATGGTCAGGGTCTGGCCGCTTTTACTTCCGTTGGTGTAGAAGGTGCCGTTGAACGTACCGCCGTTAATGGTGGTGGCGCTGTTGGCCGACATGGCAACCGCATATTCTCCGCCGTAATACTTATCGCACCCCCAATAATACTCTTCGGATTCGGAAGTGAATGTTCCGGCGTTGATGATGAGCGTTCCCGAATTCAGGATCAGATAGCTATAATCGCGTGTCTCGTGGAGCCCGCCGCCGCCTACCGTATCATTGATGGTCAGGGTTGCGCCGGCTGCAACGGTCAGAAAAGGATCCGCCGTCGTGGTGATTGTTTTGCCGTTTAAATTCAGGATGATAGTCTTGTCAACGGGAATGATGTATCCGGTATCCTCCGTATCGAAGCTGTCGATCAACGTGATCGTACCTCCATCGGCGATATTGGTGATCGCGTCTCCCAACTCCGTGCTGTTGCTGACCGAGATGGCGCTTGATGGCTCTGCGAGCGCCGTGACCGGCAACAGTCCAAGCAGGAGCAGCGCCGCCAATAAAATTCCGAGCAGTTTTTTCATGTTTTCTCTTCCTCCATTTCTTTTGTTCGCTATTATTTTCCGGCATACGCCAAAAAGAGATCGGTCTTTCCGAACGCATCGCCGGAGGCTCTATGCTTTATCATAATCATAAAAACAAAAATAGCAAGCAAATTTCTCCATTTTTTTGTCCATTTTCATATTATTCGAGCTTGTTGTTGCTTTTTCGGTATGACAAACGGAGTTATTTAGAAAAAACGGTCTTGTAAAATTTCTTTCAAAGAAAATAAGAGAGAGGCCGCGTTTTATCCTTTTTCAGAGAGCATCTTCGGCGCAAAAAAAGCGGTAAAACCGCTACGCCATCCGCCGGATATTCCGGAGACGCCGCATTTTTACCGCAAAAAAGGAGGAAAGCACTCCGCTGAGAATGTCGTTGGGGAGGAAAATCAGCGACCCCACGACAAGAAGTTTCGTGAAGGAAATCGGGTTTCCCAGATAAAAATTGGAGAGGCAATAAAAGTAGGAAACACCGCACAGGTGTATGAGAAAGATATTGAGCATGCTCAGCAGGATGCAGCCGGAAGCCGTATGGGCCAGCCTGTTTTTCAGATATCCCGAAACCGCGGCCGCCAGCAGAAACCCGATCAGATACCCAAAAGTCGGGTTGAGGAGATACGAGATTCCGCCGCCGCCCGCAAAGACGGGCAGACCGCCGAGGCCGAGCAGCAGATAGGCCAGCACGGAGAGTATTCCATAAGGCCGTTCCTGAAAAAGAACGGCAAGATTGACGAAGAAAAATTGCAGCGTCATGGGAACAAGGAGCAGAGGCATCCTGATAAAGGCGCCCACGCAGATCAGGGCCGAAAACAGGCCCGCAAGGATCACGTCTTCTGTTTTTGTTTTCAT
>DAOSWK010000145.1:0-1825 GCA_035593545.1 Oscillospiraceae bacterium | reverse complement strand
GCTGGTGGACGGATTCGAACCCCCGACCTGCTGATTACAAATCAGCTGCTCTACCGACTGAGCTACACCAGCATCTCAGCGACGGGAATGATAATATCACAGAAACCGGCTTTTGTCAACATCTTCCCCGGCAAAAAAAATGAGGGCCGCCGTTTTCTTTTTTTCACTTTCAAATGCAAATTTCAGGGAAATTGCATCAATAAAATCTTTGCATTACTGAAAAAAATATGATAGGATAAAAAAAATACAGATGGGAGGGACTGTGCTTGTTTTATTTGAATAAATTTGACAGCCATGTCCACAGCGATTGCTCTCCCCAAGGTCGTGATCCGGTGATGGCCCTGTGTGAGCAGGCGGTCCGCAAAGGCCTCACCGGGATCGCTATCACCGATTGCTGTGACTTTGACCGGTATGCGGAAAAACAGTTCGGCGAGCGTGTAAGAGCATCCGTTTACAGTGTGTATAAGGCCCGAGCCGCTTTCGGCGACAGCCTGATCCTTTCCTGCGGCATCGAGCTGAGCCAGCCCCTTGCCGACCCGGAACACGCCGAAAAAATTGCTGCGCTCTACCCTTTCGATCTTGTTCTTGCTTCCGTCAAAACATTCGCGGACGGCAGGAGACCTTCCCATCTCAAAGAGTACGATCTCACGGAGGAGGAGCTTTCCGGCCTGATCTCCGGCTATTTTGACCAAGTTTATCGGATGATGCTCTGGGGCAAATTCGACGTCCTTTCCCAGCTCACCTTTCCTCTGCGCTATCTGGAGAATGCCGACGCGGAAGAGGTGTTTGTGAAGCCCTGCGAGGATCAGATTGAGGAGATCCTCCGTTTGGCGGCCGAAAAAGGAATCGCCTTGGAGATCAATACCTCCGCCCTGCGCGGCTGTGCGCATGCGGTGCAGCCTTCCGTGCGCTACATTCGTCGCTTCCGCGAGCTCGGCGGCGAATTTATCACCATCGGCTCCGGCGCTCACGACGCGGATACGCTCGGCATCGACATCACGGAGGGCATGGACCACGCCTGTGAAGCGGGATACAAGTATTTCACTTATTATATGAACCGTCAGCCTCAGCTGGCCGAACTGAAATAATTTCATGAGGAGATTTTATGATGAAAGAATTATTAAAACTTCTGGAAACGAATGCAAAACTGACGGATTCTCAGCTCTCGGCCCTGCTGGACCTGCCGGAGGAAGAGATCCGGAAAGAGATTGACCAATATGAAAAAGATCGTACCATCCTTGGATACAACGCGCTGATCAACTGGGAAAAAGTCGATGCGGACGACTGCACCGCCTATATCGAAGTAAAAGTACGTCCCAAGCGCGACCGCGGTTACGAAGAAATCGCGGAGGAGATCACCCATTTTGAAGAGGTCGAAGCCGTCTGGCTGATGAGCAGCTCCAGCTATGATCTCGCCGTCGTCGTCCGCGGACAGAATTTCCGCGAAGTCTCCATGTTCGTAGCCAAACGCCTTGCCACGCTGGATTCCGTCACTTCCACCGCGACCAACTTTGTGCTCCGCCGCTACAAGGAACGCAATCTGCTGATCGAAGACCCGGAGAAGGATGAAAGGAGGCTCTACGGCCTTGATTGACTATCATCATTTTTTGTCGAAAAAGGCCCTCTCGTTGAAGCCTTCCGGCATCCGGCGCTTTTTCGACCTCGCCGCCGAGATGGACGACGTCCTCTCGCTCGGCGTGGGAGAACCGGATTTCCGCACGCCATGGCTGATCCGTGAGGCCGGCATTGATTCCTTAAAAAAGGGCCGGACCTGGTACACCGCGAACGCCGGTCTTGTTGAGTTGCGCAATGAAATTTCCAAGTA
>DAOSWK010000076.1:0-8491 GCA_035593545.1 Oscillospiraceae bacterium | reverse complement strand
CCTCCGGCAACAAGGTGACGTTCGCGAGCGTCGACATGGGAAGGGCCAAGCTCAAAACGGAGGACATCCCCTGCACGCTTCGCGCCGACAAGGTCGTTTATTATCCGACGGAGATCGGCGGGAAGTATTACAACATCACCTGCGTCTCCATGGGTAACCCGCACTGCGTCGTTTTTGTGCCGAGGGTGGACGAGGTGGACATCGAAGCCGTCGGACCGGATTTTGAAAACGCCGACATTTTCCCGGAACGGGTCAACACGGAATTTATCCGGGTCGTCAACAAAAACACGATCAAGATGCGCGTGTATGAGCGCGGCAACGGCGAGACATGGGCGTGCGGCACCGGCGCATGCGCGGCGGTGGTGGCCGCCTGTGAAAACGGCTGCTGCAGCAAGGGGGAGGATATCACCGTCAAAGTCCGAGGCGGGGACCTGATCGTCAATTATTCGGACGAGGGCGTGACGCTCGCAGGGGACACGAAACTGGTCTATGAAGGCGTCACGGAATATTAAAACCGTAAAAAAGCGTGCCGGAGACGAAGACATTCGTTCCGGCACGTTTTTTGCGGCGCATGAAACCTTTTGCGCTCCCCGATGTCGGCCGGAGTTTTTTGAAGAAATACGGAGCGTCAAAAACAGGAAAATTGTCCCCGCGCAGAGATATTTCATACAAAAAAGGTGTTTTTTAACAAATTTTCCTAAATTTTTTCTTTTTAAATATGAAACTTATTGAAAATTTACCAATATTGATATATTTTGGTAAGGAATAAAAGTTATCGTTTTTTGTTCGGATTCGGCTGAAATCGCAGACAATGTGCATATTTTTGCAGAAAAACAGAAAACGGGACAGAAAGCATCGTTTTCCGAAAGGAGCCGAGAGCTATGACTTGTTCAAAAGGTTATACTATAAAAAGGGCGGCGGTTTTGGCGTTCCTTTTATGTGGATACCTTGCCTCAATGTTCCTGAAAAACGAAAACCTGAGCGATGTTTTCGGTATGTTGAGCGCCTATGCGGCGGCGGAGGCTCTGTTTTTCACGTACCGGAACTCTGACCACGCTTCTAAAACCAGAATATCGCTGCTTTTTTATGCGCTGGCCTGTTTCGCATGGGGGATTGCGGATACGATCTGGGCGATCATGCATTTTTGGGGCAGAGAGACAGGGAATGTTCCGGTTTTGTGGGTGATTTATGCGCTTACGAACGGCTTCCTGTATGTAGCTTTTCTGGTCGTTATTGTCAACCAATTTATGAAATGGGATCTGGTACAATCCGTTGTCGATGTCGTCGTCAACATCTTTCTGAGCGCCGTAACGTTCTGGGTGCTGTTCTTCCAGAAAAATTTTTTGATGGTGGCCGATTTCATAAAAATGGATTTCACCAGCATATTATGCCTTCTCGCCGACGTCATGATCGGGATCAATCTTTATTCGTGGTTTTTGTCGGTTCGCGCCGGAAAAATTCCTTCTTTCATGTGGATCATGTCGGCAGGGATCATTTTATTTACTTATACGGACATTGTTTATTATTACCTTGATTTTCATGGACAATATTCCCTTGATCATTTCGTTGACTTCAGTTATCTTTTCGCCCTTTCCCTGATTGCGTTCGGCGCGCTGGAAAAAGTATGCCGGAACAGTTCCATATCCGAAATCGACGTCGTAACCAATATCGGTGGGCGAAAAAGATGGCTTTATCTTTTGATATATCCGTTTTTTACCATTCTTTTCTCCGTTTCGGGGCTTATTCCGGTAAAGTCCACATACAGCGAGTATCTCGTCTGGATCGTCTCCATCTCTCTCTACTGGGCGTTCTGCAAGTATATCCAATTTTCGATTGGAAAAGAAATTTTGCTGAAACGGAACAATGCCTTGCTTGAGCAGCGCGTCGCCCAACAGGTCAGCGAGCTTGCTTTCCTGACGAATCAGGATATTCTTACGGCACTTTTCAACCGCCGCTATTTTATCGACCGTCTGAACGAGACGCTGAAAAACAGAGAGCCGGAAGATCTTACGGCTCTGCTGGTGATCGACATCGACCGGTTCAAGACGATCAACGACACGTTTGGCCATGACATCGGGGATAAAATTCTGATCGAATTTGCTTACAGGATGACGCAGTGGAACCGTTACGGCGTGCTGCTGGCCAGATTGGGCGGCGAGGCGACGAGTTTGCGGTCATGATAAACGGTCGGTACACGAAGGAGAATGTGGAGGAATTCTGCCGCCGGATTACGGATCTTTGCAGCCGCCCGATCGTCATCGAGGAGACGCCGTTCAGCATCACCGTCAGCATCGGCGTGTCGATTGCCGGGGCGGAGAGCTGCGACGCCAGAACCCTGATGCAAAACGCGGATCTTGCCGTCGACCGGACGCAGTCTCAGGGATATAACGGCTATTTGATTTTCGATCCCGTCATGAACGAGGATTTCAGAAAGTCGCTGGAGCTTGAGTATCTGTTAAAAAACGCCGACGTGAAAAAAGATTTTGAACTGTTCTATCAGCCGCAGTATGCCATTCCGCAGAAAAAGCTGATCGGAGCGGAGGCGCTGATCCGCTGGAACACGCCTGAGCACGGCTATATTCCGCCGAACATCTTTATTCCGATCGCCGAACAGGGCGACTGCATCCACCAAATCGGAAGATGGGTGATGCGGGAGGCGATCTCTCAGGCGGCAGCATGGAACCGGGAGTATGCGCTTTCGCTGAAAATAGGCTTCAACGTCTCTCCGAAGCAGCTTGAGGATTCCGGATTTATCGATCTGCTCAGGGATCTTGTCTCGGAGACCGGAGCCTCCCCGGAATGGATCGACGTGGAGATCACGGAAAGCACCATGCTGAGCGACGAGGACAGAATCCGAGATATTTTCGCGGCTTTCGAGAAGCTCCGGATCTCCGTTTCCATCGACGACTTCGGAACAGGTTACTCTGCGCTCGGGTGTCTCGGCAAATATTCCTTCGATAGAATCAAAATCGATAAGTCTCTGGTGGATGAAATTTCCGAAGGAGACGGCAAGCATATGAACGTGATTCAGGCGGCGATCAACATGGCGCACGCTACCGGCATGCAGGCAATCGCGGAGGGAGTGGAACGGCAGGAGCAGCTGGATATTCTGACGGAACTCGGATGCGACCAGATTCAGGGTTATCTGTTCGGACGCCCCGTGCCGGCCGATATTTTTGAACAAAAATATATCGGAGCCTTGCTTTCTGAAAAAAGGGCCGGGAAAGGCTTAAAAACACCGAAGGAAGCCGGAGTTTCTGTGGAACGCATGCCGGTTTCGGGTGTCTTTGGGAAACGGCACGAATGAAAGCTCTCAAAACTTTCTGCTGATTTTATAATTACGGTAGGATTATGAAAAGAGATTCCTATCCGGAAGCTCGCGGATGCTTTGAAAAAACGGCGGGCCGCAGGGAAGCGGCAACGAAGGATGGAATAAACATGGCGGAGAACTTCTAAACGAATGCCGGCGCGGAGAATTCCAACATGAAAAAAATGTGCGCCGAAACCTATTCGGCAAAAAAACCGGGAAAGGGTCCCCGGTCGAACGACGGAACAGGGAATTCGGAACAGGCAATGAAAAACAGGAAGCCCGCATGGACTTCCTGTTTTTTGTATGTTCTTTTCTCAGAGCCCGATTTTTTTGCTCGCCGCGAGGAAGGTCGTCCGCTCCTGTACGGAGGGGCCGTTATGCTCAAATCCGTAGCCGCCGTGGTCGCTGGTCAGCAGGACGAGCCAATCCTCGCCGAGTTCCCGTTCCCGCCGCTGCACCTCCTGGAAGGCCTCTCCGGTCATCCGGTCGACGCGGTCGAAGGCGGCGCGGTATTCGGGATACATCTGGCCGTAGCCGGTCGTGTGGCCGGTATCGTCACAGGCCTCGTAGATCGCAAAGATCAGCTCCGGACAGTCCGCCGAACGAAGCCGCCGCAGGATGTCGGCATGCAGTTCCGCGTCGTTCGTCACTTTTTGGAATTCCACCGGGAGACCATGGGCCTCGCAGTAGGCCTTTTCGGGCAGGTAAGTGGCGTTTTCCGCGGTAAAATGTCCGACCCAGCTGACCAGAAAACAGGAGGAACGGGCGATGCCTTGCTCGACCGCCAAGGAGAGCAGCGTGCGGACCTCCGGCTTCATGGACACGTAGTTTGTGGAGACGCCGTTTTCCGCGCTCCACATCCCGGTGAGCATGGCCGCCCATCCGGGTCCGGTATAGGTGATTTGAGGGTTCGGCGCCGGCCAGTTCGCACCGCCCGCATAGGTAAAAAGCAGCGTTCCTCCTGCATTGAGAAGGGAAGCCGTTCCGCCCTCCGGCGAAAGACGGCCGAACATGTCGCAGCGGGCGCCGTCGTAACCGAGCACGAGCACCTTGCCACCCTTTTCCAGATGCCCGCGCATGGCGGAAAAAACGATCGTTTGGGGGAGAGCATCCTCCCGCCTGTTCTGAAAGACCGGATTCCCGCAGACGGAATCCAGATAGAAAGTTTCACTGTCGGTTTGTTCCATAGCTTCCTCCGAATCAAAAATATAGGCTGCCTGCCCATAGAAAAAGCGGGTGGGATTCTCCGCATCCGCGAAGAGATCCTGCCCGCCGATTCTCGGTATACGGAGCTCTAAAAAATCAGAGTTCTTCGCCTTTCAGGAAAACCTTAACCGGCTCGCCCTCGTGATACACACTGAGATAGCAACAGTCGACAGCGGCGGAATCGGCCTGCGCAGTGGCAAGAGCCTCCTCTTCGGTCATCTCGGGATGAAGAACCTGCGGCTGACGTTTTGCTTTGTTTCCCATGTGGACGGCGAACGTACGATCAATTTCTTCCATGATAGACACTCCTTTGTAAAATTATTGTGATGGGGTTCCCGGCCCCGAATACAGGCTTTTTTGCGAAAAAACACGAAAAAAGAGGAATAAACCAAAATCCTCGAGCATTATAGCACCGTTCACCGTCAAAAACAAGCGTTTTGCCGGTGAAACCACAAATCTTTATGCGCTTTTTTTGCCGGTTATGCCGCCTTTTTCCGAGGATTTTTCCGCAGAAAAGAAGGAGCATGACCGTCGGCTTGCAAACCGGGCGGCGGAATGATAAAATAAAACAAAAAGTCCGGAAACAACCATCCGGGAAAGGGGAAACGGAGATGTCGAAACCCAAAAAGCTGAGAAAGCTTGTCAAAGCCGCTCATATGGGTAAGCCGGCGGCCATGTATCGCCTCGGACTCGATTACGAGCGCGGCGCTCATTTCGGGCAGGATGAGGAGCTGGCGGAGAACTGGATTCTGCTGGCTGCCGAATTTGGTTTTACGCCCGCGGAGACGTGGCGCAAGGAACACGAGGCCAAAAAAGCAGCCGGAAAATAAACCGGAAAGAGAAAAATCCCCGGGGCTCTAAAAAGGCACCCGGGGATTTTTTTATTTGCCGCAGAGTTTATGTTTCAGCGCGACGATTCGTTCCCGCCGCGCGGCCGTTGCCTTTGCATCGAAGACATAGCCGCCTCCGTCCGCCGAACGAAAACAGTCTCCGGGGTGCGAGTTCTCCGGCAACGTCTCTTTCGGAACGGAGACGGTGGTTTCGTCGCCCTCGAGCACGGCGCGGTCTTCCTCAAACCGGTCAAGAATCCAAAGTTCCATCGCCCGCATCCTTTCTTGTCTTGCCTATTTTTCCGTAGAAACCGTAATCGTCTCGCCGTCCGTTTTCATGACGATCGTGCCGTCGAGATCCGTGCGGTAGATCTGCACGCCCATGCTTTCCAGAAGATCCGTCGTCTCCGCATGCGGGTGGCCGTAATCGTTTCCGGCGCCGCAGAGGATGACCGCGTCGTCGGGTGAGACCGCCTCCACAAAGTCCTTGCCGCTGGAGGACGAGCTGCCGTGATGCCCCACTTTGAGCACGTCGGAATCCAGTTCCGCGCCGGTGCTCATAATATCGGTTTCAGCGTCCTTTTCGGCGTCGCCCATGAAGAGAAAGCTGGTTTCGCCACAGATAAGGCGCGTCACCACGGACCAATCGTTGTAGTCGTCGCCATACTCCCCGACGGGGCCGAGCACGGTGAGCACGCAGCCGCCGCCGAGCGAATATTCCTGACCGGGTTCGGCGACCGTGACGACACAGCCCTCCTCGTCCACGGCGGTCAGCAGCTTTTCCCAGGCCCGGGTGGTGGGCTGGAATTCGTCCGGAATATCCGGCATCAGAAATTCCTTTACTTCAAAATCCTGAAGGACGTCCGCCATGGCTCCGATGTGGTCCGCATGCGGATGGGTGGCGATCAGCAGGTCGATCGTCTCCACGCCCTGTTCCTCCAGATAGTCCGTGATGACGCCGCTTTTGTCCGAGGTGCCGGCGTCGATCAGCACGGTATCCTCCTCCGTCAGGATCAGAATGCAGTCCGACTGGCCGGTATCGAGAAAGTGAACCTCCGCCGCGCCTTCTCCGGAAGCGGACAGGCTCACGGTGTCTTTCGTTCTTGCCGCCGGATCAAAAAGGTGCAGCCCCGGGATGCGGTCGTCGATCACGGCGGAAATCAGAAAAAGGAGCGCGATCACAATGGTCACAAGGGTTCGCAGATCTCGTTTCTTCATATTGTCTCTCCTTCAGGTTCGGAATAGAGATTGATCATTTCAAGCCCTTCGGCAAGCGCGTGCCGCCAGCAGTGTGCCGTACCGCCGGAGAGGCCGTTGTACCAGCCGATGATGCGCCGGGAACGCTTCACCATATAAACATTGCGGCGGCGGAAACAGGCTTCGCCGTATGTTTTCGACACATAGACGACCATATCCGCCTGTTCAAGGATACGCTGTTTCCTTTCCGCGGAGCCGGACGAATATTCAAACCCCACATACGGCACGGCGGCAAACAGAAAGATACCGAGCGTTTTCCTTCGCTTCAAAACCTCCTCGGCGGCAAAGAGGTCGAAACCCTCGGCCATGCCGGTATAAAAATACCGATAGCCGTCACCCGCGGCCTGTTCGACGGCGGCGCCGATCGCCTCTTTCAGCGCAAGAATCCCCGGCGAAGTCTCAACTCCGCCGTCCGGGAGTCTCGCCGGGCGAGGGCCTGTGAAGCAGCAGCTTTCTTCTTTCACCGCAATCCCGCCTCCTCAAGGCACCGGAAGATACCGTACAGAATCCCATAGATGATCGGCTGATGCACCAGATAGATCAGCAGCGTGTTGCTGCCGACGGTGCAGAGGAAGCCGGAGTGCTTTTTCATCATAAAGGCCGGCAGATTCCAGTCTTTGAAATACTTTCCGGCGGCGGCGCCCGTCAGAAAAAGAAATCCCCACGGCAGCAGCGGAAAGTAATCTGCCGAGAAGTAGCCCTTCGGCGGAAAACCGAGCACGGCGGTAATGTCGTTTTGATAAAGCGCCTCCGGGAGCGCGATTTTTCCGAAGAGGACGGTTCCGCCGGCGACTCCGCGCAGGCAGAGAAAGATCCCGAAGAACAGCATCATGCCGATTACGGGGTGCAGGGCCTCGACGCCCTTGCACAGCAGCGGATAGAGCAGCATGGAGACGCCGAGAAAATGCAGCACGCCGAATTTGATCAGCTGATCCGGCATGAAGAGCATGGTTCCGAAGGTCATGAGCATGCCGGCGCCCAGCACCACGAGCCCGCGCTTGAAGTTGCTGTGCGCGAGCCGGCAGGAGATGCCGGAGATCAGGATGAACGACCAGCAGACGAACTGCTGGAGCCAAGAAAATGGGGGTGTGAACGGCGACGGACCGACGCCGAAGATCACAAAAAGGTCATAGAGCGTATGGTAAACGATCATCCCCAGCAGCGCGACGCCGCGGAATTCGTCGAGAAACCAGATGCGCCCGCCGGCACGGCCTTTCGTCATACGATCGCCTCCTTTTTTTCAGATACGATTATACCATGCGGCCCGTTTCTTTGCATCCGTTTTTGAAATTCTTGTAAATCTTCTGCGTTTTGCTTGTGCGGACGCATGATTTTTGCTACAATACCGGTATATGCAAGCGATTTTCGGAACCCTGATGAAAGGAAATTTTGTTATATGGCTGAAGATTTAAAAGGATGGAGCCGCCCCGAGGAGAAATTCCCGGAGACCGAGCTTGAGGATTCCTTTGCCGAATATTTCGCCGAGGATCATACTTCGGCTCCCGGAAAAAAACAGAAGCACCGCACCGGCTCCGAGCCGGATCTGCTCGTTGAAACCGCTTCGGAGGACGACCCGGGTTTCGTCATTGAAGGTCTGGCCGCCGTGGAACAGAGCGGGGCCGCGGCGGAAAACGGGGAGCCGGATGTCGAGGCGGAATCCAAGCTGGAAGAAGAGCCGACGGGTTCGCTTCCCGAAACCGCACCGGCTTGCGAGGCACCCGAGACGGAGAACCTTCCGGATGAGCCGTTTATAGAGGAGGAATCCGGCCCGTCGGGCGAGACCCTTTCCGCGCAGGCCGCAAAATCCGGCGAGGAACGGCCTCCGGAGGAGCCTTCCGCCGAAGAACGGCCTGAGGAAGGGCTTTCCGCCGAAGAACGGCCTGAGGAA
>DAOSWK010000075.1:0-8775 GCA_035593545.1 Oscillospiraceae bacterium | reverse complement strand
CGCTGGTCGGCGTCCTCGCGGCGGATATGAGCCTTTACGGCGGCGATTACCGCAGTTACGAACGGACCTTCGGTCTGTTGATGCAGGTGATCGGCCGCTGCGGGCGGGCGGGACTTTCCGGCCGCGCCTACATCCAGACGTATTCCCCGGAACACAGCGTGCTGATCCGCGCCTCCGCGCAGGATTACCGCGCGTTTTATGAGGATGAGATCCTCAACCGCAGGGTGATGCTCTATCCGCCCTACTGCGCGATGGGTTCGGTTCTTTTCTCCGGAGAAAAAGAGATGGAGGTCCGGGAGGCGGCCGAGACGTTTTCCGCCATGTTCGGAGAACGGCTCAAGGCGGCGGATCTTCCGGCAAGGCTGCTCGGCCCGACGCCCTCGCGGGTGCCGAAGGTGGCCGGCAAATGGCGCTGGAAGCTTATTATGAAATATCGGCCGGACGGCGCATTTTTCCGCGTCACGGCGGAGGCGCTCAAGGCATTTGTAAAAGAATCCCGTTACGGAAAAACCGAGGTATCCGTCGACCCTTCCGATATCGGCTGAAATCCCGGTAAAAATAAACCACGTTACGAAAGGTAGAAACGATTATGGCTCTTAGAACAATTGTGCTTGACGGCGACCCGATTCTGCGGAAAGTTTGCCGCCCGGTTGAAAAATTTGACGACCGGCTCGCCCAACTTTTAGACGATATGGCCGAGACGATGCACGGTGCGGAAGGTGCCGGGCTTGCCGCGCCGCAGGTCGGCATCATGCGCCGCGCGGTCGTGGTGGATGTCGGCGACGAGGACGGCGTCATTGAGCTTGTCAATCCCGAGATCATCGCCGCGGAAGGGGAACAGGAAGGCCATGAGGGCTGCCTCTCGTTTCCCGGGCAGTGGGGCGTCGTCGTGCGCCCGATGAACGTCACCGTCCGGGCACAGAACCGAAAGGGCGAGTGGTTTGAAATGTCCGGCGAGGCGCTCAAAGCCCGCGCCTTCTGCCACGAGGTCGACCACCTCAACGGAATTTGCTTTGTAGATATCGCGAAGCGGATGCTGGAGCCGAACGAAGAGGCGTAAGGATTTGCGGCTTGTTTTTCAGACAGGCTCTCCCAGCTAAATTACCTCGGGTACGGGGAATTTTCTTAAAAACATGTCTCATGCCGGACGAGCCGACCGTTTTCCCAGCAGGCTTACCACATCCTTGTGAAAAAGATCGGACGGGCTCTCCCGGGGGAAACCGGATATTGGGGGACTCTCTTAGAAACCTCGTGCCGGACGAGCCGACCGTTTTTCGGCAAGTTCGCCGCATCCTTGTGAAAGAGAGATCAGGCAAACTCTCCCGGGGGAAAATTACCCCTCGAAGAGAGGCCTTCTTTAGAAAATAATATCTCATGCCGAAGAAGCGGCCCATGCCCTCGAAAAGGGGAAGGGCGCGCTTCCATCCGGCAGTGAAAGGAGATTTGCGCTTGAAAGATTTGCGCATTGTATTTATGGGTACGCCGGATTTCGCCGCTGCGATCCTGAGGCGTCTGATCGACACCGGCAGGAACGTGGTCGGCGTCATCTCTCAGCCGGACAAGCCGGTCGGCCGGAAACAGGTGATCCTGCCCACGCCGGTCAAAACGCTGGCGCTCGCAAACGGAATCCCGGTCTGGCAACCGGTCAAGCTCCGCGACGGTACCGCGCTTGCGCTGCTCAAAGAGCTCGCTCCGGATCTGGTCGTCGTGGCCGCCTACGGCAGAATTTTGCCGGCGGATCTCTTACAGGTGCCGCCGCTCGGCTGCGTCAATATCCATGGATCGCTGCTGCCGAAATACCGTGGCGCCGCGCCGATCCAGTGGAGTGTCCTCAACGGCGAGGAAAAGACCGGCGTCACCGCGATGTATATGGCCGAGGGCATGGATACCGGCGATATGATCCTGAAGCTCGAGACGCCGGTCGGTCCCGACGAGACCTCCGGCGATCTGTTCGAGCGGCTGGCCGTCTTCGGCGCCGACGCCATTGAACAGACGCTTGCCCTCTTCGATCAGGGTGCCGTTCCGCGTACGCCGCAGAACGACGCTGAGGCGACTTTTGCCCCGATGCTGACCAAAGAGATGGGTGTCGTCGATTTTACAAAGACGGCGCAGGAGCTGCACAATCTGGCGCGCGGACTCGATCCATGGCCGGTTGCCGGCACCATGCTCGGCGGAAAATCTCTTAAAATTTATAAAATGGCTGCTGCGGAGGGCTTTTCCGGAGCCCCCGGCGTCCTGCTTGACGATCGGCGATTTGTCGTCGGCTGCGGGGACGGCGCGGTGGAACTGTTGGAGGTCTGCCCGGAAGGCGGAAAACGGATGAGCGGCACCGATTTCATGCGCGGCCGCCGCCCCGAAAAAGGCGTGTGCCTTGGATAAAAAGGAGGAATACGATGTTCGGTTCCGGCTATTATTATTATGGGTTTGATCTGTATTATCTGATCCTTGTGATTCCGGCCCTGCTGCTCGGATTATGGGCATCCTATCAGGTGAATCATACTTTTAAGAAGTACAGCAGCATGATGTCGAGCCGGGGTTATACCGGCGCGGATGCCGCGGGGCTGATCCTCAGGCAGTACGACGTGGGCGACGTCGGCATCAGTCGGGTAAACGGCAATTTGACCGACCACTACGATCCGAGAAGCAAGGAGCTTTACCTTTCGGACAGCGTCTACGGCAGTACCTCCGTTGCGGCCATCGGCGTCGCGGCGCACGAGGCCGGCCATGCCATCCAGCATGCTGTCGGTTATTTTCCGATCAAGGTACGCGAGGTCATTGTCCCGGTCACGCAGATCAGCTCGTTTCTTTACATGCCGCTGATCCTGCTCGGCCTCATTTTTTCCTATGAGCCGCTGATCCTCGCGGGCATCCTGCTTTTCGCCATGATCGCCCTGTTTCAGGTCGTCACGCTGCCGGTGGAGTTCAACGCCTCCCGCCGCGTGCTCAAAATTCTTGAAGACAACGATATCCTCTACGGCGAGGAACTGACCGGCGCAAGAAACGTGCTCCGGGCGGCGGCGCTGACCTATGTGGCGGCCATGATGACCTCCATTGCCCAGCTTCTGCGGTTTATCCTCATCTTCGGCGGCAGCCGCAGAAGACGCTGACGGCGGGAATTTTCTAAAAGCACGGCAAATCCGCGAACGGATACCGTGTCCGAACATCCTGAAGGCGGTCGGTTTCACCGTATCACAGGGAAGCCGATAGACGGGGATTCCTGTTATGGCGCTGTTCTGATTGTCGAGGGAGAAGTACCGAAGAGGGGTCTTCCGAAGGGTTCGGGCTGACGGAAGAGGCACGAAACACATGCCTTTTTGTTCTTGTTATGGAACTGGATAAGAAATCCCGCTCTGTTCCAATTAAAATAAGTTTAGAGAAGAAAGGAGGTGCCCGCGATGGCGGAAACGACGCGCATACTTGCGGCAAAAGCCGGGATGCGGGTATCCTCCGGCGGATATTCCAATCTGACACTCGATTCGGCGCTCCGGAATTCCAAGCTGGACGCACGGGATAAGGCCTTCGCCGCGGCGCTTTTTTATGGTACACTGGAGCGGCGCATCACGTTGGACCGCGAGATCGCGCGCTTTTGTTCGCGCCCGCTCGAAAAACTGACGCCTGCGGTGCTCGAATCGCTGCGTCTTGGTTTTTATCAGATCCTTTACATGGATTCGGTGCCGGATTCCGCGGCGGTCAGCGAATCGGTCGAACTCGTGAAAACCCTCGGCGCGGCGAGTGCCTCCGGCTTCGTCAACGGCGTGCTGCGCTCCTTCCTCCGCAGCGGCGGAAAGACCGATTTCGGCGCCCTGCCGCCGACGGAACGCCTCTCGGCCGAATATGCCGCGCCGCTTTGGCTCTGCGAAATGTGGACGGCGGCGTACGGCACGGAACGCGCAGAGGACGCCCTTAGAGCCTCTCTGGGCGCGCCCCCGGTCTGGATCAGGGTCAACTCCCTCCGGACCGATACGGCCGAATTGGCGGCGCTTCTGGCCGCGGAGGGCATCCCGGCGGAAGCCTGTGACTTTTTGCCGGATGCGCTTAAAACTGCCTGCGCCGCGCCGGACGGTACGGATTGTTATAAAAAAGGTCTTTTTCATGTACAGGATATTTCGAGCCAGCTCTGCGTCGCGGCGCTCGATCCGAAGCCCGGCGAGCGCGTCTATGACTGCTGTGCCGCCCCGGGCGGAAAGACCTTCACCGCTGCGGAACGGATGGGCAATACCGGCGAACTGCTCGCCGGCGAACTGCATCCGAAGCGCGCCGCTCTCATCGAGGAGGGCGCGGCTCGTCTCGGCCTCACGAATGTGAAGACTGTCGTCGGGGATGCCTCCGTCTATGACGAGGCGCTCGGCGTTTTCGATAAAATTCTCTGCGACGTGCCCTGTTCCGGCCTCGGCGTCATCCGCAGGAAGCCGGAAATCCGCTTCAAAAAGCCGGAGGATCTCTCCGGACTGCCGGAGATTCAGTTTTCCATCGCATCGAATGCCGCAAGGTATCTCGCCCCCGGCGGCGTGCTCGTCTATTCCACCTGTACGCTCTCGCGGGCGGAGAACGAAGCCGTCACGGAGCGGCTGCAAAAGGAATGCGGCCTCGTTCCGGTTCCATTGCCGAAGGCAATGGTATTGCCGGAGGCAATGATCCTGCCGGATCTCATAAAGAATGATTCCGCGGACGGTTTCTCGGTGACGCTGATGCCGGGGGAGCTTGACTGCGACGGTTTTTATTTTGCGCGTTTTCAGAAGGAGTGACGGATTTGGAACAGACGGACCTGCGTGGGTTGCCCTTTGAGAAACTCAACGTGGAGATGGATTCTCTCGGCTTGCCCGCATTCCGGGCGAGGCAGATTTTTTCATGGCTGCATCAGAAGCGCGCGGAAGATTTTTCCGAGATGACCGATCTGCCGAAGGCAGTAAGAGAGCAGCTTTCCGCGCACTATCATCTTGCGAAGGTATCGATTGAAAGAAAACTCGTCTCGGCCAAGGACGGGACGGTAAAATATCTCTATGCGCTCGAGGACGGCGAGCACGTTGAAGGCGTCCGCATGGCGTACCATCGCGGCGGAAGCCTGTGTATCTCCACGCAGTGCGGCTGCCGGATGGGCTGTACCTTCTGCGCGAGCACGCTGACCGGTCTCTCCCGGAGCCTCACCGCTTCAGAAATGCTCATGGAGGTCTATCTTGCGGCGAAGGATGCGGAGGCTTCCGGAGAAAAGGTCGCCTCGATCGTGCTCATGGGCATCGGCGAGCCACTCGACAACTTCGACAACGTGATGGATTTTCTTACGCTCGTCACCAATGAGCAGGGCTTCAACATGGGGATGCGGCATATCTCGCTCTCCACCTGCGGGCTTGTCGATCAGATTGATAAACTGGCGGAGAAAAAGCTCCAGTTGACGCTCTCGGTCTCGCTTCACGCGCCGAACGACGACATTCGCCGCCGGACGATGCCGATTGCGCGCCGGTGGCCGATGGAGGAATTGATGCGGGCCTGTCGGGACTATTTTGACGCAACAGGGCGGCGTATCTCGTTTGAATATGCGCTGATCGACGGCGTCAACGACGGCCCGGAGCATGCCGCGGAGCTTGTCCGTTTGCTCAAAGGCACCGGCTCTCACGTCAACCTGATTCCGGTCAACCGTGTCGCGGAGACCGGCTACCGCAGGAGCAAGCGCGAAAAAGTGGATGCTTTCTGCAAGCTTCTGAACGACGGCGGCGTCAATGCGACGGTTCGGCGGGAACTTGGGTCGGATATCAACGCGGCCTGCGGGCAGCTTCGCCGCAGCGTAATGGATCCTGTGGCGGCAAACGCCGGTTCGGAGGGGATTTCCCGGACGGGGGATTCCGTTGACAGCGGCACTTAAAAGATTTATGATGTAAAAATAAAAGCTTTTCCGGGAAGGAGGGGCGCCGTATGCCATGTTTGGATGTGCTGATGGATACGATGGCAAAGCGAAGGGCGGCCAACAATCCGCCGCCGGTCAACAGACACAAGGTTCAGGAGTATTTTGAACAGGCCTTCCGGGATACGGGGATCGTCTCCTATGCCGCCTATGAGAAAATCATGTTCCGCAAGATGGAACGGGAGCAAAAGGAACGGGCGGCGAAAAAAGCGGAAAGGCACAGGACAGGAGGCGGACAGCATGCTGAAAGCGACAGGGAAGACTGATATCGGCAATGTCCGGGAGATCAACCAGGATGACTTCAACTGCGGCGCTCTGGGAGATTCGGCAGTGTTCGCCGTGGTCTGTGACGGCATGGGCGGCGAAAAGGGCGGCCATATTGCGAGCCGTACCGCCTGCGACATCGTGACCGACAGCGTCATGGCGGCCTACGGCAGCGGCTTCGGGGATAATTCCATCCGCGCGATCCTCCAAACGGCGGTCACGGCGGCCAACGTCTCCGTGTTTGACCTCTCCCAGCGCGACCCGACCCTGCGCGGCATGGGGACCACGATCGTCGCCGCCATCGTCTGCGACGGAATCGCCCACATCATCCATGCCGGAGACAGCCGCGCCTACCATGTGACGCCGGAGGAGATCATCCAGGCGACCAGAGATCACAGCGTTGTCCAGCTTCTGGTCGACAAGGGCGAGATCACCGCGGATGAGGCAAGATTCCACCCCAAAAAGCATTTTATCACGAGGGCGCTGGGCGTCATGTCCGTGATCGACCTCGATTACTGCGAATTCCCGCTTGAGGCCGACGATGCGCTGGTGATCTGTACCGACGGCCTCTCCAATTATTTTTCCAACGGCGAGCTTTTTGAGATGATCCGGAGCGCCGGCTATGGAAAATGCACCGAGCGGCTGATCTCGGCGGCAAAAAAGGCCGGCGGGGCGGACAATATCACCGTGGTCTGCATTTCCCATTGATTCTGTAAGAGACGGAGGTTTCCGATGGACAGATATATCGGCAAAAAACTGGACGGCCGCTACGAGATCCAGGAGATCATCGGCGTCGGCGGCATGGCAAACGTCTATAAAGCGTATGACGTGATCGACGGGCGCACCGTCGCGGTCAAGATCCTTCGCGACGAGCATATGCAGAACGAGGACATCGTTCGCCGCTTCCGCAACGAGTCGAAGGCCATTTCCGTGCTCACCCATCCGAATATCGTCAAGGTCTACGACGTGAGCTTCAACGATAAGATCCAGTATATCGTGATGGAGTACATCGACGGCATCACCCTCAAGGAATACATCGATCAGCAGCACGTTCTCCGTTGGAAGGAGGCCGTGCATTTTACGGTGCAGATTCTCCGGGCGCTTCAGCATGCGCATGATAAAGGGATCGTGCACCGCGATATCAAACCGCAGAATATCATGCTTCTGTCGGACGGCACGATCAAGGTCGCCGACTTCGGCATCGCACGCTTTGCCCGCAGCAGCCAGCAGACGCTGACCGACCGCGCGATCGGTTCCGTGCATTATATCAGCCCGGAACAGGCGCGCGGCGACGTCACCGACGAGAAGAGCGACATCTACTCCGTCGGCGTCATGCTGTATGAGATGACGACCGGCCAGCTCCCGTTCAATGCGGACAGCCCGGTCACCGTCGCGCTGCAGCAGATCCAGAGCCAGCCGAAAAAGCCGCGCGAGATCAATCCGGAGATTCCGGAGAGCCTCGAGAGTATCACCATCCGCGCCATGCAGAAGGATCCGGCGCGCCGGTATCAGTCCGCGGCCGAGATGCTGCGCGACATCGAGGAATTTAAGCGCAATCCGACGGTCAACTTTGAATATAAATATACGGCTCCGGAGGAATCGACCATTCCGGAGAATTATAAAAAGGCTTCCGATAAGGTGAAGAAGGAGAACGAGGACTCGACCCGCCATATGCCGATCGTGCCGGTGCTGACGGGCATCACCGTGGCGTTTATCATCGTCTCGATCATATTCGTCATCGGCATCCTCTACATGGTCCGCCCTTTTGAGGAAGTCCCCGACATGACCATGCCGAGCCTTGTCGGAATGGACTATAAGGAGGCGCAGCAAAAATATAACGGTCTTCTGGATATCGAGGTTGAATCCTCCGCCTTCCATGAGACTTATGAAAAGGACGTCATCTACGACCAATCCGTCGTGGCGGGCATGACCATCAAGGAGGGCGCCACGATCCGCGTCAAGATTTCGAGCGGCGTTCAACTCTTCACTTTGGCCGATTACGTCAACGTGGAAGAAAATCAGGTCTATGCCATCCTTTCGGAAAACAACATCGAATTCACGACGATTCAGGAATACAACAGCAGCATCCCGGAGGGTTATGTGATCCGCACGGAACCGAGCGCGGATACGGAAGTCGACTCCGGCACGGTCGTCATCATCTACGTCAGTCTCGGCGCTCAGGTCAAATACACCGAAGTGCCGGACCTCGCGGGCTATAAGCTCGACGACGCGAAGATGCTGCTCTCCTCCGCAAAGCTCAAAGTCGGCACCGTCACCCGCGTCGACAGCGACGAGTCCGGGAGCGTGGTGCTGAGCCAGAGCCCGGATGCCGGTACGATGATGGAGGAGGGACAGACCGTCAATCTCGTCATCAGCATGGGCGAAGAGGAGAACTCCTCGCTTCAGATCATGACGACGCTGCCGGGAGACGACCGTACGGTTGACCTGAAAGCCACGCTCAACGGCGTCCTCGTCCATGAGGAGAGCCTCAATCCTTCCGAAGCGCGCTACTGGAAGGTCGCGTTCGACGGCGAGGGCGAGTGCAAGGTCGTCATCACCTACGACGGCGAGGTCTACCGGGAGTATATGCTGGATTTCGACCTCAGAACGGTGAG
>DAOSWK010000074.1:0-8970 GCA_035593545.1 Oscillospiraceae bacterium | reverse complement strand
ACCTTGCGGTGGAATTGCGAAAGCACCGGAAAACTCCGTCGGTACTCTAAAACAACAGGGGTTGTTAAGATGCTGGGAATATCCCTGTGGTGCCTTATAGGATGGTGCCGCTGCTGAAGCACCGGGATATTCCACCGGTACTCTGAAACCGCGGGAATTGTTAAGATGCTGGGAATATCCCTATTCCACCTTGCGGTGGAATTGCGAAAGCACCGGAAAACTCCGTCGGTACTCTAAAACAATAGAGGACATCGGGATGACGAGAGGTTCCCGCCGGTATCGTCGAAAATACGGCAAACGAAACCATGGCGAAACCGTTTTGGATGTTCCCGGCGGCAAGAGCAAACGACAAAGAGGGGCGGCGGAATTCTGCCGCCCCTCTCTTGGAAAGGAGAAAAACATGGCCATCACAGTGAACAACAATTCGGTCTCCTATGTGGATTCCACCGGCGGAACGCATACGATTAACTCCACGACCGGCAAGGAAACCGTCGTTCACAGTTATTCCTATAACTCCAAAGATGAGTCGGAAAAGGCGACCTACGCCTACCAGCTCGAAAAATTTAACGAGTGGCATCCCGATACGGAGGCCGGGGACGGTACCGCGCTCGGGGCAAAGAAGGCCTATCTGGAGAAGCAGGCCGCAAAAGAGGCCGGCGAAACCTCTGCCAGCACGACGGGGAGCTCCTCTCTCACGACGGTTCGATCCGGCGAAGATACCGACGACGAGGACTATCAGGAATATCTCGACCAGAAGACCCTTCTGGACGAAAACCTTGCCGCCTCGGAGAAACGCCGCCAGGAGACCTATGAGCGGGAGAGCGGAGAGGTCTCCGACGATGCCGATGCGGATCTGCGCAGCGCCTACATCGCGAACCGGACCTCCCAGCGGCAGCTCCCGCAGGTCATGGCGGCGAAAGGACTTTCCGGCGGGGCGGTGAAAAGCGCCTTCCGCAGTACGGAGACCGAATACTCTGCCGCACGGCAGGCGGCCTCCGAAGAACGCGACCGGGAGCTTGCCTCTCTTCAGGAGGCGCTTACGCAAGGCCTCGAAAAAGACACCGAGAGCTATACGAGTAAGCTTGCGGCTCTCAAACGCCGCTATGCGGACGTGCTCTGAGACAAAAACATCAAAAAGCGGACGGGGAATCCATGCTCCATACGGAACATGGCCCCCGCCCGCTTTTTTGTTTGATGAAACCCGGAATGTCGGATGAAGCGATCCCGAACCGTGCTTTACGGCGCCGCAGGGATCATCCCGGCGGCTTTGCCATAGGATCCGTTCGCTTCATTTCCGGCGATACCGGCGGTAAAAAAACACGCCATCACCAGAATCGTTTTTTGCCGATCAGAGCCGATACAGCTCCTCCGGCTGAAGGATGAGCACGCCGGCTTCCCGGAGCGCCGCTTCTCCGGCCTCGTTGTTGTCGAGGCGAAGAATGACTTTGGCGCCGTCCTCCGTGCCGCCGATGAACGCATACATATACTCCACACTGATCTGCTTCTCCGCGAGGACGGAGAGCGCCTTCACCATGCCGCCCGGCCGGTCGTCGACGCCGACTGCGAGCACATCCGTCAGGGAGACGGTGAGCCCTTTGTCGTGCAGCACGCGGTAGGCGGTATCCGGTTCCGCGACGATCAGGCGGAGGATGCCGTAATTCGTGGTATCCGCAAGGGAAAGCGCACGGATATCGATGCCCGCTTCCGCCAGAGCGGAGGCAATTTCCACAAGATGACCCGGTTTGTTTTCTACAAAGACCGAAACCTGTTTAATCATGATTCTGCCGCCCCTTTCTTCTCAGATGACCCGTTTGTCGATGACACGTTTTGCCTTGCCGGTGCTGCGCTCGATGGATTTCGGCGGAACCAGCACCACTTTGGTGGAGACGCCGAGCGTGGATTCGATCGCGGCCCGGAGCTCCTTCTCTTTCTTCTGAACATCCTTGACCAAATCGACGACCACATCCGGCAGGAACTCCACATGCACTTCGAGCGTGTCGAGGTTGTTGACCCGGTCGACGATGATCTCATAGTTCGGGCTGACGCCGTGGCTCTCAAGCAGTACGCTCTCGATTTGGCTCGGGAAGACGTTGACGCCGCGGATGATCAGCATGTCGTCCGTGCGGCCCATCGGCTTCTCCATCCGGGCAAAAGTTCTGCCGCAGGCGCAGGCACCGTGCGTGAGAGCGGTGATGTCCTTCGTGCGATAGCGGATCAGCGGCAGCGCCTCTTTGGTGATGCAGGTGAAGACGAGCTCGCCCCGCTCCCCGTCCGGAAGCACCTCTCCGGTATCCGGATTGATGACCTCGGCGAGAAAATGATCCTCGTTGATATGAAGGCCGCTGTGCTCCGCGCACTCGAAGGAGACGCCGGGGCCCATGACCTCCGAAAGGCCATAAATATCGAATGCCTCAAGCCCGAGCAGCTGCTCGATGCTCTTGCGCATATTCTCCGACCACGGCTCCGCGCCGAAGATACCGGCTTTGAGATGGATGTCCTCCGGCGTGACGCCCAGCTCGCGCATCGTCTCGCCCATGTAAAGGGCGTAGGACGGCGTGCAGCACAGGATCGTGGAACCGAAATCCCGGATGATCTGGATCTGGCGGTTCGTGTTGCCGCTCGAGACCGGGATGACCGTTGCGCCGAGCTCCTTGGCGCCGTAATGCAGGCCGAGACCGCCGGTGAAGAGGCCGTAGCCATAGGCGACATGGACGAAATCCTCTTTGGTGCCGCCGGCTGCGGCAAGCGCCCTCGCCGTGAGGGTGCCCCACATTTTCAGATCCTTCTCGGAATAGCCGACGACCGTCTGTTTGCCGGTGGTGCCGCTCGAGGCGTGGATCTCGCGGAGTTCCTCCGTAGGCACGGCGAAGAGGCCGTAGGGGTAGTTGTCGCGCAGATCTTGCTTATAGGTGAACGGCAGTTTCCGGACGTCCTCCGCGGTGCGGATATCCTCGGGCGTGATGCCCATTTCATCCAGTTTGCGGCGGTAGAACGGCACGTTCTCGTAGACGCGCTTGACGGTATCATGAAGACGTTCGCCCTGAATGGAGGCGATTTCGTCGCGGGATGCGGTTTCAACTTGACATAATATATGGTTCATTTATTTTCACCTTTTCACTTTCTCTTCCAAGACGGAAGGCTTTCAAGTTAAGTTCCCGGAATTTTTCCGGTACGACAGCTTCGATGGAGGCTTCCCACGCCTCCTGCGTAAATCGAAACTGCCTCGAAAGCGCTCCGATTAAGACGACATTCGCCGCCTTGGCAGAGCCGGCTTTTTCGGCCAGCGTGACGGAATCCACCACGATCGGCTCGACGCCGAGGGAGCGGATGGTCTCGAAAATGTGATCAGGATAAGAAGCGGCCCCGGTGATGACCGGCATCGGATCGATGCGCTGATCCGCCGCGACCAAGGTACCGCCCTTTTTCAGATACGGCAGCCAACGCGCGGCTTCACACCGCTCGAACGCGAGAATATAATCGGCGCAGCCCTCCTCGATGGTGGGAGAGGCGACCGCGTCTCCGAATTTGACATAGGTGACGACGGAACCGCCGCGCTGGCTCATGCCGTGAACTTCGGAAATTTTGACATCATAGCCCTGCTTCATCAGAAGATCTCCGAGAATCCGGCTCGCGAGCAGCGTTCCCTGCCCGCCGACGCCCACAATCATAATTGTCGTGTTTGCCATGTCAAATTTCCTCCTTCCCGGTCGCTTCAATCGCGCCGAAGGGGCACATCTGAGCGCAGAGCCCGCATCCGACACAGAGCGTATCGTCGACGGCCGCCTTGCCATTTTCCAAATGGATGGCCGGGCAGCCGATCTGAAAGCACCGCTTGCAGCTCCGGCAGACATCGGTCTTTACCCGGAACGGCAGACCTCTTTTGACGCCTTTGAGCAGCGCGCAGGGTCTGCGGCTGATGACGACGGAGGGCTCTTCCGCGGCGATTTCCTCCCGGACGGCCTTCTCGGTCTCGGCAAGATCATATGGGTCGACAACGCGGATTCGTTTAACGCCGCAGGCTTCGCAGAGGGCCTCGATCGAGACCTCCGGCGTCGGCTCCATCTTGAGGGTGTAGCCGGTGGTCGGATTCTGCTGATGGCCGGTCATGCCGGTGATGCGGTTGTCGAGTACGATCAGCGTGGAGGTGCCTTTATTGTAGCATAAATCGATCAGGCCCGTGATCCCGGAGTGGATGAACGTCGAATCGCCGATCACGGCGACGGATTTTGCGGCGTTCTCCGGACGGACCTTGTTGAAGCCGTGCATCGCGGAGACCGAGGCGCCCATGCAGATTGTCGTATCCATCGCGGAGAGCGGCGCGGAGGCCCCGAGCGTATAACAGCCGATATCGCCGAAGACGGTCAAATTGAGCTTGTGAAGCACATAAAACAACCCTCTGTGCGGGCAGCCCGGGCACATGACCGGCGGGCGGGGCGGGATCTTTTCCGGATAATCGAGATGCTCCGGCTTTTCGCCGAGAAGCTTCTCCCGGATCATCTCCGCCGTGTATTCGCCGCGGAGCGTAAAGAGCTCCTTGCCTTCGCACGGAATGCCCATCGCGCGCACCTGCATCTCGATGATCGGATCGAGCTCCTCCACAATGACGAGGCGCTTGACCTTCGCCGCAAAGTCGCGGATCATCTTTTCCGGCAGCGGATTCATGAGCCCAATTTTGAGCACGGAGGCTTTGTTGCCCAGCGCCTCTTTGACAAATTCGTAGGCGATGCCCTCGGTGATGATGCCCAGTTCCTCCCCGTTCCATTCGATCCGGTTGAACGGGCAGGATTCGGCGTAGGCGGCGAGTTTTTGCATCCGCTCCTCCACAACAATGTGGCGGCCTCTCGCCGGGCCGGGCATCATGACGTATTTCATCATGTCTTTTTTATAGGGCAGAAGGTCCCGTTCCTCGCGGCCGAAGAGCTCGACGACGCTCTGGGAATGGGAGACGCGGGTGGAAAGCCGAAGCAGCACCGGCGTATCGAATTCCTCGGAGAGATCATATGCGGCCTTCGCAAAATCCCGGCACTCGCCGGAATCGGAGGGCTCGAGCATCGGCAACTTCGCCGCGATCGCGTAATGGCGGGAATCTTGTTCGTTTTGTGAGGAATGCATACCCTGATCGTCCGCGACGGCGATCAGCAGACCGCCGTTTACGCCCGTGTAGGAACTGGTAAACAGCGGGTCCGCGGCGACGTTGAGCCCGACGTGTTTCATCGCGGCGAAGCTCCGCGCGCCTGCGATCGAGGCGCCGAGGGCCGCTTCCACGGCCACTTTCTCATTCGGTGCCCATTCGGCGTACATTTCGTTGTATGTAGCGGCATATTCGGTGATTTCGGTGCTGGGCGTGCCGGGATAACTGGAGATAAACTTTACGCCGGCCTCAAAGAGTCCACGGGCCACCGCCTCGTTGCCAAGCATCATTTTTCTCAAATTATCACGGCCTTTCCAGTCAATAATGAAGATTAAAGGTTATCGTACCACTTTGCCGCGCCGAGGTAAAGAGCACAAGCAAAATTTCTGTGTTTTTTCCGAAAAACCCGCCCCATACCGGTGAAAAAAAGCATTTCCCGACAAAAACGTCCCATTTTTTTCTCCGGTAGGGAATTTTTTCTCCTCCGCGGCCGTTTCCGCGGAACCTGTTCGGACAGTATTTACACTTTCTTCATTTATTTCAGAAAATGATGGTGTAAAATAGCAAAAGAACACATCGGAAAGGGGCTGGGCGGTATTGTTCGGGTACCTGAAACCCTACCGTCCGGAGCTCAAAATCCGGGAGGCGGAAACGTATAAGGCAGTCTACTGCGGCCTCTGTCACGAGCTGGGCAAAAACTTCGGCCCCTTTGCGCGGCTGACGCTGAGCTACGACTTCGCGTTTCTGTCGCTGGTCGGCATGTCCGTCCGGCAGGAGGACGAAGCCTGTTTCGGGAAATGCCGCTGTATCGCCCATCCGGTGCGGAAACAGGCCTGCTGTCTGCCTGGAAAGGTTCAGGCCTTCTCCGCGGCGGCGGCCATGGTGCTGTTTTATTATAAGATCCGCGACGATCTTGCGGACCGCGGCTTCCGGAAACGGCTCCGCGCCTTTCTGCTGCTGCCCTATGCGAAATTTGTCCGGAAGCGCGCGCTTGCCGTCTGTAAACAGGCTTCGGAAGTGGACGCCGCCGCCTCAAGGATGACGGAGGCCCAGCAGAAGCTCGAGACGGAGGGCTGTTCCTCCGTCGACCGCGCCGCAGAACCGACCGCGGCATTTCTCTCCGCGGTGCTCGGCACGTTTCTTCCCGGCGATGAGACGCAGGCCGTCGTGCTCAGGCGCTTCGGCTATCTGCTCGGGCGATATATCTACCTCTGCGACGCGCTGGATGACCTTGAGGACGACCGCAAAACCGGGAACTACAATCCCTTCCTCTGTGCCGAAGACAGCGCGGACGCCGCCGAACATGCGAAAGGGTCGCTTTATCTGACCGTCGCGGAGGCGGGCGCGGCCTACGATCTGCTCGAAACCGGGCAATTCGACGGCATTCTCGAAAATATCGTCTTTCTCGGCCTCAAAAACGAGGTCGAACGGATTTTGAAAAAGAAAGGAGAGGGCGGCAACGAGCGATCCTTATAAAGTGCTGGGCGTTCCCCCCACGGCGACGGACGACGAAGTCAAACAGGCCTACCGCACGCTGGTCAAGAAATACCACCCGGATAAATATGCCGGCAGCCCTCTTCAGGATGTCGCATCGGAGAAGATGAAGGAGATCAACGCCGCTTACGACGAGATCACCTCCATGCGGAAAAACGGTGGAAAATCTGCCGGCGCCTCCGGTTCCTACTATGGAGAATACGGCGGCTCCGGCGGCGGTTATGCCCCGGGAAGCGGCTATGCCTCCGGGAACAGCCAGTTTTCGGACATCCGCCGGCTCATCATGCAGAACCGCATCGCCGAGGCCGAAGAACTGCTCGACGGCGTGGCCGCTCAGCAACGGGATGCCGAATGGTATTTTCTCAAAGGCAGCGTTTACTATAAAAAAGGCTGGCTCGACGAGGCGCTGAGCCATTTCGCGCAGGCGAACCGCATGAACCCGAACAATCCGGAATACCGCGCCGCCTATCAGCAGTGCATGTATTCCCGCAATACCGGGATGCCGTTCGGCCGGGCCAACACCTCCGGCACTTCCTATGACGACTGTGACTGCTGCGACTGGTGTATCGGCATGTACTGTCTCAATATTTTCTGCAACTGCCTCGGCGGCGGCTGCTGAGCCTCAGGACTTTGATGGATCGCCGGATTTGCGGTATGATAGACGGCAGAATCGGAAAAGGGAGGGAAACGGATGAAACGGAGCCAACAGGTGGCGCTCTGCGGAATGGTGGCGGCGCTCTGTACGCTGCTGCTTTTTCTGACCGGCATGTTCCCCTTTTCCACCTATGCGCTTCCCGCTCTGGCAGGACTTCTGATGGTCTCCGTCGCGGTCGAGACCGGGGCGAACTGGGCCTTTACGCTCTATGTCGCGGTGTCGCTGCTCTCTCTGCTGCTGACGCCGGACAAGGAGGCCATGCTGATGTTCATCGCCTTCTTCGGCCATTATCCGATCACGAAATTCCAGCTCGAAAAACTTCGCTTTAAGCCGCTCGTCTGGCTGCTGAAATTTCTCTGTTTCAACGCCTGCATCATCGTCTCCTATTTGATTATTATTTATGTATTCCAGATCCCGGACATCATGACGGAATTCGGCGACTTCGGCCGCTACTCGGTCTATGTGCTCCTCGCGCTGGGCAACGTGCTCTTCCTTGCCTATGACTTCGCCCTCGCGCAGGTCATGCGGATGTATATCTGCTGGTTCCGGCCGAAATTTCTCCGCCGGTCCTCAAAATAAGAGGCCTCCTTTCTCTCTTCGCGGCCCGAATGCGCCGCGAAACCGGAAAGACTCTTTTTTCGCCGAAATTGAAAAGCCTCCCGTATAACGGAGGCTTTTTTAAGATCTGTGTCGTTTCGCGCCGTTCTCCTCTTCCAACAAAGGAAGCATTAAAAAAACGCCCGAAAGGGCGTTTTTTTATCAGAAAAATCAGAGGGCTCCCCGGTTGCAGCCGCAGCAGGGGCCATTCCGGCCGGCATCCTCGTTTTCGCTGAGCTTCTCGGTCTCGACCTGACCGCGCAGGCGCTCCAGAATGTTCGCATCCAGCGGGATAGCCCTACGGCAGCGCGGGCAGAGGAATTTATCCCGGTTGTAGCCCATCGGGATCAAAACCGCCTTTCCGCAGTAAGGGCAAACGATCATGATGCCCTCCTCGTCGTTATCGTACATCAGAAATCCGCCTTTCTCTCAGATAATCGGCCGTTGCCGCAGCGGCTTGCCGTTGGCAGGCACCACGGGCGGGCCATGAAATCACGGCACAGCGGCCGTCTTATTTGTATTATACCATATTCTTTTTAAAATGGAAGCCTTACGATGCCGCGCCGCCGCTTCTGGCATAGGCGAGCAGCAGATCGACCATCTCTCCATAGCTCTTTGAGCCGGACTGCTGGCCGTTCGCCTTCAAATAGGCGTCGTTGACCGCATCGGAAAACTCCGCGGCCGGGCCGTCATGGGCATGTACGAAATCGTTCTGCGCCGTGATGTCGGCATCGAGGCCGTCGCTGTACGTCGTCCGCAGCAGGTACCATGCCCCCGGGTCCGCGGCATAGAGGGCGTTCATCGCGTGGATCAGCGCGAGCGCCGTACCGCTGTATTCCATATAGGCGTCCCCCGAACGGATGCAGGCGAGATAGGCGATGAAATTGGCCTCATCCTCGCGCATATAGCCGGCGAGGTGCGTCTGTTCGTGCATCATCGTGGACGCCCGGAGAAGCGCCGGGCCCGCCGTGCTGAAATTCGCCTCCACCAGAAACGGACAGGAGATGCCGGCGATCTGTTCGTATGCCAGAAGCGCGGAGGCAACGACCGGTTTCGGTGTGCCGAAGGTCCCGCCGCCGAGCGCGAGCTGCGG
>DAOSWK010000004.1:0-46143 GCA_035593545.1 Oscillospiraceae bacterium | reverse complement strand
TCCACAAAAATGCTCGTATTTTCCGGGATATAGAAGTCGAGATCGTCGCACTCGCTCATCATGGAGATGGCGTCGCCGTTGTAATATGGGGCAAAGGCGGCTTCCCCGCCCTCCATTTTATCATAAATTTCATCCATAACATAGGCTTGAACCAAAGGTTTTTGCTCGGAAAGATGCGCCGCCGCCTCACGGAGCTCTCCCTCATCCGTCGTGTTGAACGAGTAGCCGAGATCGAGCAGCGAGATGGCAAAGGCATCCCGGGAGTTTGAGAACATCAGCATGTTATCGGCATATTTTTCATCCCAGAAGATGTCCCAGCCGGTGATCTCCGAGGCATCGATCATCGTTTTATTATAGACGATGCCGACGACACCCCAGAAATACGGCACGGAGTATTCGTTTTCCGGATCGTAATTCTTGTTTCGATATTCCTCGTCAATGTATTTATAATTGGGGATGTTGCTGAAATCCAGCTTTTGGAGCATCCCCTCCTCGATCATCCGGCCGATCATATAATCGGACGGGATAATTATATCGTAGGAGGTGCCGCCGGAGCACATCTTCGCATACAGTTCCTCGTTGGAAGAAAACATCGTATAATTGACCTTGATCCCGGTCACTTTTTCAAACTCTTGGTTGATATCCACGAAATTGAGCGAATCGTTTGCGATATATTCTCCCCAGTTGTAGACGTTAATCTCAATACCCTGCCCCTGGAATCTCTGATAGTAGGATTCGTCCTCCACATGGATTGTGTAGGCTTCCTCTTCCGCCGAAGCGGCCGTAAAAGAGGAAAGCGCCAGTATCAGCAAAGCCAAAAGCACGGCAAATATTTTTTTCATAACCATGACCCCCCACCTGTTCTTCTTTGTAGCATCTTTTTTTCTTTTCTGGTTTCAAACACATTCACAACGAGCAAAATCATCAGCACGACGGCAAACATGATGGTCGACAGCGCGTTGATCTCCGGGCTCACCTTGAGCCTCGTCATGGAATAGATGACGACGGAGAGCACCTGCGAAGTGGGACCGCTTGTAAAATAGCTGACGACGAAATCATCGAAGGAATAGGTGATTGAAAGCAGAAAGCCTGCCATAACCCCGGGCATGATCTCCGGAAGCATCACCTTGAAGAAGGCCTGCCGGCGGTTGCAGCCGAGATCGAGCGCCGCATTGTAGACGTTTTTGTCCATCTGGCCGATCTTAGGAAGGACATTGAAAATCACGATCGGCACGTTGAAGGTGATATGAGCGAGAATCAGGGTTGTGTATCCGAGCTCGATACGCAGGAACAGGAAGAGCAGCATCAACGAGACGCCGGTGATGATATCCGGGTTAACAATCGGCAGATAGGAGACGTTCATCACGATCTCTTTCATTTTGCGGTTGAAAGCGGAGATACCGATGGCGGCCATCGTGCCGAGGACGGTGGCGATCACACCGGCAATCAGTGCGACGATCAGCGTGTTGATGACGGAATTGATGATGATGTCGTTCGTGAAGAGTTTCTCATACCATTTCATTGTGAAGCCGGTAAAAAGCGTGCGGCTCTTGGATTGGTTAAAAGAGAAGAAGATCAGCACCGCGATCGGGATATAGAGGAAAAAGTAGATAAGGCCCACATAGAATTTGGAAAGGAATTTCACAGGACGACACCTCCTTCCTCCGCTTCCTCCTTGTCGGAGTCAAATTGGTTCATCACGCTCATGCAAAACAGAATGATAATCATGAGCACGAACGCGATGGCGCCGCCCAGATTCGGATTATAGGTGTTGCCAAGGAACTGCATCTCGATCAGGTCGCCGATCATGAGTTCGGAGCCGCCGCCGAGCATGCGGGAAATGATAAAGGTGCTGACCGCCGGCACAAAGACCATCGTGACGCCGGTGGTGATGCCGGGCACACTCAGCGGAAGGATCACGCGCGTAAACACATGAAAGGGGTTGCCGCCGAGATCCTGCGCGGCCTGGATGACGGAGACATCCATCTTGATGAGCACCGTATAAAGCGGAATAATCATAAAGGGCAGATAGTCATAAACCATGCCGAGCACGACCGCGCCCTGCGTATTGATGAGCTGCAGGGTTCCAAGCCCGAGCAATCTTAATAGGCGGTTGATGAGGCCGTTGTTTTCAAGGATCGTCATCCATGCGTAGGTCCGGAGCAGAAAGTTCATCCACATCGGCAGCGTAATCAGCATCAGCATCGTGCGGCGTACGTGGGTCGTCCTTCTGGCCATAAAATAGGCGAACGGATAACCGAGCATCAATGAGATCACGGTGGCAACAAAAGCCATCCAGAGGCTGCGGATGATGACGGAGGCGTAGTCGGCGACCTCCACAATGTTGGCGGTCGAAAATTCTCCGTTGAGATCGGTAAAAGCAAAGAAAGCGACCATGCAGAGCGGGACAACGATGAAGATCACCATAAAAAGAAGATAAGGGAAAGCAGGATATTTAGACTTCAGCATTTCCGGTCTCCTCCATGCGGTGCATAATGTGGATATCGTCCGGGATGACGGAAAGCCCGACCTCCCTGCCCGGTTCCTCATACAGCGTGGAATGGATTTTCCAGTGATACCCGCATGCAAAGACCCGTATCTCATAATGCACGCCTTTAAAAATCACGCTCTCCACCACGCCGGAAATCTGGCCCTTCTCCGGCTCGGACACCTTGATGTCCTCCGGCCGGATCACGACGTCCACCTGCTCGTGGTCGCCGAAACCGAAATCCACACACTCAAAATCCCGGCCCGCAAACTCCACAAGGTAATCTTTCTTCATGATACCGTCGATGATGTTGGATTCGCCGATAAAGTCCGCAACGAACGCGTTTCTCGGCTCGTTATAGATATCGACCGGCGTGCCCACCTGAAGGATCTCGCCTGCGCGCATGACGACAACGGTGTCGCTCATGGTCAGGGCCTCCTCCTGATCGTGCGTCACATAGATGAAAGTGACCTGTGTGTTTTTCTGGATCTTTTTGAGCTCCACCTGCATCTCCTTGCGGAGTTTGAGGTCAAGCGCGCCCAGCGGCTCGTCGAGGAGCAGCACTTTCGGCTGGTTGATCAGCGCGCGGGCGATGGCGACGCGCTGCTGCTGGCCACCGGAAAGCAGGTCCACGTCCTTGTGCTCATAGCCGCGCAAGTTGACAAGCTCGAGCATTTCGGAGACGCGCTGACGGACCACCTCATTCGGCGTCTTTTTAAGGCGGAGACCGAAAGCGATGTTCTCAAATACATCCAGATGCGGAAACAGGGCATATTTCTGGAAAATGGTGTTGACCTCCCGTTTATACGGCGGAAGGGCGTTGATTTTTTCCCCATCAAAAAAAACGTCCCCGCTTTTGGGTGCAACAAAGCCGCCGATGATGCGCAGAGTCGTTGTTTTTCCGCATCCCGACGGTCCCAAAAGCGTGACGAATTCATGATTGTGAATATCGAGGCTGATGTCGCGGAGAACCTGTTCTCCGTCAAACTCAACCACGATGTTTTTCAGGCTGATAATGGCAGTATGATCCATTCTGCATCCCCCTTTTGCGGATTTCAAGTCACGCAAGGTAAAAACAGGATCCGGCTTTCGCCTCACCCATTTTTCATGCCGGTTGCCCGACATGGTCACGAAGCAAGGTTGAAACAAATTTTGCCTCGTGGTGTTAAAAACCTGTCGACCCACCACACTTTTTGGAACCGACCCCGCAAAAGGATTTTTTTCTAAACGTTGCTGTGACGCCCGGTTTTAGAAGGCCCCTATGGTGCAGTGTTTCAGATTCCCGCAAAAAGACGGCGAACTCGTTTTCTATCGCACATTTGCCCGCAGGCTGTCGGCGACAGTGTCACCTCCCCTTGGCCGTTCTTTTGAGGGAATTACAACAGATGCAAAATTAACGAATTAACTATACCATACAATTTATAAAAGTCAACCGATTCTTGCAGAATCATGCCTTTTCCTCGAAAAATTGAGTATGTTCATTCAAAAAAATCCAGCGGCTCGTCTATGGAAAATGGAGGCTGTTTCTCCGTTTCGGACGAGCTTTCTTAAAGAGCATCGGCAAAATCTCGCAAAAATCGGAGCCGCCCAAGGAGACAAAGCCGCCGCACCCGCAGAAGAAACTCGTCCGATTCCGCAAGGTTCGGATATCTTCGGCCGCATCGCCGACACCGCGAAACTCCAAGCATAAAAAAGCGGCCCGCGGGATAAAACGCGGGCCAAGAGGACATTTGTTTTATTTGTTTCCGAACAGCTCTTCAAACTGCGAGGGCTTCACATATACGGTTTTGTAGTGGTCATAGATCACTTTGCCCGGCGCCGAGCCGCCCGGTTTTTTCACGTTTCGGACCTCCGTGTAATCCACCGCTACCTGCGCGGAATCCCGAGCCTTGGAATTATAAGCCGCGACGACGGCCGCCTCGAGAATCGTGCGGTCCGGGATTTCTTTATCTTCTGCGGCGATGATCGTATGGGAGCCGGGAATCTTCTGCGTGTGGAGCCAGAGATCCGTTTTGCGGCTGTCTTTGAGCGTCAGGCGGTCGTTCTGGAGGTTGTTTCTTCCGCAGAGAATCCGGAAGCCGTCGGAGGAGACGTATTCCATCGGAGGCAACTTCGGGGGTTTCTGGTTTCGGCTCCCGTGATTTTTGAGGTACCCCTGCTCCAGAAGCTCCTCGCGGAGGACAAGCAACTCGTCCTCCGTCCGCGCGCGGGCGAGCAGGTCGGAGACGGAATCCACATAGGCAAGCTCATTTTCGCCCTTCTCGATCAGCTCTTTGAGGATCTTCTCCGCGTTGTCCGCCTTGCGGTATTCGGTGTAGTACCGCTGGGCGTTCTGCACGGGCGTAAACCGCGGATCGAGTTTGATGGTCAGCGGGCGGTTTTCGTCGTAATAATTCTCCACGGTCGCCGAGGTCATGCCCTTTTGGAGCGCATAGAGATTGGCCTGAAGCAACTCGCCGCAGACGCGCAGATTCTCCCGCTGCCCGGATTCTTTAAGCTCCTGCCGCTGGATTTCGAGCTTTCTTGCGAGGCGGTCCCGCAGATTCGTAATGAAGCGGAAGAGATCGCCGGAGCGCTGCTTCATGCGATCGGCGCCGGTACGGTCGGCATAGTAGCGGTCGAGCAACTCGCTGAAGGAGGCGCAGGGCTTCGTTTCCGCGCCGTCTCCGTACTGCCGGACGTCGAGGAACGTGAAATCCATCGGTCGTCCCTCCGGATCGCAGACCATATAAGGGATGGCCGAGCCGGTTTTCACGGAATCGCCCAAAGCGCCGATTGCTTCGCGGAGGCGCTCCTTCTGTATCTTGGAGAGTTCGCTGCAGACGGGGTCGAGATCGCCGGCGGCCCGGAAAGAGAGCTCCCGGCAGACGATCGGCGAGACGCCGTCCAGATGCTCGAGCAGCGCTTTAGAGAGCGGGCGGTCCGGTCCGTTTGTCAAACGGCGCTCCAGTTCGGCAAAATCCGGCTCCAGTGGGCTCAGTTTATCCTGCGCCGGCGGAAATTCGTAGCACATGCCGGGCAAAACCTGCCGCACGCTCGACATCTCCTCCGTGACGCGCTTGATGGAGTCGACGATGCGTCCGTCCTCTCCGATCAGGATGATGTTGCTGTGCCGCCCCATGATTTCGACCGCAAGTTTCAGAATCACGGGGTCGCCAAGGTCGTTATACGTTGAAAAAGAGAGGTGCAGGATGCGCTCGAGGCCGAACTGCTCGATGCCGATGAGCCTCGCGCCGCTCAGATGTTTCCGCATGAGCATGCAGAACATCGGTGCCGACTTCGGATTGTCGAAGCCCTTTTCCGTAAAATGAATGCGCGGCGCGGATGCGGCGGCCGAGAGCATCAGTTTTCCGCTTCCGCCGTTCCAGCGCAGCGCGAGAACCAGCTCTTCCTTCGACGGCTGATGAATCTTGTCGATCCGGGCGCCGAGCGCCTTCCCCTCGATTTCTTTTTTCAGTAAATGCAGCGTGATGCCGTCTAAAGCCGTCGTACACGCCCCCCAACTTTATTTTGTCCAGTAGAGCGCCGGGTCCTTGCAGCGCTCCGAAATGAGAATTTCCGTCTCCGGAAAACGCTCCGACAGGCGCTTTGCCAGCGGCGTGATCACCGTGTTTTCTGTGCAGTGATGGCCGGCGTCCAGCACGCAGAATCCCGCGCGGCGGATTTCAATCCACCAATTATGCTTGACGTTCGCCGTCACATAGGCGTCCGCGCCGGAGACTACGGCATCCGGATAGAATTCCGCGCCGCTCCCGCCGCAGACCGCGACGGTTCCGATCGGTTTTTCCGCCGGCGTATATTTGATACCGCCGACGCCGAGCTTTTCGGCGACATAAGGGATAAATTCCGACAGCTCCATCTGCTCCGGCAACTCGCCGACGCGGAGCAGGCCCGCCTCGTCCTTGCATTTGCGGATATTTCGCAGGTCGAGCGCCGCGGCAAGGCAGTCGTTCACGCCGCCGTCGGCCACGTCGAGCGCCGTATGCGAAGAGATGACCGCAACGCCTTTCCGCGCGGCGACGTAGGCCATACCGAAGGGATGCAGTTCTTTCAGCGGGCTGAAAATGACCGGATGGTGCGTAATTACGAGCTCCGCGCCCTTTTCGGCAGCCTCGCAGAGCACCTCCTCGGTCGCATCCAGCGCAACGAGTACCTTCGTCACCCGTGCCTCCCCGTCGCCGACCAGAAAGCCGGAATTATCCCATGCTTCCTGCGCGGAAAACGGCGCGATCTCGTCCAGATATCTGTAAAAGTCTATAGCTTTACACATCTTTATTTTCCTTCATCTGTTCCTCAATCATGTCCGCGAGCGAATCATGCAAAATGGCCTTCTGCGCGCCGGCCGGCGAGCGCTCGAGTCCCCTCGCAATCGCGCGCTGGATCGAGACCTGACGGCGAAGATATTTCTCCGCGGGCTTCGACGGATCCCCCAAAAGCTCTCCGGTATAGCAGTAGAGCAGATCCGGCGTCCATTTGTCTCCCGTATAGTAGACACTCATGACGCTGTAAACATGCCCTTCCGCCTCGGCCGCCTTCTCCTCGTCGATCCGAAAACCGTGCTCGCAGAGCCATTTCCGGAGGTATTCCGGCCGCGTCATCGCCTGAAGAATCAGGTGTACCGTCTCCCGCCGGAGCCATTCGCCCTTTTCGATAATTTCGGCGATGGTCTCGCCGCCCATGCCGCAGATGATCACCTCGTCGATCCCGCGGCCCGGCAGTTTTTCCAGCCCGTCGGAAAGCAGAAGTTCGATCCGGTCCGAAAGGTTCCGGGCTTCGATCTCGGCGCGGGCGTTTTCGAGCGGGCCCGCGTTAATGTCGCAGGCATAGCCTTTCGTGCAGATCTTCTTTTCGATCAGATGACAGATGAGGTAGGCGTGATCCGTACCGATGTCGGCGGCAACCGTGCCTTTTCTCACAAAATGAGCCGCCGCCCTGAGCCTTGCATCCAGTTTTTCCATCGTTTTTCGCTCCGTTTTTTCCGTTATCAATTAAAATCGCCCGTCAACCGCGCGGTTCACGCCGGCCACGAAAACGTGACTTGCGTAGGCTTCTTAGCGAATAAACCTCCGCGCCCGTAGCGGGCCGCCATTTTTCGCTCCATGTGGGAAGCCAAAGCGTTTTCATTCGATTGGCCGACGGGCGGTTATTTCTTCATAAAGAAAGCAGCCGTGAAGAAACACTTTCCTGCGGCTGCGTCTCCTGTTACGCATTTTTGCTGAAATACTCGTTGAGATTTTTGACCAGCTCGCCGCAGTCGATGCCGTGCACCATACTGGCCTCCTCGATCGTTTCTCCTCTTGCCGCCGGGCAATCGAAACAAAACATTCCCATGGCGAAAAAGACCTGTGCCGAGCCCTTATCTTTGGCGATCACGTCGCTGATCAGCATATCCTTTGTCACTTCAAAAGCCATTTTTTCATCCTCCGTTTCGTGGTTTTATTATATCGGTTTCGCGATATTTTTTCAAGGCCGTCATTGCAGAATGCCGTTTTCCTTGAGCAGCTTGTATTCGATGGAATCGACCAGCGCCTGCCATGAGGCGTCGATGATGTCCGTCGAGGCGCCGACCGTTGTCCAGACGGCCTCCCCGTCCGTACTCTCGATCAAAACCCGAACCATGGCCGCGGCGCCTTTGCCGCTGTCGATGACGCGCACCTTATAATCGACAAGGGTGATGCCCCCTACCTCCGGATAGAAAACCGAAAGCGCCTTCTTAAGCGCCTTATCGAGGGCGTGAACCGGGCCGTCTCCCTCCTCCGCCGTGATCTCATAGCGGTCTCCGACCTTGATTTTCACGACGGCCGCGGCGGAGCGATCCGTATCGGGCGCGGGCTGTTCGCCGATCGTCTTGAAGTGGCAGAGCGTGAAAAAAGGCCGGTATCCGCCGAAATATTTAAGCGCGCGGATCTCCATACTGGCGGCGGCCGATTCAAACTGAAAGCCCTCGTATTCCAGCTGTTTGATATTCTGTGCAAAATCGGCGAGCTTTTCGCTGTCGCGGGCGAGGCCTCCGTCGATTTTCGCGAGTTTTTCCGCGAGGGCGCTTCTTCCGGCAACGTCGGAAACCAGAATATTCCGGTTGTTGCCGACCTCTTCCGGCGGAATATGCTCAAAGCTGCGGCTGTTTTTCATCACGCCGTCGATGTGCATGCCGCCCTTATGGCTGAACGCGGACTGCCCGACGTAGGGCATCGTGTTGCTGAGCCGGATGTTGCTGATGTCGGCGAGATACCGCGCAGTGGCGGTCAGATTCTGCATCTTCTCCTCCGGAATACAGGCATAGCCCCTCTTGAGCTGAAGATCGCCGATCAGCGTGGAAAGATTCGCGTTTCCACAGCGTTCGCCGATGCCGAGGAAGGTCCCCTGCACCTGCACGGCGCCGGCCTCCACGGCGGCAATCGAGGCCGCGACCGCGCAGCCGGTGTCGTTGTGGCAGTGGATGCCAAGCGGCACGGCCGTCGTCCCCGAGACGCTCCGAACGATCTCCGAGACCGTCTCCGGGAAGGTGCCGCCGTTGGTATCACAGAGGATCAGGCGTTCCGCGCCGGCCTCTTCCGCAGCTCTGAGCGTCGCCATGGCGTATTCCGGATGATCGAGATACCCGTCGAAGAAATGCTCCGCGTCATAGAAGACACGCTTTCCTCTTTTGACAAAAAAGGCGACCGTATCCCGGATCATCGCCAGATTTTCTTCCGGCGTCGTATGGAGCACATCCGTCACATGGAGCAGCCATCCCTTGCCGAAGATCGCGACGGTTTCCGTCTCCGCGCTGAGCAGGGCCAAACAGTTTCCATCCTCCTCGGGCCGGATGCCGCGCCTCCTTGTGGATCCGAAAGCCACGACGTTTGTCCCGAATTCCTTTCCACGGATGCTGTTAAAAAACTCCGCGTCGCGCGGGTTGCTGCCCGGATTCCCCGCCTCGACATACGGGATGCCGATCGCGGCGAGCGCCTTGAGAATATTGAGCTTGTCCGCGACGGAGAAGCTGACGTTTTCTCCCTGTGCGCCGTCCCGGAGGGTGGTATCAAAAATCTCAAGCTGCTTCATTCGCTCTCCTCCTCCGGCTTTTTCAGATTCTGATAATAGGCGCAGATCTCTTTGAGCACGCAGCGTTCACATTGTGGTCTCCTTGCGATACAGACCGCCCGGCCGTGGAGCACGAGGCGATGGCAGAACATATTGGATTCCTGAGGGTCGAGCACGGCGCGCAGCTCGGTCTCGCATTTGGCCGGGTCCTTGGTCGTCGTCAGGCCGAGCAGGTTCGTGATGCGGATGCAGTGCGTGTCGCAGACGACCGCGGGTTTTCCGTAGACGTCGCCGACCACGAGGTTCGCGGTCTTTCTGCCGACGCCCGGCAGCTTGGTCAGTTCCTCCACGGTGTCGGGCACGATCCCGCCGTATTCGTCGCGAAGAATGCGGCACATCTCCTTGATGTCGTGTGATTTTGTCTTATAAAAACCGCAGGAATAGATGATCCCGCCGATATCGGATTCCTCTGCGTCGGCGAGCGCCCCAATGGTCGGATATTTGCCGAACAGAACCGGCGTAATCAGGTTGACGCGCGCGTCCGTACACTGTGCGGCGAGGCGCGTTGCAATCAGAAGCTCATGCGGCTTTATGTATTCCAGCGAACAGACGGCGTCCGGATAGGCTTCTTTGAGCAGCGCGGTCGCTTTTGCTGCTTTTTCGGCGTTTGTCATTTCGTGCCCCTTTCCATGCGGTTGATGGCGGAGACCAGAGCGTTGACCGAGGCGGCCATAATGTCTCCGTGGATGCCGATGCCCCAGATTGTCTCGCGGCCGCCGTTGCTGATGCCGACGTAAGCCGCCGCCAGAGAGCTGGTGCCTTTTTCATCTTCGAGGGCGTGCTCGGAGTAGCTGGTCAGATGGAACTGATAGCCGAGGTTCTCTTTCAGAGCGTTCGCCACGGCGTTCAGATGTCCGTTTCCGGTCGCGGAGAGCTCCCGCCTCTCGCCGTCCTTCATCACCACGATTTTGGCGGAAATCCGCTTCTCCGGGAGATTTGTAAAGTCCGCCGCCGTAATATCCAGCGGATCAAAGTAATTGATATATTCTTTCCGGAAGATCTCGAAAACTTCCTCCGGCATCAGTTCCTTGCCGAGCTGATCGGAGGCGGATTTGACCGTTTTTCCGACGTCGGGCATCATCTTCGGCGGAAGATGATAGCCGTAATTTTGAGAAATCAGATAACCGATGCCGCCCTTGCCGCTCTGGCTGTTGATGCGGATGACGCTGTCCTCCAGTTTCCGGCCGATGTCTTCCGGGTCGATCGGCAGATACGGCACGTTCCAGTGGGCGCTCTTCCCTTCCTTATACCATTCGATGCCTTTGGCGATCGCGTCCTGATGGGTGCCGGAAAATGCCGTGAACACGAGCTCGCCGCTGTAAGGCTGACGGTCGGGCACCATCATGCCGGTATCCTCTTCGCTCATGCTTACGAGGGCCGGCAGATCGGAAAAGTCGAGGCCCGGATCGATTCCTTGAGAATAGAGATTGAGCGCAAGGGTGACGAGATCGACGTTTCCGGTCCGTTCGCCGTTGCCGAAAAGCGTTCCTTCGACGTGCTCGCCGCCAGCCAAAAGCCCCATCTCCGCGTCCGCGACGCCGCAGCCGCGATCGTTATGAGGATGGAGGGAGAGGACGATGCTGTCCCGATAAGGCAGCCTCCGGTTCATGTAAGCGATCTGGGCGCCGTAGACGTGCGGCATCGAGAGCGAAACCGTCGCCGGCAAATTGATGATCGCCTTTCGATCCGGCGTCGGCTGCCAAATATCCAATACGGCGGAGCAGATCGCCAGCGCGAAGTCCGGCTCCGTACCGGTAAAGGCCTCCGGCGAGTATTCAAGCCGGAGATTCCCGTCAAAACGTTCCGCTTCCTCTTTGATCCAGCGGGCGCCGTTATCCGCAAGCTCCAAGATCTCCTCTTTGGTCTTGTGGAAGACCTGCTCGCGGTGCGCAACGGAAGTGGCGTTATACAGATGCATAATGACGTTTTTCGCGCCGCGGACACAGTCAAAACTCTTTTGAATCAGCTCCTGTTTTGCCGGCGTCAGCACTTGAATCCAGACGTCTTCCGGGATGCGGCCTTCATCGATCAGGCGGCGGATAAAATTGTATTCCGTCTCCGACGCGGCGGGAAAGCCGACTTCGATTTCCTTGAAGCCGATCTTTAGCAAAGATTCAAAAAAGATCAGCTTCTCCGCGACATTCATCGGCACGACAAGCGCCTGATTGCCATCCCGGAGATCGACGCTGCACCAGACCGGGGATTTTTCGATATAGAGCTTCTCCGTCCAGCTCATGTCCGGATGCTCCGGCGCGATGAAATTTCTCGTATATTTCTCAAAATTCTTCATATTGTCTCCCCAAATTCCCCGGAATATATATATTCTAAGAATATCCGTTTTTTTGGTAATGTCAAGATTTTGCTTTTCAGGGGCAGGAACCGTGCGCAGGAGATCCCGGATGAGGCCGGACGGGCCCTTGCAAACGCCGCCGGAAAAGAATATAATTGCCCTATTGACGGAAGGGGGCTTTTTTATGGCGGAAATCACGATGAAGACCGAGGACAACCGAAACGACGCCTACGCGGTGCGCATGGCCGTCTTTGTCGCGGAACAGGGCTATCAGAACGAGTTTGACGACATCGACAACGTCGCTCGTTTTGCCACGATCTATTGCGACGGCAAATGCGTCGGTACCGGGCGCATCTTCCCGGATCCGAAGGGCGAAAACGCTGTTTGGCAGGTCGGACGAATCGCCGTCCTAAAGGAATACCGGAAGCATCATCTCGGTGCCGCGGTGCTCACCGCCCTCGAGGTCATCGCAAAATCCGAGCATGCAAAAAAGATCAAGCTCCTCGCGCAGGAGAGCGCCGTCGGATTTTATGAAAAATGCGGATACGAGACCTCCGACGCGCCCGTCGCCTATGACGAGGGTCATCCGCACCACTGGATGGAAAAAGCTATTTGAAACTATCATTTAATGAGAAACAGCCGCAGTCCGATACGGGGCAGCGGCTGTCTTTTGTTTTGGTATTTTTGTAACATAAAAACAGATTGCTTCACGGCAGTCTGTGCTCATCATACGTTTGAAGGGTCATTCGCAATTTTCCGGATGAGAAGATTGACTTTCTTCCGCGGATGCAAGAAGCGAATTCAGATACTCCATAGCTTTTTCGAGTTCCGAAGGGGTCATCTGATCAATAATGTGCTGGATTTCTTCCATTTTCTTACTGTCCACGACCTAATCGCCATCCTTTCACTGTTTGACAAAATTCTTTATATTCTTGCGACGCCGGATTTCCTCGCCGCCTCCGCGACCGCCGCGGCGACTGCCTTACAGATGCGAGGATCAAACGGCTGCGGAATGATGTACTCGGCGGAGAGATCCTCGCCGACCAGACTTGCCAGCGCATGGGCGGCGGCGAGTTTCATCTCGTCGTTGATCTCGGAGGCGCGGACGTCGAGCGCCCCGCGGAAGATGCCCGGGAACGCCAGCACGTTGTTGATCTGGTTCGGCAGATCGCTTCTGCCGGTTGCCGTGACCGCCGCGCCGTGCGCCTTGGCCTCGTCCGGAAAGATCTCCGGGACCGGGTTTGCGCAGGCGAAGATAATCGGATTCTTCGCCATCGTCTCCACCATCTCTCCGGTCAACACGCCCGGCGCGGAGACGCCGATGAAGACGTCCGCTCCTTTGACCGCCTCGGCGAGAGGTCCGGCGATATGGGAAGGATTCGTCATTTCTGCAAGTTCGGCTTTCGCGGAATTCAAATTCCCGCGGCCGACATAGATCGCGCCGCTCCGATCGCAGACGATTCCCTCTTTGGCGCCCGCACGGAGCAGGAGTTTCGTGATCGCGGTTCCGGCGGCACCGGCGCCGTTTACGACGAAGCGGGTTTCATCCAGCCGCTTCCCAACGATTTTCAGCGCATTGAGAAGCCCGGCGAGCGTAATGACCGCGGTACCGTGCTGGTCGTCGTGGAAAATCGGGATATCGCAGATTTCCTTAAGCCGGCGCTCGACCTCGAAGCAGCGCGGTGCGGAAATATCTTCGAGGTTGACGCCGCCGAAGCTGCCCGCGAGCAGAGAAACGGTCTTGACGATGTCGTCCGGGTCCTTGGAGCGGATGCAGAGCGGAATCGCGTCCACGCCGCCGAACTCTTTAAAGAGCACGCACTTGCCCTCCATGACCGGCATCCCGGCCTCCGGGCCGATGTCGCCGAGGCCGAGGACCGCGGTGCCGTCGGTGACGACCGCCACCGTGTTCCACCGCCCGGTCAGCTCATAGCTCTTGGAGAGATCTTTCTGAATTTCGAGACAAGGCGCCGCAACGCCCGGCGTATAGGCCAAAGACAACGCTTCCGGCGAATCGACGGCCACTTTGGAATCGACCGTCAGCTTTCCGCGCCATTCGTAATGCGCTTTTAAAGATTCTTTCTGATAATCCAAAGAAGTTACCTCCTATTAAAATTCCGGACGGGTTGCTGGGGGCGTCACACCATTTTCTTCGGGTCGAGGGCCTCCTCGGCCTCCTCTCTCGAGAGGAAGTCGAGCGCTTCCGCGGCCTCGGCGAGCGTGCAGTCCTTTGCAAAAGCATAGTTTGCAACCTTTGCCGCGTTTTCATAGCCGATCCGCAGATTGAGCGCCGTGACGTTCATCAGCGACCGGCGCAGGTTTTCGGCCATTTTTTCCTCGTTCGGCACGATTCCGCGGACGCAGTTTTTCTCGAAGGAGCGCATTGCGTCGGCCAGCAGCCGCGCCGATTGGAGGAAGTTATAGATTGTAACGGGCAGAAACACGTTGAGCTGGAAATTGCCTTGAGAAGCCGCAATTCCGACGGCTGTATCGTTTCCCATCACCTGCACGGCGACCATCGTGACCGCCTCGCACTGGGTGGGGTTGATTTTGCCCGGCATGATGGAGCTGCCCGGCTCGTTTGCCGGAATGGTCAGCTCGCCGATCCCGCAGCGCGGCCCGGAGGAAAGCCACCGGATGTCGTTCGCGATCTTCATCAGATCCGCCGCGAGGGCCTTCATCGCGCCGTGCTCGCCGACAAAGGCGTCGAGGCTTGTCAGCGCGTGAAACTTATTTTCCGCCGTGACAAACGGAAGCCCGGTCAGCGCCGCCAACTTCTCTGCCGAAAGGGTGTCAAATCCTTTCGGCGCGTTGAGTCCGGTGCCGACGGCCGTTCCTCCGAGCGGAAGCTCACAGAGATCCCTGAGGCCCGCCGTGAGCATGCCGCGGTCCTTTTGCAGCATGGCGCGCCAGCCGCTGACCTCCTGCGAAAAGCGGATCGGCACCGCATCCTGAAGATGGGTGCGTCCGACCGTGATCACGCCGGGATATTCGTTTTCCAGCCGGTGGAACGCGGCCGCCAGAGAATCCAGCGCAGGCAGCAGCCCCTCCTCGACCACCTGCACGGCCGCAATCCGCATCGCGGTCGGGAACGTATCGTTTGAGCTTTGGGAGCGGTTTACATCGTCGTTAGGATGCAGGGCTTCCCTTCCGGCCAACTGATTCCCCCGATGCGCGATGACCTCGTTGAGATTCATGTTCGTCTGGGTGCCGCTTCCTGTCTGCCAGACGCGCAGCGGGAACTCGCCGTCGAGCTTTCCCGCCAGGATCTCGTCGCAAACGGCGCAGATCAGGCCGCATTTTTCTTCTTCCAATACGGAAAGTCCGGCGTTCGCCTGCGCGGCGGCCTTTTTCAGCAGCGCAAAGGCGCGGATCACCTCCGCCGGCATCGTCTCCGTACCGATCACGAAATTCCGGAGACTTCGCTGCGTCTGGGCGCCCCAGTACCGTTCGTCCTCCACAAGCACTTCACCAAGAGAATCATGTTCTTTTCTGTACATCCCACGGCCTCCCATCGGCGTACAACGAATTATTTTTTCATCATATAAAAAGGCCCCGCAGCTTTTTCCTCTGTAAGGCCTTTTGATTTCACAGGTGCACGTTTCCCCCGTGCCGGAAAACGCAGGCCGGTATTTATTCTGGTTTGGTATCCTCTTTGAGCTTCCTGAAGCGGTCCTTCATCCGAAGATCGTTGCTGAGGATCTTTTTGCGAATCCGGATGCTCTTTGGCGTGACCTCGAGCAGCTCGTCGTCCTTGATGAATTCAATGGAGGCCTCGAGGCTCATGCGCTTCGGCGGAGTGAGCCGCAGGGCGTCGTCGGAACCGGAAGCGCGCGTATTCGTCAGATGTTTCGTCTTGCAGATGTTGACGACGATGTCTTCCGTCTTAGGCGATTCGCCGATGACCATGCCCTCGTAGACCGGCACGCCCGCTCCGATAAAGAGTTGGCCGCGCTCCTGCGCATTATAGAGGCCGTAGGTGACGGAGACGCCCGTTTCATAGGAGATCAGGCTCCCGCTGCTGCGGCGCTGAATATCGCCCTTGTAGGGCTGGTAGCTGTCAAATATGGAGCTCATGATGCCCTCGCCGCGGGTCTCCGTCAAGAACTCGTTGCGGTAGCCGAAGAGCCCTCTGGCCGGAACGAGGAATTCCAGACGCATGCGGCTGTTGAACGGAGCCATCTTGACGAGCTCGCCCTTTCTTGTCCCCATGGCGGACATGACGGTGCCCACGCAGTCCTCCGGCAGATCGATGGAAACAAGCTCGATCGGCTCCTGAAGCTTGCCGTCGATCGTCTTATAGAGCACGCGCGGCGTGGAGACCGCAAACTCGTATCCCTCGCGGCGCATGGTCTCGATCAGGATGGAGAGATGCATCTCGCCCCTGCCGCGGACGTTGAATTTATCCGTAGTGTCGGTATCGGAGACCTGAAGAGAGACATCCTTCATCAGCTCTTTATAAAGCCGCTCGCGAAGCTGGCGGCTGGTGACGAATTTGCCTTCTTTTCCGGCGAACGGGCTGTCGTTGACGCAGAAAGTCATCTCGACGGTCGGCTCGCTGATCTTAACAAAGGAGAGCGGCTCGACCGTATCCGGCGCGCAGATCGTGTCGCCGATCGTGATGCCGGTGATTCCGCTGATACAGACGATATCGCCGACGCTCGCTTCGTCGCAGGGAACGCGGGTCAGACCCTCGATCTGATAAAGACTCACAACCTTAGATTTATAGGGCTGTTTCTGATTATGGTAATCGCAGACGACGATGTCGTCGTTGACGTGGATTTTTCCGCGCTCGATGCGGCCGATGCCGATCCTGCCGACATAATCATTATAATCAATAGAGGAAACCAACACCTGGAGAGGAGCATTTTCGTCGCCTTCCGGTGCCGGAATATGATCCAAAATCGTATCAAAGAGCGGCTTCAGATCCCCGCCGCGCTGATACGGATCAAAGGAAGCGGTGCCTTCCCTGCCGGAGCAGAAAATCATCGGGCTGTCGAGCTGCTCCTCCGATGCGTCAAGATCCAGCAAAAGCTCCAGAATCTCGTCGCCGATCTCATTGAGGCGGGCATCCGGGCGATCGATCTTGTTGACGACGACGATGACCGGATGGCCGAGATCCAGCGCCTTCTGAAGCACGAATCTCGTCTGCGGCATCGGTCCCTCCGCGGCGTCGACCAACAGAATGACGCCGTTGACCATTTTGAGCACGCGCTCGACTTCTCCGCCGAAATCCGCGTGTCCGGGCGTATCGACGACGTTGATCTTTACGCCGTTATAATGGATCGAGGTGTTCTTTGCGAGAATGGTGATGCCGCGCTCCCGTTCGAGGTCTCCGGAATCCATGACGCGCTCCTCGACCACTTGGTTTTCGCGGAAGGTGCCGCTCTGTTTGAGCATCTCATCCACGAGTGTCGTCTTGCCGTGGTCGACGTGGGCAATGATTGCAACGTTCCTTAAATCTTCTCTTACCAAAAAGTACTCTTCCTTCCAAATTAGGTATCAAAGCTCTGCAGCAGGAAAAACGGGCAGTCCCCCGGTTTTGGCCGGAAGAAATGCCCGCCGCAGTCAGAGCATAAAAGACAAATGATCAGTCCGGTAACTCCTCAACAGGAAGCTCCAATCCCTCGAGCATCTTGCGGAGTTCGCCCAGTTCTTCCGCGGTAAAGGTCAAGCCCTTCGCCATACGGCTGTGGTCGGGTGCCCACTCGCGAATATCATACTTCGGATCCCGGTCGTTCCAGCTGACCATATTTAGTTCTTTGGTCCAGCCCCGGGGGTTTTCGGAAATGACGCCGATCTCTTTTGTAATTTTATAGGTGATCTCCGGCATTGCAAGTACCTCCATTTATCTTTATAATATTATTTTATGTTAAATATTATATGTTGCCTTTTTTCATAATGCAAGGTACTTTTTAAAAATTCCCATCTTTTTCTTTATTTTTTATATCCAAAGCCGCCTTTTTTCTTGTTTTGGAGCAGGATTACCCGCTTATGCGTGCTTTTTCGTATACTGGTATGCACGGGAGAATCGCTTTGGACCGTGTAAATGATTTTCTGGAGAGTCAAATATGGATAACACAACAGATCAAACCACGCCCATCCCTATGCCTTATAGAAAAAGCACCATGCAGGTGCTCGCGATGGCATATGTACCGATGCAGTATTGGGGAAATCTCTATGAGCCGGCAAGGGCGCTGAAACAGGGCACTCTTTTTGTCGATCTGGACCTCCCCTATCTCGGAAAGAAGGTTTAAAGATGGATGAGCAAAATACCTTGCTGGCAAGAATCATGGTGTCGGATTTTGTGCTGCTGGAGACCGGCCTTTTCCTTGACACCCACCCCGACAACGAGGACGCGCTTGCCTTTTATAGGGAATACTTGAAGATGAGAAAAGAGGCCGCCGCGGAATATGCAGAAAAATATGGTATGCTGACGCCGATGGATCTCAATGAAACCGGTACCTGGCAATGGGTCAAGAGCCCGTGGCCATGGGATATTGAGGAGGCTTAAAGCATATGTGGATGTATGAGAAGAAATTGCAGTACCCCATTAAAGTTCAGAATCCGGATCCCGGCATTGCCAAAATTATCATTACTCAGCTTGGAGGGCCTGATGGAGAATCCGGCGCAGCCATGCGTTATCTCTCCCAGCGGTATGCCATGCCGAACGACATGGTGAGAGCGGTTCTGACCGATATCGGTACGGAGGAGCTCGGCCATATGGAGATGGTCAGTACCATCGTACATCAGCTGACAAGGAATCTCAGAATGTCGGATATCGAAAACAGCGGCTTCGCGCCCTATTTCGTCGATCACACCGTCGGCATCTATCCGGTGGATGCAAGCGGCGTGCCGTTTAACGCGGCTTCTTTCCAATCCACCGGTGATCCCTTCGCCGACCTCAATGAAGATATGGCCGCCGAGCAGAAAGCACGCCTCACCTACGACAACATTCTGAAACTGACCGACGATCCCGACGTGCGGGATGCGATCACTTTCCTCCGGCAGAGAGAAATCGTCCATTATCAGCGTTTCGGCGAAAGCCTCGAGAAAATCCGCGACGGCTTGAACAGCAAAAACTATTATGCCTATAATCCCGCGTTTATCCCGAGACCGGAAACAAAATAAGAAAAAAGAGCGGAACTTCATCTTCCGCTCTTTTTTTGTTTGTTTCTTCATCCCCGTATGGATATGGATATGCGCGTCATTCGTCCGCATGATTGCCAAATCTCATTTCCCATAGAAAAGAGCTGTCGAGCCGCTGTACGAAGGCTGGCATTTCCGGCATGGGCGGGAAATCCTCAGACGGCCGGCTGCCCCGGGACTTCATTTTCCCAGCGGCGCTTCCATTTTCCGAAACGGTAATATAGGAAATTGGTCAAAGCGGCGGCAAACCATGACGTCGGATAACAGAGCCCAATCAGACGGATGTCATGCCAGACGGGCATAACGGCAAGCATCAAAAAAATCCGCAGGCCGCAGTAAAACGTAAGGTCGACTAACATTGGCACGGCGGTAAACCCTGCTCCGCGGAGGGAACCCGCGACAGAGACATCGACGCCATAGAACGCATAAAACGGCGCGGAAACGGAAAGAAAGAGGACGGCCGCCTCAACGGCATTCGGATCCCGCGTAAAAATCCTGATAAACGGCCCCATCCCGATCCAGACCAGCGCACTGAGCATTAGAGCGGTGCTCACGGCCAGCGCGGCGCAGATCTTTGTGCTCTGATAAGCACGTTCGGGCTTCCCTGCGCCGAAATTTTGCCCCGTGAAGGTGGTAACGGCAAGTCCGAGCGCCTCCACCGGCAAAAACATGAAATTGTTGATTTTGTCGGCGGCGCCGATTCCCGCCATCGCTTCGGAACCGAACGAATTGATCTGCGTCTGCATCGTCAGATGGGCAAGCTGACCGACCACCATCTGCAAACCGGCCGGTACGCCGATTCTGAGAATCTGCCGCAGGGACTCCGCGTGAAACCGGAGCTTTTTTAAGGAGAGCCGCCAAGCCTCATTCGCCAGAAGCAAACGGCGCAGAACGAGCGTCGCCGCAACACTCTGAGAGAGGACGGTCGCCCATGCCGCGCCCGCGACGCCCTGACGAAACCCCGCAACCAACAGAAAATCAAGCGCCACATTCAGAAGGCTTGAAACGACGAGGTAATAAAACGGACGCCGGGAATCGCCCATGCCGCGCAGGATGTTTCCGCCGAGATTGTAGAGCATGACCGGAACGGTACCGGCAAAATAGATCCGCAGGTAGGTCACGGCATAATCCATCACGTCCTCCGGCGTATCGATGGCCCTCAACACCCATGGAGAGACTTGAATGCCCACGAACGTCATCACCGCGCCCGCGCAGAGACAGAGCGCCACGCAGGTGTGGACGGCGTCGGAGAGCCCCTTCCGATCTCCTGCGCCCGCGCACTGAGAAATCAAAACACCGGCGCCGACCCCGAGGCCGAGGAAGAAGCCGATCAGGATGTTGACGACATATCCTGTCTCGCTGATGGCGGCAAGCGCGCGCTCTCCAACAAAATTGCCGAGGATGGCCGCATCCGTAATATTATACATCTGCTGAAAGAAGTTGCTGGCAAGAATCGGAAGCGCAAAAATCAGCAGGCGTTTCAGAATCGGTCCTTCGGTGATGGAACGGTCCATAGCGTGGTCTCCTTTTCGGCCGGATTTGATATTTTACATCTTATCCCAAAATTCGGCACAATGCAAGCAAAAAGGCCTTCATCCTTAATACCCGTCCCCCAGTTCCAAATTGCAAAAAAATCCCCGGACACATCTTTTCATGCGGTCGGGGAGAAACATTTTGTGGCATATCGGAGATACCGCTTTCCGGAAAAAGGATTTTTCCTCCCGGAGAAACCGGCGCTATTGTCCTGCGAAAGAAATTCCAAACGTCGTTTTTCTTTTTTTATTAAGTGAAAAACCGCGAGCGGCCGACTTTGTAATAATAGACCAAAAATGCCGCCCCCGTCACCGACCACGTCAAGCCGTAGCTGTAACAGATCATCTCGATACAAGGGTTGAGCGGGATGGCCGCGTAGACCCAGATCACCCGAAGCACGCAGATGCCGAGGATCGTAATCACCATTGGGGCGAAGGCGTTTCCGGAGCCGCGGAGAGCGCTGGAGAGAACCTCCACAAATACCCATGTAAAATAAAACGGCACCAGATGCCGCATGGCGCGAAAGCCGATTTCGAGGACCTCCAGATCCGAGGAAAAGACGGTCAGAAGGATTTTCCCTTCAAAAAACAACAGCGTGCTGAGAACCAGCGCGGTCGTCATTGTAATTTTAAAACAGGTCTTGACGCCCTGATGTGCGCGCTCCTTATTACCGGCGCCGATATTCTGGCCGACAAACGTCAGGATCGTCACGCCGAAAGCATTCATAATCATCCAGAAGAGACTGTCCGCCTTGCTGCAGGCCGTCCATGCCGCCACGGTATCGGTGCCGAGGCTGTTGACGGAGGTCTGAATGAGGAGGTTGGAGATCGAATACATCGAAGCCTGAACCCCGGAGGGCAGACCGATCCGGAGAATATGGGCGAGTTCCGGCCGATTAACGGCGACTTCCTGATAGCGGAAGCGATAGGAATCGTCGAGCCGGCTGAGCGCCCGCATCACAAGCACGGCGCTGACCGCCTGCGATAGGATCGTCGCCAGCGCGGCGCCGATCACTTCCCATTTAAAAACCGCGACGAAAAGCAGGTCCAACAGAATATTCGTGACACAGCAGACGATCAGATAGTAGAGCGGCCTTCTCGAATCGCCGAGGGCGCGCAGGATTCCTCCGCCCATGTTGTAGAGCATGCTCGGCAGGATACCCGCAAAGATGATCCGCACATACTGGGTGGAGAACGTCATAATATCGTCCGGCGTATCCATCAGCAGCATCATCGGCCCGGAGATGACAATGCCCACAACCGTGATCCCCGCTCCGGTGATCAGCGCGAACGCCACGGTCGTCTGAAGCGCGGTATGTAAGCCGGAGGCGTTCTTCGCGCCGAAATACTGGGCGATCACGACCGTCGCGCCGGAGGAGAGTCCGATGAAAAACTCCACCATCAGGTTGATAATCTGAGACGCCGATCCACCGACCGCCGCCAACGCCTCCTTGCCGACAAAGTTGCCCACGACGACGGCATCCACCGTATTATAAAGTTGCTGGAAAAAGGCGCCGAGCAGGATCGGGAAGAAATAGGTCATCAGACCCTTCCAGATTACGCCCTGTGTCAAATCGATCCGTTTTTCCATACGATCCTCACCTGCCTTTTTCTTTGCGGAAGAGGGTATCCGGAGCGCCTTTTCAAAAAACGGGCAAAACCCGTTTGCTGCGTTCTTTTTCAGGCGAGCGAAAGAGAGTATATCAAAATTCGCGAAATAATACAAGACGGCGCCGCGAAAAAATCCCCGTTTCCTTCCCCTTTTTGAATCCTGCGGAAGGAAAGCGGAAATACTGAGAAAAAGACCGTCCGAAACGGAGGAAGATTATGAGACCGGCCCCAAAAATTTTTACCATTCCCAACCTGATTTCCCTGCTCCGCCTGATTCTGATCCCGGAGATCGTGCTGCTTTATCTCTACGAGGAAAGCCCGCTCCCCGCATTCGGACTGATGCTGTTTTCCGCCGTCACCGATCTCGTGGACGGTAGGATCGCCAGAAAATATCATATGGTCAGCGACCTTGGAAAAGTGCTCGATCCGGTCGCGGATAAGGCCACGCTCGCCGCCGTGACGGTCTGCCTGCTCGCCGCCTACCCGCCCATGCAGAAGCTCCTCTTCATCCTGATTCTGAAAGAGCTCTTTATGGGCATCGCCGGATCCGCCGCCTATCTGACGAGCGGAATCGTTTCCAGCGCCGACTGGCATGGAAAAGCTGCGACGCTTCTGACCAACATGACCGTGCTCGCTCACATGCTCAGCAAAAATATTCCCTCTTTCGTCACGGAAACCGCCGTGACGGTCTGTTCCGCCATGGTAGTGCTCTCCTTCCTGCTCTACTGCGCCGGGTATGCGCGCACATCCGGCGTCCTCTCTCCGGGACGGCAGCCGGAGTCCTGATTTTTCTCTATAGAATTTCTCTCCTGTCTCCGGTGATTTCCGTGAAAAAAGGCTTGTTCCGCGCACTGCGCAAGAATAATACTTGCGAAAGATTCGCTTTTGGTGTAAACTTAATGCAGAATCGGAATCGCCGAAAAGAGAGGAGTCCTTTCATGAACGAACCTACGATTTCATTCTCTCTTCATGAGGATAAAGAAAAGGAGATCAAGGCCATCCTGACGACCGTCTACGATGCCCTGCGTCAGAAAGGCTACAATCCGATCAACCAGCTTGTGGGCTATATTCTCTCCGAGGACCCGACCTACATCACCACCCACAATAACGCCAGGAGCCTGATCCGGAAAATCGACCGCGATGAGCTGCTGCAAATCCTCGTAAAAAACTATCTCAACGACTGACGGAGGAAAACCATGGCAGAAGAGAAAAAAGAATTTCTGATTTATAAGGGCCGTCCCCTCGTCCGCAGCAAAAACATTCTGTATTACGGAGACATGCGCGACCCCTATGTCGTGATGCTGCAGATCATGGAGACAAAACAGACCGGAGACGAGGAGACCGCGGGCCGCATCGTCATGCAGATGATGTCCACCAACCCGAAGGCGGATCCAAGCGAGATGGTTTTGAAGCGCAGCGAGCGCGTCGGCCTCTACAATTCGCTCGACCTCGCCGCCGCGTGGCTCGACCGCCAGCTTGGTCCCGTTGAAGAGGAATAAATCCGAATACCAAAAATCCCCGGGAAAAGCCGGGGATTTTTTTGTCGGAAATTTTCTCTTTGTTTGCATTTTCTCCGGACGTATAATAGAGACATCAGTATAACCTTCGGAGACCGTCCATGAAAAAACTGCTTGTTGTTCTGCTTGCTTTCCTCACAATATCTCTTTCCGGATGTGTGACCGTCAACATCTATTTTAACGGCGCGGGAAACGGGGAGGAAAATACTTCCTCCTCATCCGAAGAAAGCCTCTCCGGCGAGGATACTTCTTCCACTTCCTCAGAGGAGGACGTTTCCGGGGAAACCGAATCCGGCCTGCCGGAAGAATCCGGAGAGGAGCTCTCCGGCACCGAAAGCATCTTTGACGGTGACGCGGAGAAGCCCTACGACGCAAAATACGGAAAAGCCGGCACCTTCGACTATGAGCAATCCCTCAATACGGTCACGATTCAGGCCGAAGACGTCGTGCTGAAGAATAAAACCATCCTGAAGAATCTCTATGTCCGGAGCGGTTCCGTCACGCTCGAAAATTGCCGTATTCAGGGAGCCTTGATTTTCACCGGCGGCGGATCGCTCGTGCTCAAAAGCTGCACGGCCGCCTCCATCGAAGTGAAATCCGGAGAAAATGCGATGCTCAAGCTGTATGGCAGCAGCATCGACGCGCTGGATTTGACCGCCGGCTGCACGGTTCAGGCGCTCGACGGCGGCTGTTCGGTCGGAAAGGTCTCCATTTTGGGAAAAGAGATCTCCGTGACGCTCGATTCCCTCTCCGTCGCCTCCGTCACAATGGACGAGGAGGCCTCTCTGCGCCTGCAAAACGGCAGCTCCGTCGATGAAACGGAGGTCTACGCCCCCTGCACTCTCTCCGCCGATACGGACTCGGACTGCGTCTATAAAAGAGTCTCCGTCCTGTCCGGTCAAGGGTACGTCAAAATCCATCTCCGCGTCGAGGATGCCCTGATCGAGGAACTCCACGCGGAGGAATCCGTCTATCCGGAACTTATCGGTGAGGCCAAGATCGGCGCCTACTCCGGCGACGGAAGCATCTACACGAGCTAACATGCTGTATGGTACGGCAAGATGTTTCGGAGAGCCGACGCGGTTCATTCCGATCATGAGCGAAAAGCCTACCCCCCGTCCTTATATTTCTCTGCAGGACGAATACTTTTTCCTCCCTTATCCGAAATGCGCCCCATGCATGGGAACCATCTGCTCTCATGTATTTTATCTAAAAAAAGAGCCCTCCCTGCGGAAGGCTCTTTTTTGATTGAAACTGAATCAGTACATCTGAGGAGGCGTGGAACCAGGCAGTTTGTTCTGCGCCGGGGTCTCCTCCGGAATATCGGTGACGAGGCTCTCGGTGGTCAGGACCATCGCCGCGACGGAAGCTGCATTCTGGAGCGCGGAACGGGAGACCTTGGCCGGGTCGACAACGCCGTTCTCGATCAGGTCGCAGTATTCCTCGGTGAAGACGTTGAATCCGTAGCCGACCTTGTGGCTGCGTTTGATCTTGTCGATCACGACGGAGCCGTCGAGGCCCGCGTTGATGGCAATCTGACGGGTAGGCTCCTCGAGGGATTTGAGCACGATCTGGACGCCGGTTCTCTCGTCGCCGTGGACGGTTCCGAGCAGCTTCTCGACGGACGGCATGATGTTCAGGAAGGCGACGCCGCCGCCGGCAACGATACCCTCTTCAACAGCGGCTTTCGTCGCGTTCAGGGCATCCTCGATGCGGAGCTTCTTCTCCTTGGCTTCGGTTTCGGTCGCGGCGCCGCATTTGACGACGGCCACGCCGCCGACGAGTTTGGCCAGACGCTCTTGGAGCTTCTCGCGGTCGTAATCGCTATGCGTACTCTCAATAGAGTTCTTGATCGTGGTGATACGGCCTTTGATGGCCTCTTTATCGCCGCCGCCGTCGACAATCAGGGTCGCATCCTTCGTGACTCTAACCTTTTTGGCGGAGCCGAGGTGGCTGACCTTGATGTCGGCAAGCGTCATGCCGATATCCTCGGAAATCAGGGTTGCGCCGGTCAGCGCGGCGATATCAAGAAGCATTTCTTTTCTTCTGTCGCCGAAGCCCGGGCCCTTGACGCAGACAGCGGAAAGCGTGCCGCGCAGTTTGTTGAGGATCAGGTTGGTCAGAGCCTCGCCCTCGATGTCCTCCGCGATGATCAGCAGCGGACGTCCGGAACGCATGACCTGCTCGAGGCAGGGCACCATGTCCTGAAAGACGGCGATCTTTTTCTCATAGACCATGATATACGGATCTTCGAGGATGGCTTCCATCTTCTCGGTATCCGTCACCATATAAGGAGACAGGTAGCCGCGGTCGAATTCCATGCCCTCGACGACGTCGATGTAGGTTTCGGCGGTCTTGCTGTCCTCGACGGTGATGATGCCGTCGGCGGAGACCTTCTCCATCGCGTCGGAAATCAGGTTGCCGATGAACTCGTCGCCGCAGGAGATCGTGGCGACGCGGGCGATATCTTTGGAGCCGGAGACTTTCTTCGCGTTGGCGTGGATCGACTCCACGGCGGCGTCGACGGCCTTCTGGATGCCGTGCTTGATCAGCATCGGGTTGGCGCCGGCGGTCACGTTCTTCATGCCCTCGCGGACCAGAGCCTGTGCGAGCAGCGTGGCGGTGGTGGTGCCGTCGCCTGCGGAATCGTTCGTCTTCGTGGCGACTTCCTTGACGATCTGAGCACCCATATTTTCAAAAGGATCCTCAAGCGTGATATCCTTCGCGATGGTGACACCATCGTTGCAGATGATCGGAGTCCCGAATTTCTTATCGAGAACGACGTTGCGGCCCTTCGGACCGAGCGTAATCTTTACGGTGTTGGCAAGCTGATCGATGCCGGACTGGAGCGCCTTGCGGGCTTCGTCCCCGTATTTAATCTGTTTGGCCATATTCTATTACCTCCAAATACTCTTTTTCCTGAATCTCGCTTTTAAGAAGATTATTCCTCAACAACGGCAAGAATCTCATTCTGGGAGAGAATGATCACTTCTTCACCGTCAATTTTGACGGTCGTGCCCGCGTACTTGCTCATCAAGACGTGATCGCCGGGTTTCAGCTGCATTTTGACTTCTTTTCCGTCAACAATGCCGCCCGGGCCAACTGCAACGACTTCGGCAACCTCCGGCTTTTCTTTTGCCGCACCGGAAAGGTACAAGCCGCCTTTGGTCTGTTCTTCGGTTTCGATCATTCTGATCACGACTCTGTCGCCAAGGGGTTTCACGTTCATAACAGTGCCTCCATTATAAAAATTTATTTTTTGATGAAGATTGTTAGCACTCGTTATTCTCGAGTGCCAGCATTATTCTAAACTATCCGCATTCAAAAATCAATACTTTTTTCTGAAATTTTCAAATTATTCACAGGTTTCTTCCCGACTTTCCGGAATTCCATGGATTTCCGGCAGCTTTCGCGCAATCAAAAACTTGATCGGAATGCCCTGTTCGGAAAACATATGCTCGTGCTCGGTGGGGATGCTGTCCGTATAACCGGAATGGTGGAGATCCCCGGTCTCATAAGCGATCTCAAAGCCAGCCTCGCGGAAATAGCGTTTCGACGCGCAAAAAAGGTCGTCGTTGTCGGTTTTAAAGTGGATTTCTCCCCCGTCGCGCAGGAACTCCCGGTATTGGAGAAGCTGCTTCGGATGGGTCAGGCGCTTCTTGTGGTCGTGGGATTTCGGCCACGGGTTGCAGAAATTGATGTAGATGCGCTCGCAGATGTCCTCCGGCGCGAGCACCTGATCGATCAACATGATCTCCTGACTGAAGATGAGCACGTTGTCCGGCTCCCTGCCCGCCTCGCCGTAGACGCGCTTGATGTTGCGCATGGCAAGCCCGAGCATCTCGCTTTTAATATCGACAGCCAGAAAATTGTTCTCTGGATGAGAAACCGCAAGCTGCGAGATGAAGCCGCCTTTGCCGCAGCCGAATTCGATCATCAGCGGCCGATCCTTCGGGAAGGCCTGATGCCACTTTCCGCGGAGTTCCTTCGGCTCGTCGATGCAGTTCTTCCATTCGGCAAGTTCCGGCCGCGCCCATGGTTTTCTGCGTATCCTCATACCGTCGTCTCCTTGATTCCGTAAACCCGGCAGCCGTTTTCACGCGCCTGATCGATCAGCGTCTGCGCATCCGTGCCACGGAGTTCCGCCAGCCGCTCGGCGATTGCCGGAATATGGCTGCTGTCGTTGCGAAGGCCGCGGTATGGCACCGGCGAGAGATAGGGACTGTCGGTCTCGAGCAGAATCCGGTCGTCCGGCACCGCCTTTGCGGCCAACAGAAGCTTCTTCGCGTTCTGGAACGTGACGGAACCGGTAAAGCCGATATAAAATCCCAGTTTCACCAGTTCCTCCGCCATTTCGGCCGAGCCGGAATAGCAGTGGACGATCCCTTTCGGCCGATACCGCTTCAAGAGCTCGTAGGTGTCGCCGTGCGCCTCGCGGTCATGAACGATCACCGGAAGCCCGAGGTCGTTCGCAAGGGCAAGCTGTTCCTCAAAGACACGGCGCTGGATGTCTTTTGGAATGTCGTAATAATAATCGAGGCCGATCTCGCCGATCGCGACCACTTTCTTTGCCTTTGCGTATTCCGCGACGGAAGAGAGATAGTCTCCGTTTCCGTCCTCGACGGCGGCCTCCGGATGGACGCCGACCGCCGCATAGAGAAAGTCATAGCGGTTCGCAAGATCAAGAACCGCCGCGCAGCTTTTGAGATCGCAGGCCGGATCGACAATCAGGGAAACGCCGTGCTCAGAACTGGCTTTGAGCACGGTGTCGCGGTCCGCCTCAAATTTGAGGTCGTCATAGTGTGCGTGGGTATCGAAAATGCCGCTGTACTGCATCGTATTGCCCTTAATGGAGCCTCGTGCCAACCGGCACGGAGTCGTCGATAAACGTGACGGCGATGGAACCGTCCTCGCGCTCGCTCGCGATCAGCATGCCGCAGGAATCCACGCCGCAGAGTTTCGCCGGTTTGAGGTTGGCGACAAGGATGATCTTTTTGCCGACGAGATCCTTCGGCTCGTAATATTGGGCGATGCCGGAGACGATCTGGCGCCCGTCCCCACCGTCGTCGAGCTGAAGTTTCAGGAGTTTCTTAGCCTTCGGCACCTTTTCGGCGGAGAGAACTTTCGCGACCCGGAGCTCCACTTTAAAGAAGTCATCGACCGTAATTTCCTCCGGCGGCAGGTCGGCCGCCTTCTTCGGTTTCTCCTCTTTCGGCGGCTGCGCGGCTTGATTGGAGGTTTTCTCCGCGGCGTCAAGCTCGGCAAGCTCCTTTTCGGCGTCGATGCGCGGGAACAGCGTCTCCCCGCGGGCGACCGTTACATCCGCGGGCAGTATGCCGAACGTATCGGCGCTCTCGTAGGTGCGGCAGATCTCCGGCGCGCCGATCTGAGTAAGGATCTTTTCGGCGGTGACCGGCATGAACGGCGTCAGCAGAATCGCGCAGACACGGATGGCCTCCAGCAGGTTATACAGCACCGTCGCGAGGCGGTCCCGTTTCGCCGGATCCTTGCCGAGCGCCCACGGGGCGGTCTCATCGATATACTTGTTGGAGCGGGAGACGACTTTAAAGATCTCGACGAGGGCATTCTGGAAGGCGTAGACCTCCATCTGCTCCTCGTATTTTTGTTTCAGTTCCTTCGTCATGGCGATCAGTTCGTCGTCGGAGGGATCGGCTTCCCTGCCCACAGACAGCGGCCCGCCGAAATATTTTTCCGCCATCGCGACCGTGCGGGAGACAAGGTTGCCGAGGTCGTTCGCAAGATCGCTGTTGATGCGGCTGATTAAAATTTCGTTGGTGAAAATGCCGTCGCTGCCGAACGGGAATTCCCGGAGCAGGAAGTAGCGCAGGGCGTCGCTGCCGTAGCGGTTGCAGAGGATCACCGGATCGACGACGTTGCCCTTGGATTTCGACATCTTGCCGCCGTCGATCAGCAGCCACCCGTGGCCATAAACTCTTTTCGGGAGCGGCAGATCGAGCGCCATCAGCATCGCCGGCCAGATGATCGTATGGAAACGGACGATTTCTTTTCCGACAAAATGGACGTCCGCCGGCCAATATCTCTCAAAATCATGATATTTCTCATTGCCATAGCCGAGGGCGGTGATATAGTTCGACAGCGCGTCGACCCAGACATAGACGACGTGCTTCGGATCAAAATCGACCGGGATGCCCCAGTTAAAGCTCGTGCGGGAGACGCAGAGATCCTCGAGGCCGGGCTTGATGAAGTTGTTGACCATCTCGTTGAGGCGGCTCGTCGGCAACAAAAAATCCGGATGCTCCTCATAGTATTTGACGAGCTTATCGGAATAGTCGGAGAGCCGGAAGAAATAGGCTTCCTCCTCGGCGTCGATGACGTCGCGGCCGCAGTCCGGGCATTTGCCGTCGACGAGCTGCGTCTCGGTCCAGAAGGACTCGCAGGGCGTGCAGTACTTGCCGCGGTAGGTGCCCTTGTAGATCGCGCCGCGGTCGTAAAGCTCTTTAAAAATCTTCTTAACGCTCTCGACGTGATAATCGTCGGTCGTGCGGATGAAGCGGTCGTTGGAGATATTCATCAGCTTCCAAAGATCCTGGATGCCGGAGACGATATGGTCGACATACTGCTGCGGCGTAACGCCGGCCGCCTCGGCCTTCTGCTGGATCTTCTGGCCGTGTTCGTCGGTGCCGGTCAGGAACATCACGTCATAGCCCTGCAGCCTCTTGTAGCGCGCCATGACGTCGGCGGCGACGGTGCAGTAGCTGTGGCCGATGTGGAGCTTGTCCGACGGATAATAAATCGGCGTCGTGATATAAAATTTCTGTTTTTCCATTTCGATGTCTCCTTACCAGAACATATTCTTGCATCTTTTTGACAGATTTGTTCATCCTGCTGATGAACGGATCCGCGTCGGTCTCGCCTTTGAAAACGGAGACCGGCGGCGTCCTGATGCTTCCCTGCTCAAAAAGATTATTGCATTTCTTTAACATACTCGTTCATCTCGCTGATGAACGTATCCGCGTCGGTTTCGCCTTTGAAAACGGAGACCAGCAGCGCCGCAAATTCATCCGAGAGCGTCTCGTTGGCTCCGGATTCGATCGCAAAGTCGTCGGCGCAGACCTGATCGCCCAGAACGGAATATGCCTTCAGCCGCGACCCCGTGATGCCGGACGCGGTGGCGAGATCCGCGGCCTTTCTCACCGGAGTCACCTCGCCCAGCTTTTCCGCGCAGAGGGAGGCGGCGGCATCGCTGTACTGGAAGATCAGGAATTTCTCCGCGAGATCCACATTTTCCGCCTCGATCGGGATATACATCTCCGTAAACGTGATGGCCGTGACCTTTTTATCACTCGCGGCAAAGGTCGGATAACCGGTGAAGCCGAGCTCGAAGGTCGGCTCCGTGACAACGGTCTCCGTCTCCGCGGCACTCCCGGATTCCGACGTCTCCTCCGTCGTTTCCTCTCCGGAAAGGTCGGCAAGCAGGGAGGAATCTCCATTAATAAAGAGCACGTTTCCGGCGGAGAACGCGTCCAGAACCTCCTGCTCCGTCTTTGTGGAGCTGCCGGACGCCACCAGATAGCTCAGTTTGTCGATATAGCCGAGGAACGTGCGCACGGCGGCGGAGTCCCAGGCGCCCTCCTCGTAGCGGAACAGCTTCTCCGCCTCCTCCGTACCGACCGAAGAGGCGATGCCGGAGGCAAACATCCCGGTCAGGGATCCCGCATCCTGACCCGCGTAGGTAAAGAGGCTGATCTTCTTCGTCTTTGCCTGCTCACCGAGCGCGATGAATTCGTCCCATGTGGACGGTACGGTCCAACCGTTGCTGTCCATCAGCGTCTTGTTATAGATCAGGCCCTCGACCTCGAAAAACACCGGGGCGAGATAGGTTTCGCCGTCGTCGTAGGGCATGCAGTAGATGTTGTCGAACGCGCCGTCGATCAGCAGCGAGGAGGCCACCTGTTCGAGGGAGGTGATCGGCTGCATAGCGCGGTCTTTAATCAGCGCGGCCGTGACGCCCGTCTCCTCATCGGAGGGGAGCACGACAAAATCCGGAGAATCCCCGGAGAGAATGCGGTCCCGCAGAACGTAACCTGCGTCCTTGCCGATATAGGCCTCCACTTCCACGCCCGCATTCGCCGCTTCAAAGGCGTCGATGACGGCCTGCCAGTACTCTTCGTCGCCGCCGCGGTCATAGATGACGACGTCGAGCGACTGCGTCTTTACCGATTTTTCTTCCGCCTCCGAAGAGGAATCCTCCTCCCCCGTCGTCCCCTCTGCGGAGCATCCGGAAAAGAGCGCAAGAGCCATCAGCAAAGATAGAAAAATCGAGATCGTTTTCCTCATAGAATCCTCCAAGGCTAAAAAATTACATTGTAATATTAGCATAAAATATATGATTCGTAAAACATTATTTCCGAATCAGGGAAAGATTATTTTTATTGTGGAATTTTATGAAACCTTGTATAATAAAAATAACCAACATTAAGGCGGTGAAGGTTTGGAGATATACGTCCATCTTCTTCTGATTTCCATGCTTCCTCTGGTGGAACTGCGCGGCGCGATGATCTATGCCGCCATGAGCGGCGCGGAATTCCTGCCGAGCCTCGCGGTCAGCGTTCTCGGGAACCTGCTGCCCGTTCCGTTTCTGATCCGGTTTTCCAAGCAGGTTCTGACCTACCTCTCGGACAACAAGAAGTTCGGCGATCTCCCCCGGAAAATCATCGAGCACGGGAACCGGAAAGCGGAAAAAGTGCGGAATCTTGAGATGCTCGGCCTGTTTCTGTTCGTGGCCCTGCCGATCCCCGGCACGGGCGCGTGGACTGCTTCGCTGATCGCCGCCCTGCTCCAGCTCCGGATCGTCAAATCGTTCTTCGTGATCGCCGCCGGAGTGGTCACCTGCGGCATTATTATGGGAATTCTCTCCTTCGGCCTGACCGGGCTTATTAAATAAAAGAAGGTGCACAGCATGCTGTTTATTAACGGCGAAAACGAGGAGACCAACCGGAACGAACTGAGTGAATCCGCAGCCGCCGAAACTCCGCAGGAAATTCAAATCGACCTGATGCGAAAACAGCTCCTCTGGATGAAGATCCTTACCGGCATGATGGCCGCGCTGATCCTGTTTCTCGTGGTCTCCGTCACGTCCCTCTCCTCCAAAATCATGCAGACGCTCGGGAGTTTTAATTCCGTCCTCTCCGACCTCGAGGTGATCACCAGCGACCTGAGAGATACGCTCGAGAGTACGGATTTGACCGGCATGATCAACAATGCAAACGGTATGATCGAGGATGTCGGCGACAACCTCACAAAGTCCATCGAAGGGATTCAGGAGGCGCTCAAAAAGATCAACTCCATCGATTTCCAGTCTCTGAACACGGCCATCACCGATTTACAGAAGGTGGTCTCCCCACTCGCAAAGCTCTTCAGCGGCAAGAGTACCTGACGAAAGGCGCCGGGCGGCTTTTTGGGGACATGGTCCCCGTTTCCCGGAAAAAATTTTAAAAAACAGGGCCCCGGAGCACTCCGGAGCCCTGTTTTATGTTTCAGTTGTTTCCATGGAAAACAGGCCCGGCGAAAGATCCGCTTATCCCGCTCTCTTTTTGTCCGGAAAAACGGCCTAAACCGGCGGCGGAGATGCCGTCTTACGCAGCCCGGAAAGCCCCGGAAAGACCGCATGTCCTTTTCCGGAATGCCCTCTTCCCATTCAAAAAATCCGTGGAACGGTCTTTCCGTCTCCCTTTTACTTTCTGAGATATTCGTTCAGCACGTCGACCCGGTTTGTCAAAACTCCGTCGGCGCCCATACCGAAGATCCGGTCCATGTCGTCCTTCGTATCTACGGTCCATGGATAGACGCGGACGCCGTGCGCATGGAAATCGTCGATCAGTTCCTTCGTCATCGCCAGATGATACGGGATGCTCATCGTGACGCCGCGTTTTTCGCAGTAGACGCCGTAATCGAAGATCCAGTTGTCGAACGGGAAAACGACCGGCACATCCGGCGCCAGCCCCCGGAATTTCATAACGGAGTAGTGGTTCGCCGAATAGATGAGAACCGTCCCCCGCCGATCGTATTGGTCGATGACCTCCAGAACCTTCTCCTCAAGCCCCGGATACGGCACAAAACTGTTTTTGAGCTCGATAAATGTTCTCATCGGCGTTCCGGCGATCAGGTCGAAATACTCGGCGAGCGTCGGGATCTCCTGACGCGGCAAATCCGGCCGCGTGTAGGAGGCGCTGAAGCGTTTCAGCTCCGACAAGGTATAGTCCTTTACATATCCTTTGGCGTCCGTGGTGCGGCCGAATTCCTCGTCGTGATGGACGACGACCGCTCCGTCCGCCGTGAGTTGAACGTCCAGCTCGACGGCGTCCGGTTGATAATCAAGGCATTTTTCAAACGAAAGGAGCGTATTTTCCGGATAGAGCCCGGCAAGCCCTCTGTGGGCGATTCTCATTACTTCCCGCATACTTCTCTCCTCAAAGCCAGAAACCGGTCGGGATAGTTGGTGATGCCGATCTCAAGCCCGAGGCTCAGACAGCGGCGCATATCCTCAGGAGAATTGATGGTCCAAGCGTTGATTTCGATATGGTTGTTGCGCAGATCCATCACGCTCTCATGGTTGAGCGTGTTGATGAAGGGATGATAACACTCCGCGCCGCGGTTTCTGGTATATGCGCCGGGATGGATGAGCCAGCTCTCTTCGAGGAAGCCGACCTTGACGTCCGGAGCAAGCTCCTTAAAACGGCAGACGGAAAAATGATTGAACGAGCTGATGATCACCTTTTTGCGGAGATCGAACCGGTCGATCAGCGCGAGCACCTTGCGCTCAATGTTCGGATATTCATAGACGCCCGTCTTGAGCTCGATGTTGGTGACGAGGTCGGTATCCTTTACGAGTTCAAAATACGCCTCCAGCGTCGAGGGATGGACGACGCCGTCCTTTCCGCCCGTGACAAAGCCGGCGTCCAGCGCCAGAAATTGCTCCGCCGTGAGATCTTTAATCAGGTGGTTCTCCCCGCAGGTGCGGATGGTGTTCTCGTCGTGCATGATCACGGCGACACCGTCGGAAGTCAGATGGACGTCGAGCTCGATGCCCTCCGCGCCGCATTCAATCGCCTTTTGGAACGCAGGCATCGTGTTCTCCGGATACTCCCCAGAAAAACCGCGGTGCGCAAAAATTTTCGTCATGAATAGTCCAACTCCTTTCAAAACAATACCGGAAAGCAAGATGCCTTCCGGTATGCTCCCCGATATTATACAAAAGTTAAAGCTCAATGACAAGAGATTTATCGATCGAGAGATAGACTTCGTCGCCCTCTTTATATTCCATCTCGCGCTCGAACAGGACGTCGGAATTGATGCGGATGCAGCCGCATTTTGCCGCAAAACGGATGATGTTTCCGTGGGAGATATGTCCGACGATGGTGCCCCTCAGATGGTAGCACCCATCGTCCTTCGGCGGCTGCTTGCTCATGACGACAATCTCCGGGCGGATGGCGACATCCTTGCAGGAGAGTTTCTCGCAGCAGACGGCGCCGAAATCCTCCGCGCTGAAGATGTTGTAGTTGCCGATGAAGGTGGCGGCAAACTTCGTGGCCGGCTTGGAATAGAGATCGACCGGGCTGCCCGACTGCTCAATCCGGCCGTCGTTGAACAGATGGATCGTGTCGGACATGACCATCGCCTCATCCTGATCGTGGGTGACGAAGATCGTGGTGATGTTGAGCTTCTGCTGGATGCGGCGGATCTCGATCTGGAGGTTGTGACGGAGCAAGGCGTCGATGGCGGAAAGCGGCTCATCCAAGAGCAGCACTTTCGGCTCGGTGACGATGGCCCTTGCCAGCGCAACACGCTGCTGCTGGCCGCCGGAAAGCTGCATCGGGAACTGATCGATCTTCTCCGAAAGTCCGACGATCTCGAGAATATCCTTCACTTTTTTCTCGGCCTCTTCCTTCGGCACCTTTTTCATCTTGAGCCCGAAGCCGACGTTGTCGGCAACATTCATATTCGGAAACAGGGAATACTGCTGGAACACCATGCCGATACCGCGATCCCGCGGATTGACCTCCGTGATGTCTTGTCCGTCGAGATAAACTTTGCCGCTCGTGACCTGCTCAAGGCCGGAGAGACAGCGCAGCAGCGTGGATTTTCCGCAGCCGGAAGGTCCGAGCAGCGTGACGAGCTCGCCCTTTTCGACGCCGAGGCTGATATCCTTCAAAACATGGTTGCTGCCGAAACTTTTATTTAATTTTTCAAATTCAATGTAAGACACGGCCGTTATCTCCCCTCTTTTTGGATCTGTTCGAGTTTATTTTTGCTCTGGAAGTAAAGGACAAGCGCCGTAATCAGGAACGTCATCAGCATGATGACAACGAAGACGGCGGAGGCCTCCGTACTCGAGTGCTTCATGGTCTGGTACAGAAATACCTGAACATTGGTGACGGCGCTTCCGGAGAGGTTCCGGATGATGACGTAATCGCCGAAGAGGATTCCGACCGCAAGGAGGGAGGAAACGGTGATACCGGTGATGATGTTCGGTACAATGACCCGGAAGAACGCATACAGTTTACTGGCGCCGAGCATTTCGGCGGCCTCGAGCAGCATCGGCATGTTGACCGCGTGCATGCTGTTCCGGATTCCCTGATAGATATAAGGAAGAATGATCACGCAGTATGTGCCGAGCAGCATGATCAGCCGGTTGCTCAAGAAGGTTCCGCTCTTGGCATAGAGAGCCAGAATGGAGACGGAAAGGATGACGCCCTGAATCGTATAAGGGATCATACAGAGGATCTGAACGTATTTCTCAAGATTCGGGAAATAGATGGTGACCACAAAAAGCGCCAGCAGCACCACTAAGATCGTAAGGACGATCGGGATGATACAGATCAGGATTGTCTGATAAATTGCTTTCAGGAACGAAGCGTTTCCGAAAATCGTCTCATAATTTTTGAAGGAAAATCCATATGGGATGATCCCCGTCCAGTTATCGAACATGGAGTAGATGATCGTCGCAACCAGCGGAATCAACAGCCAGATGATGATGCAGGTCATCACGATGTTTGCGGAAACTTTGTTCATCTTGTTCATGCCGCTCACCTCACATTCCAGCGTGTGGTCGCCTTGATGACATAGTTGTCAATCAGGATGGCCGCACACATCAGAAGCATCATCACGACGGAAAGCGCCGCGCCAAGATGCGGTTTCGCCGCAATATCGCCGGTAAACATGGAAGAAATGTTGACCGGCAACAAGCTGAAGTTATTCATCAGCAGCGCATAAGCCGTCGCGTAGGCACACAGGGCGTTTGCAAAAAGGACGCTGATCGTTCCAAAGACACTCGGAATCAGCACCGGGATGCCGACTTTGAACCAGAACGTGCTGTTTCTGCCGCCCAATAAGAGGTTTGCCTCCTGCCATTCCCGGCGAATCCCATTGAAGGCCGGAATCAGCAGCAGCGTGGATAGGGGGATCTGAAAATATACATACATCAGGATCAGGCCTTTGCTGGTGTAAAGGTCGAAATTCTGAATAAATTCAATTCCATAAATATTTGCAATCTGGCGGATGACGCCGGACGTGCCCAAAATAATCATATAGGCAAACGCCAGCGGGACGCCTGCAAAATTCGATGTCATATTAAGTACGGTCATAAAGGCGCTGCGGAATTTGCCTCTCGACGTATGCGCCGCTTTTGCGCCCATAAATGCGATAATGATCCCGAGCACGGTGGAGATCAGCGTAATCTCGAGACTGTTCATGATCGCTTTTTTATAGCTCAGGGTACTAAAAATTTTGGCATAATTCTGTAAAGTAAAAAGCACGCTTTTGTCCCCGTCCAGTCCGAAGCTGTCGAGGATCAGCATAACCAACGGCAAAAGCTCGTAAAGAAATACGACAACGAGAAAAGGAAGCAACACAAGCAAATAAATCTTTTTGTTCGTTATCTTCTTGACGGCTGCCGGATTGTCATTTTTCACGGAGGTTCACCTCATTCCAAGAAATGGGGCGCACCCTTTGAGCACGCCCCATTTTCTATGGTACTTACAGTGGTCTTAAGCCTGTACGCAGGTTTTCACTCAGCCCATCAGCGGGATGATGTTCTCATTCCACCAAGTGGAGATCTCGGAGCAGACGGAAGCATACTGAGCGGCATCGGAAATACCGACGGCGTTAGCATACTCGCTGGCTTGGAAAGTGGAATCCTGAATTTCCTGCGGGATCTCGACGTCGGTTCTGGTCGGGACGGCGCCGGATTTGGCAAGGTTGATCTGGCCCTGATCAGAGAAGATGTATTCTCTGGCAAGAGCAGCAGCGAACGGGCTGTCCGCCTTGGAGTTGATGATGGAGGCATATCCGACAAGGATTGCGCCGTCGGACGGAATGCCGACCGTGAAGTTGTAGTTCGGGGTCTGATCACGATAGGTCAGAACGTTGTAGGACCAAGAAACACCAAGCTCGACTTCGCCGGCCTGAATTCTGGCAAGAAGGATGTCTCCGCTGTCGATACGGCCAGCTTCGGCCATCTCGGTCCAGAAGTCATACGCAGGCTGAAGGTTGTCAAGGTCGCCGCCGAACGCATAAGCGGTGGCAACGACAACACCTTGTCCGGTGGCGCCGCCGACGACGTCGCCGATGGTCAGTTTGTAGGTGCCGGTCTTGACGTCGGCCCAAGAAGTCGGGGCAGGATCGGTGGTGATATCATTGTTGTAGATAAATGCGGTGCATCCGGTGTAGGCGATCATCCAGAGGCCCTCATCGTCTTTCGCCCAATCCGGGACGGAATCCCAATAAGAGGTTTTATAACTCTGGACAAGACCCTCTTCAATGGCCTGAGACGTGAAGGCAAGGCCCACGTCGCCGATATCTCTGGTAGAGTCATTGGCGAACATATTCAGCTCTTCGGCAGAGCTCATATCTTCGTCCGTATGCTCAATTCCATAGGTCTCGGTCAGGCCGGTCCAGCTTTCTCCCCAGTTTGCCCAGGAATCAGGCATACCGACAGATTCGACATGTCCCTCTTCCTGCGCCTTTTCGATGATCTCATCGAGCGTGTAGGAGTTGAGGTCCGTCGTTTCCTCTTCTTCCGTAGTGCCGGAGCATCCGACCAAAAGAAGGCTGAGGCAGGCGACGACGGCAATCAGTTTGAACAATGTGGTTTTACGCATGTTGTTCCTTCTCTCTAAAATTTTTGGGACCACGGTTTCCCGCAGAACTCCAGTTATTATTATAACGAATAGCTAATAATTTGTAAAGGAAAACTTGGCGTTTTATAAGAATTGAATAAAGAATTTTATGATCCTGCAAGATTGAAAAATCCTTTTCCACATTTCGGCGATCAATTGTAAAAAACCATCATTTCTGCTAAAATAGAAGCATCAAAATGGACGGAGGTTTGGATTTTGAGAGCTTATGAGCGTCTAATAAAATACGTTTCTTATCCCACCGCCTCGGATGAGGCGAGCAATACCTGCCCCAGTACGCCGGAGCAGAAAATTTTCGGCCAGGCTCTTTGCGAAGAAATGAAGGATGTTGGAATAAAAAATGTAAAAATCGACGGGAACGGCTATGTCTACGGCACGATTCCCGCCTCAGAGGGCAAAGAGAGCGCACCCGTGATCGGTTTTATCGCCCATATGGACGTGGTCCGCGACGTACCTTTTCAAGGAATCCGACCGAAAGTGGTTGAATATCGGGGCGGCGACATCCCGCTGAACGAGGAACTCGGTATTTTTCTCTCCCCAAAAGAGTTTCCGGAGATGGAAACCTGCATCGGAAAACACCTGATTGTGACGGACGGCACGACCCTTTTGGGCGCGGATGACAAAAACGGCATCGCGGAAATCCTCACCGCCGCCGAATATCTGACCGGCCATCCGGAAATTTCTCACGGAACCATCAAAATCGGCTTCACGCCGGATGAGGAGATCGGCAGGGGCGCGGATCACTTTGATCTCAACTATTTCGCCGCAGATTTTGCTTATACCTTGGACGGCGGTGCTTTCGGCGGAGTGGAATCCGAAACCTTCAACGCGGCCCATGCGCATATCAAAATCCACGGCCGCAGCGTTCACCCCGGCTCCGCGAAAGGCGTGATGAAAAACGCCTCCTTGATCGCCATGGAATTCCACGCTCTGCTACCGGCGCTCGAGCGCCCGGAAAACACGGAGGGCTATGAAGGTTATTATTATCTTACCCATTTAAAAGGAGCCTGTGAAGAGGCCGAAATGGAGTATATTCTCCGCGACCATGACGCCGCAAAGCTGGAAGACAAAGTGAACATGATTCATAAGGCCGAGGAGGAAATCAACCGCCGCTACGGAGCGGGCACCATCACCGCCGACACCGGTTATGACTACAAAAATATGCGCGTCGTCATTGAACAGTATCCGCATCTGATCGAGACCGCCTATGAAGCGATCCGCGAAGTCGGCGGCGAACCGAAATCCGTCGCCGTGCGCGGCGGAACCGACGGCTGCATGCTCTCCTTCATGGGACTCCCCTGCCCGAATCTCGGCACCGGCGGCTATAACTTCCATGGGAAATATGAATTTGCCTGCGTGGAGGATATGGATCTCGCCGCGGAGGTCATCGTGAAGATCGCGGAAAAGTACGCGGACTTCAAAAAATAGTCTCGGGCGGAAACGTGTATAACATGGATGCGGATTCATGTTTCAAGCGACCTTTTCCGCTGGGAAAAGTACGCAGACTTCAAAAAATGATCCGCGGAAATAAACATAGATCTATGTTCTCGGCGCCTTTTCCGGCGGGATCTGGCCGATTTGCAAGATACGGCCCGATTCGGAAACATGGATCCCCATTAAGCGCCGAGAGGATCTCTCGTATTCAAAAATGCCGAGTAAGCCTCATGCTCAAAAATATTATGAGCACGCCGTTTTTTGAATAATAACGCAGAAAAACCGCTCTCCTGCATGGACAGAAGGGCGGCTTTTTCATGGGGAAAAACCAGTTTTTTTGGACAGGTACCGCGGATTCCGGAGGGTTTTTCCTCCGGCAGATCGACGGGCGCTTTTTTTCTCAGAGGCCGTAAAGATCCGTAAACTTCTTTGTGAGGTAATCGACATAGTAATGCGGATCGAACGACGCGCCGCACACCATCCGGAACAGGCGCTCCGGATCGTAGAGACTGCCGTACTGATAAATCTTCCGGTTCAGCCAGTCCACCAGCGGTTTGAGGCTGCCCGAGGCGATTGCGGCGTTCACGTCGACATCCTCTTTCATGACTTCAAACATCTGCGCTCCATAGGCGCTGCCCAATGCGTAGGACGGGAAATACCCGACGTTGCCGCCGCCCCAATGGGAATCCTGAAGGCATCCGTGCGTATCGTCCGGCACGTCGACGCCGAGATACTCCTTATATAGGCGGTTCCATTCGGCCGGAACGGCATCATAGGAAAGCTCCCCGGCAAACAACTTTTTCTCGATCTCGTAGCGAACCATGATGTGCAGAGGATAGGTCAGCTCGTCGGCTTCGATCCGAATCAGCGAAGGCTTTGCGCGGTTGATCATCCGATAGAGATCCCGCGGAGCGACTCCCGAGAATTTTTCCGGGAAGAGCTCCCGGAGTTTCGGCAGAATGGCGGTGATGAACGGCTCGCTGCGGCCGATGATATTCTCGAAGAAGCGGGACTGGCTCTCATGAATGCCCATCGAGATTCCGCCGGCCACCGCCGTATAGCGGTGCTCATCCGAGCCGCCGAGCTCGTAAAGCGCATGGCCGCCCTCGTGGATCACCGAATACATCGAGGAAGTCACATTGTCCTCGTAATAATGCGTCGTGATGCGGACATCTTCGTTGGAAAATTCCAGCGTGAAAGGATGCTCCGTCTCGCCGCAGTTGCAGTGCTCAGGGTCGATACCCATAAAATCCATCAGATATTTTGTGAGCTCTTTCTGCTTTTCCACCGGGTACTTTCCAAGAAGCGGCGAATCGTCGATCTGCGGCGCCTTTGCGATTTTTTGGAGCAGCGGAACGATGCCTTCCCGAAGAACCGCAAAGAAACGATCCGCCTTCTCCATCGTGAGACCGCGCTCATAGAGATCAAGCTGCGTATCGTAGGGCGCCTGATTCGGTTTATAATACTTCGCAAATCGGATGTTGGCGTCAAAGATTTTCTCGAGATAGGGCTTAAACAGGGCAAAGTCGTTTGCCGGCTTTGCCCTGTGCCAGACAGACTCCGCTTTGGAGAGCGTCCTCTGATAATCGACAAACTCCTCCTGCGGGATGCTTCCGACATAGTCCCGGTCGCGGAGAAGCAGCTCCACTTCCCTCGCCTGATGGACAGTCAATTGCTCCTTATTGGCGCGAAGCCATTCCAGCAGATCGACCGTCTCCGGACAGGTGGAAAGCAGGTACTGGAACCCGGAAAGGATGGCCAGCGCCTCGGAACGGCCCTCCTCCGTATCCGGCGGCGCGACGGTGACGCTGTCCAGATCGATGGAAGAGCAGGCATATTTATAGGCAAAAAGCTGTTTTTGCAGCAGCGCCAGTTTTTCCAGTTTTTCTTTTAATTCGGGGGATTCTTCCATAACGCAGTCTCCTTTACGAAATCAATATCCATAATTTGCCCCGGCGGGGCCCGATTATCAGCTTATAAAGACAGCAACCCGGCTCAGCGCATTTTATCGCCGCAAAAATAACGTGGTCCTTTCGGACGGCATCATCGTTTTATCGAAGGCGGCCGAACCGCTGATTTTTCTGCCGTCCGGCCCAAGCTGAAAAATGGGCAAAAAACGGCGGGGCGATCTGTTCCGGAAGCCTGCGCTCTGCGCCGCTCCGGTCGGACCGTGCGCCGCCGTTTTTATTCTATTTTCTAAGGAAATCAGCCGCGGAAGATGACATCCTCGCGCTTCGGGCCGTTGCAGACGATCTTAATCGGGACTTCGATCTCTTTCTCGATGAATTCGATATAATCTCGGCACGCCTGCGGGAGCTTGTCGTATTCGCGGATCCCGCGGATATCGCATTTCCAGCCTGGGAGAACCTTGAGCACCGGTTTCGCCTCGAGCAGAACCGGATAGGTCGGGAAGTCGCGCAGGGCCTCGCCTTTATATTCATAGCCGACGCAGACCGGGATCTCGTCGAGATAGCCCAGCGCATCCACAACCGTGAAGGCGACATCCATAGCGCCCTGCACCAAGCATCCGTAGCGGGAGGCCACGCAGTCGAACCAACCCATGCGGCGCGGACGGCCGGTGGTGGCGCCGTACTCGCCCTTGTCGCCGCCGCGTTCACGCAGCTCGCTCGCCTCGTCGCCGAAGATCTCGCTGACAAACGGGCCGGCGCCGACCGCGCTGGAATAGGCCTTCACGACGGCGGTGACCCGGGTGATCGCGGAGGAAGGAACCGAGGCGCCGACCGCGCCATATCCGGAGATGGTGTTGGAGGAGGTGGACATCGGATAGATGCCGAAGTCCGGGTCGCGGAGCGATCCGAGCTGACCCTCAAGCAAAATGTTCTTGCCGTCGCGGACGGCATCCTGCATGAAGCGGACGGAGTCGCAGACATACGGCTTCATGATTTCGGCATATTCGGCCAGCTCATCCATGATCCGGTCGAGATCGTAGGGTTCTTTGTGATAGACGGCCTGCGCGATCTGGTTTTTGAGATCCAGAATCCCGGAGACTCTGTCTCTGAGAAAATCCCGGTAGTAGAGCGAATCGACCGTGATGCCGATTTTGGCGTATTTATCGGAATAGAACGGCGCGATGCCGGATTTGGTGGAGCCGTAGGATCTGGCACCGAGGCGCTCCTCTTCCCACTTGTCGAAATCGACATGATACGGCATAAGAATCTGTGCGCGGTTTGAAACGAGAACTTTCGGGTTGAATCCCGCGGCGCGGACGGTTTTGATCTCCTTCTGGAATTTATGGACATCGAGCGCGACGCCGTTCCCGACGAGATTTTCCGTTTTTTCGTAACAGGAACCGGAAGGAAGAATATGCAGAACGACCTTCCCTTTATCGGTGATGATCGTATGGCCGGCGTTCGCACCGCCCTGGAATCTTGCAACGACGTCCGCATCCTGTGCGAACATGTCTGTGATCTTGCCTTTGCCTTCGTCTCCCCAGTTAGCTCCAACGATTGCGTGTACCATAATTTTCTTCCTTTGCAATATATTTTTGTGGGGACCGTCTTTGTCTGCGGATGGTCTCCGGTTTACCTGAAAAATCATCTTTTGCGGCCTTGCCGCATGAAATGCCCTCTTCCTTGTAGAAAAAGAAAAAATATCTTCTTTTGCATGTTTCCGGCTTGATCCCGTCTTTAATTTCCAATGACCGCCCGGCGCAAAATCTTTTTGTGTCCGGAGATTGCCCCCGGTTTCACGGAAGTATAGGACAATCTTTCCTATGGTTTTTTACAGTTTCACTTCGTCTTTCATGCCGAGCAGTTCTCTGTTCGGTTCGATGATCGTCTCGCGCAGTTCCGCCACATAGTCCTCGGTCTGTTTCGCCGCGAGACCGGTGTATCTCTCCGGAATCAGGTTGGCTTTGAGGCTCTCCTCGTCGAGACCGAAACGGCCGTCCGCGGCAAGGACGTCGAGCAGGTTGTTTTCCTCGCCCTCCTCCCGGATTCTGCGGAATGCTTCCATCGAATACTCGCGGATCGCCTCATGGAGTTCCTGACGGTCGCCGCCTTTTTTCACCGCATCCATCAGGATATTTTCCGTCGCCATAAACGGCAGTTCCCGGCGTACTCGAACCGCGATGACCTTCGGAAATACGCGGAGCCCGCCGGCGATGTTGGCCACCAAATTGAGGATGCCGTCGGCCGTGAGGAAGCTCTCGGAGATGGCAAGGCGGCGGTTGGCGGAATCGTCGAGCGTCCGCTCGAACCACTGCTCGGAGGCGGTCTCGGCCGGATTCAGCACCAGATTCGTCAGATACCGGCTGAGGCCAGCGCATCGCTCGCTGCGCATCGGATTTTGTTTATAGGCCATGGCGGAGGAACCGACCTGTTTGCCGCCGAAAGGTTCGCAGATCTCGCCGAAGCTCTGCAGCAGACGGATGTCGTTTGTGAATTTGTGTGCGCTCTGCGCGATTCCGGCGACCGCGGTCAGAATCCGATAATCCTGCTTCCGCGGATAGGTCTGCCCGGTGACCGAGAAGGTTTTTTCAAAGCCCATCTTCTTGGCAATCATGCTGTCAAGGTATTTTACTTTACACTCATCTCCGCCGAACAGCTCGAGAAAAGAGGCCTGCGTGCCGGTTGTACCTTTGGCGCCGCGCAGCTTCATCTTTCCAATGGCCTCGCCGATCGCTTCGTAATCTTCGGCAAAATCCTGCGCCCAGAGACACGCGCGTTTGCCGACCGTCGTGAGCTGAGCGGGCTGGCAATGCGTATAGGCGAGGCACGGCAGATCCTTTTCCTTCTCGGCAAAATCTGAGAGCAGAGCGACGACGTTGACGAGCTTTTTCTTCAAGATCTCCAACCCGTCGCGCATGACAATGAGATCGGCGTTATCTCCCACATAGCAGGAAGTGGCGCCGAGGTGAAGGATCGGTTTTGCCTCCGGACACTGCATTCCGAAAGCCTGAACATGGCTCATCACATCGTGGCGGATCTCGGCTTCAATCGCCTCGGCATCCTCAAAATTGATGTCGTCGAGGTGAGCGCGCATCTCATCCAACTGAAGGTCCGTGATCGGGAGGTCGAGCGTCTGCTCCGACTCCGCAAGCGCGAGCCAGAGCCGGCGCCAAGTGGAGAATTTCTTCTGATCCGAGAAGTTCCGCTGCATCTCCTCGCCTGCGTAGCGATGTTCCAGCGGGCTCTCATAGAAATCGTGCATGTCCATCACCCTTTCCGTTCAAAAAAAGAAAAAAGAGCGCCAAAATGGTGCTCTTATCTTGTCGGTGTATGCTTATGGTTGTAGCTGCCCTTCCCGTAGTAGCTGTTGCGCACCGCGGATAAACTACAGGATTCGGTTCTCATGACAGAACTTCGGGGCTTCATGTTTCTTCGCTCCATTTGTTAAAAGATAAAAGAACAGTATAATAGTATCATTTTCCGCTGAAAAAACAAGCCCATTCCATATTTTTCTCTGTTTTATAGAAAATTATCCCCGTGGGTTTCTCTTAATTAGATAATATATATAATCATTTTTATAATAAATCCCCCGGCATCCTGCTCATCTTCGCAGACGGCGATTTTTTCTTCCCAAAAAAACGCGCGCCGTGCTCAACAAATTCGAGTACCGAGCCGTTCTTCATGCTCATGCGGATTTATCGTTCCGATCGACATAGGCGGAGATATGGAAATCCCCCAAGAACCTGATTAAAACCAAGGGTCCTTGAGGGTTTTCTCTGGTGGGAGCGGGTGGGTTCGAACCACCGTAGTCGTTAGACAACAGATTTACAGTCTGCCCCCTTTAGCCACTTGGGTACACTCCCATATATCCAAATTTCCATGTCGGAACAGTGGAGCTGGTGGACGGATTCGAACCCCCGACCTGCTGATTACAAATCAGCTGCTCTACC
>DAOSWK010000073.1:1790-9193 GCA_035593545.1 Oscillospiraceae bacterium | reverse complement strand
GAAAAAAAGCGCTTTTTCGCCCTGCTTCAGGATTATGAAGAGAACGGGCTATCCGCGGAGAGAATCAAACGATTCTTATCGGGGCTGACGAAAAAATACCGGCAGGAATATCTGCTTCATTCTTATTATTTCCTTTGATAGGGCGGCCCCGCGATCCGGGTACCGCCTCAAAAAATGATCCTAAAAAGACGCCTCCAATGGTCGGATTCAACCATTGGAGGCGTCTTTTTAGACAAAATATTTTTTGCCGGTCAGGTTTCTGCGTCGGACGGCTGCTTTTCGGCGGCCGGAAGCAGCGCAAAATGATTCTGACAAAGCTGAACGGCCGCGGCGACGATCAGGATGACGATTCCGATAAGGGAGACGGCCTGCAAGGGACCATATTGTCCTCCATAGCCCTCAGGCGACCTTAAAAACATATAAATTCCGAAATAAGCCCATGCGATGGGCAGCGGAAATACGGCATTCCGGCCTTTCATCTGGACAAGAACGACCATCAGAACGGCCACGGCCAATACGATCATGGCCCATTCCTCTTCGGCGATTCCAAAACGGTCCCAGCCCGTCTTGACCAGAGCCGCGGCTATATTTACGATCGCGGCGATGAAGAGCCAGCCGGTATAAAGCCCAAAACTCAGAGGCAGCAGGAGGCGTCCTTCTTCCTGAATTTTTAAAAGCCTCAGGCAGATCAGAAACAGCGCCGTGGCCAATCCCAGAATGAAGAGCGCGGAGATCTCCACCTGCAAATACGAGAAGGCGACGATCCACGCCATATTGAGCACGCAGGAGATCCGGAAAAGGCCCGTGATCCGATCCGCGGCTTTTTGATAATAGGGGTCGTTTCTTTTGATGATCATGACGGCGGCGGAAATGATCAGCAGGAAATAGATCACGCTCCAGATGCCGAATGTGACCGGGCTTGGCGTGATCAGCGTCGGATACTTGTCGGAGACCTGTTTTTGCGAGAGCCCGTTGATGATCCCGGTTGCGCCCAAGGTGTTGACGGCCAGAGTGACTGCCAGAAACAGACCGTTGATCCACACTGCTTTTGTCCTATCCACAATACCCCTCCTTTGACCATGTGAGAAGACGATGAGATCTGTTGACGGCAAACGACGCAAATATTTCCTTTTTCTTCATTATAGAACAATTTTCGTCAAAATGGAAATGGATTTCCAAAAAAAATTGAAGCCAAAACGGAGATCGGCAGGGTCTGCTTGCTCCGACGCAGCCATCCTGCTGTGCAAGATGCATAAACGTGTGAATTCATAAAACGCATTCCTGACAATTCGGACAAAGTGAAAAAATATGATGAATAATTATTGACAATTACTGCATAAATATTTATAATACGAGATAAAATATATACCCGAATCTGGAGGCGGAAACGATGAAGAAGGAAGATATCAAAAAAGTGGTCCTCGCGTATTCCGGGGGACTTGACACATCCGTAATTATTCCGTGGCTGAAGGAAAATTACAACAACTGCGAGGTCATTGCGGTCTCCGGGAACGTGGGGCAGGCGGACGAGCTCGAGGGGCTGGAGGAGCGCGCGCGGAAATCGGGCGCGTCCAAACTCTACATAGAAGATCTGACGGATGAATTCGTCAACGACTATATCATTCCCACCGTGCAGGCCGGCGCGAAGTATGAGGAGTACATGCTCGGCACCTCCTTCGCCCGCCCGATCATCGCCAAGAGACTCGTGGAGATCGTCAAAGCCGAAGGAGCAGATGCGATCTGCCACGGCTGCACCGGAAAAGGAAACGATCAGGTGCGGTTTGAGCTCACGATTAAGGCGTTTGCACCGGACATGGCGATCATCGCCCCATGGCGCGAGTGGTCCATCAAATCCCGCGAGGAGGAGATCGCCTATGCCGAGGCGCACGACATTCCCCTCCGGATCAACCGGGAGACAAACTACTCCAAGGATAAGAACCTGTGGCATCTTTCCCATGAGGGACTCGATCTGGAGGACGCCGGCAACGAGCCTCAGTATGAAAAAGAGGGATTTCTGGAGATGGGCGTCTCTCCGCTTCAGGCGCCGGACAAACCCACCTATCTCACGCTCGATTTCGTTCAGGGAAAGCCGACCGCGCTCAACGGCGAGACGATGAGCGCGAAAGAGATCATCCTTGCGCTCAACAAGATCGGCGGCGAGAACGGCATCGGCCTTCTGGATATTGTAGAAAACCGACTTGTCGGCCTCAAATGCCGCGGCGTCTACGAAACCCCGGGCGGCGCAATTCTCTATTTCGCGCACAACTATCTTGAGACGGTCTGTCTGGATAAATATACGGCACATAAGAAGCAGGAGCTCGCGATCGTCTTTGCGGAACTGGTCTATAATGGGCAGTGGTTCACGACACTCCGCGAGGCGCTCAGCGCTTTTGTGGAAAAAACGCAGGAAAACGTCACGGGAACCGTCAAAATCAAACTTTATAAGGGGAATCTCATCAAGGCGGGCGTCTGGAGCGAACACTCGCTCTATTCCGAGGAGATCGCCACGTTCGGCGAGGACCACGTCTATAATCAGGCGGACGCCGCGGGCTTCATCAATCTTTACGGCCTGCCGATCAAGGTACAGGCGCAGGTCAACGCGAAAAACAACAAGAAATCGGATTGAGGTGGCGAAATGGAAAAGATGTGGGCCGGAAGGTTCGGGAAGGCGCTGGCTCAGGAGGCCGATGATTTCAATTCCTCGATCCGGTTTGACAGCGTGATGTTCCGGCAGGACATCGCCGGCTCGATGGCGCATGCCGCGATGCTCTCCGCGAAGGGCATCCTGACGGAAGAGGAAGAGACGCAGATCCTCGGCGGCCTGCAAACGATTCTGGACGATCTGGAAAGCGGAAATCTGCCGATCGACCCGGCGGCCGAGGACATCCACATGTTTGTGGAGGCGGAACTCACGCGACGGATCGGGGACGCGGGCAAAAAGCTGCATACGGCAAGGAGCCGCAACGATCAGGTGGCGCTGGATATCCGGCTCTACCTCAGAGATCAAGTTGCGGAGATCGTCTCCCTGATTAAAAAGCTGCTCGCCTCGATCCTTGAGCAGGCAAAGGCGCATAAAACCGCCATCATGCCGGGCTATACGCATTTGCAGAGAGCCCAGCCCGTCACCTTCGCCCATCATCTGCTGGCCTACGCCATGATGCTCACGCGGGACGTCGCGAGGCTTCAGGATGCATCCAAACGGATGAATCTCTGCCCGCTCGGCTCCTGCGCGCTGGCCGGAACCACCTACGAGACCGACCGGGAGATGGTCGCGAAGGAGCTGGGATTCGACGGCATCACGCAGAACAGCATCGACGGCGTCTCCGACCGGGACTTCTGCGCCGAAATCCTCGGCGATATCGCCATCCTTATGATGCATCTCTCCCGCTTCTCGGAGGAGGTCGTCCTCTGGTCCTCATGGGAATTCCGTTTTATCGAGCTGGACGACGCCTACACCACGGGTTCGAGCATCATGCCGCAGAAGAAAAACCCCGACATGGCGGAGCTCGTGCGCGGCAAAACGGGCCGGGTCTACGGCGACCTCATGGCGGTTTTGACGATGCTCAAGGGCCTTCCGCTCGCCTACAACAAGGATATGCAGGAGGATAAGGAGGCCGCTTTCGACGGCATCGAGACCGTAAAAAGCTGTCTCGGAGTATTCGCCCCGATGATCGGAACCATGAAAGTGCTCGAAGAAAACATGTACGCGGCGGCGCAGAAGGGCTTTATCAACGCGACCGATCTCGCGGATTATCTGGTCCGAAAGGGGCTGCCGTTCCGGAGCGCCTATAAAATCGTCGGGCAAATCGTGGCGGCCTGCATTTCCAAGGGAGCCGTTCTGGAGACGCTGCCGCTGGAGACATACCGGGAATTTTCGGAGCTTTTCGGAGAGGACCTCTACGGGGAGATCTCGCTGGAGACCTGTGTCGCGAAGCGCATCTCCGCCGGCGGAACGGGCAAGGAATCCGTAGAAAAACAGATCGCATATATAACGGAGTTTATCGGAGCATGAAAAAAGTTTTTATAGACGGCAGTGCCGGGACGACCGGTCTGCGGATTCACGAGCGGCTGGAAGCGAGGACGGACATCGAGGTGACAACGCTTCCCGAAGAGGCGCGGAAGGATCCGCAGGCACGGAAGGCGGCGATGAATGCCTCGGATATCGTCTTTCTCTGCCTGCCGGACGACGCGGCGGCCGAAGCGGTCACCTTTGTCGAAAATTCGGATACGGCCGTGATCGACACCTCCACCGCGCACCGCACGGCGCCCGGCTGGGCCTACGGCTTTCCGGAACTCTCTCCGGAAACGGAAGAGGCCATCAGGACCGCGAAACGGATCGCCGTGCCGGGCTGCCATGCCACCGGCTTTCTCTCGCTGGTCTATCCGCTTATCGAGGCGGAGCTGATCGGGAAGGAAGCCGCGCTCACCTGTCATTCCGTCACCGGGTACAGCGGCGGCGGCAGGAAGATGATCGCGCAGTATGAGGCGGAAAACCGGGACGCCCTGTTTGCGGCGCCGAGACAGTACGGCCTCGCGCAGCGCCATAAGCACCTCGCCGAGATGAAGGCGGTCGCCGGGCTCGAAAAAGAGCCGGCCTTTTGCCCGATCGTTGCCGATTTTTACAGCGGCATGGAGACGACGGTGCCGCTTTTCAAGGAATATCTGAAATACGGCGGCGCGGAGGAGATCCGGGACGTGTACCGGAAGAAGTACGCCGGGCCGGTCGTGCGGTATGCCGAAGAGCCGGATGAGGACGGCTTTCTCTCGGCAAATGCGCTCAGCGGGCGGGATTTGCTGGAGGTTTCCGTCTTCGGGAACGACGAGCGGATTTTGCTCGTTTCGAGGTTCGACAACCTCGGAAAAGGCGCGTCCGGTGCCGCCGTGGAATGTATGAATCTGCTCCTCGGAGCGGATAAAAAGACCGGACTGGTCCTGTAACAATGAATGAGGAGTGGATGGACATGGAGATCATCGAAGGCGGCGTCTGTGCCGCAAAGGGATTTGCCGCGAACGGCGTGCACTGCGGAATCCGGAAGAATAAGAGCAAAAAGGATCTTGCCCTGATATACAGCGAGGTTCCGGCGAACGCGGCGGCGGTCTATACGACGAACCTCGTTAAAGGCGCGCCGCTCGCGGTGACGAAAAGACATCTCGCAAAAAGCGGCACGGCGCGGGCGGTCATCTGCAACAGCGGAAACGCCAACACCTGCAACGCCGGCGGCGAAGAACTGGCGGAGGAGACCTCTGCGCTGCTCGCAAAAGAACTCGGCATCGCGGCGGATGAGGTGGTCGTCGCCTCCACCGGAGTTATCGGCCTTCCGATGAGCATGGAGCCCTTCAAGGCAGGCATTCCGGAGCTGGTCCGCGGCCTCGGGGATCACGGCGATTTCGCGGCGGAGGGCATTCTGACGACCGACACCATAAAAAAGGAAGCGGCCGTGCGCTTTATCGTCGGCGGAAAGGAGTGCCGGCTCGGCGGGATCGCCAAAGGCTCCGGCATGATCCACCCGAATATGGCGACGATGCTGGTCTTTCTCACCACCGACTGCGCCGTCACCACCCCCATGCTTCAAAAGGCGGTGAGCGGAGACGTGCAGAACACGTTCAACATGGTCAGCATCGACGGCGACACCTCCACGAACGATATGGTCGTGCTGCTTGCCAACGGTATGGCCGGGAACAAGATCATCGATGAAGATGGCGAGGATTTCTCCATTTTTATGAAAGCTCTAAACACCGTTACGGTCTCTCTGTGCAAAATGCTCGCCGGGGACGGAGAGGGCGTCTCGAAACTGCTGGAGTGCCGCGTCTCGGGCGCGAAGGATGTCGATTCGGCAAAGAAGGCGGCGAAGGCGGTCATCTGTTCCTCCCTCGTCAAGACGGCGATGTTCGGCGCGGACGCGAACTGGGGCAGGGTGCTCTGCGCGATCGGATACAGTGGCGCCGACGTGGATGTCGGCAAGGTAAACGTGAGCTTCCGTTCGCCGAAAGGAACGGTTCTTCTCTGCAAAAACGGGGCGGGCGTGCCGTTTTCCGAGGAAAAGGCCAAGGAGATTTTGCTCGAAAAAGAGATCGAGATCCTGCTGGAATTCGACGACGGGGATGCCTCCGCGACGGCATGGGGCTGCGACCTGACGTATGAATATGTCAGGATCAACGGGGATTACAGAACCTGATTTCGGATGGGAGACGGGAGCATGTGCGGAATGATTACGAACACACAGCGGGCGGAGGTGCTGACGCAGGCGCTTCCGTACATTAAAAAATATTACGGAAAAATCATTGTCGTCAAGTACGGTGGGAACGCCATGATCAACGAGCAGCTCAAGCATCAGGTGATGGAGGATATTGTGCTCCTGTCGCTGATCGGCGTCCGGGTCGTTTTGGTACACGGCGGCGGCCCGGAGATCACGGAGATGCTCAAAAAGATCGGCAAGGAATCGACCTTTGTGGATGGCCTCAGAGTCACCGACAGCGAGACGGCCGAGGTCGTTCAGATGGTGCTTGCCGGCAAGATCAACAAGAGTCTCGTGAATTTACTTGAGATCAACGGCGGAAGGGCCATGGGTATCTGCGGCCTCGACGGACACATGATCGAGGCGGAACAAAGGGACGAAAGGCTCGGTTTCGTCGGCAAAATCACGGGCGTCAACGTGAAGCCGATCACGGATCTTCTGGAGAAAAACTATATTCCCGTCGTCTCCACGCTCGGCTGCGACACGGAAGGAAACGTTTACAACATCAACGCGGATACGGCGGCGGCCCATATCGCGGGCGCGCTGAAAGCGGAGCGCTTGATCAACATGACGGACATCGCCGGAATTTTAAAAGACAGGGACGATCCCTCCTCCCTGATTCCCTGCATCGGCATGCGGGAGGCCGAGATGCTGTTTGGGAGCGGCGTCATCTCCGGCGGCATGATCCCGAAGGTGGAATGCTGCATCGACGCGATCCGGCGCGGGGTCGACAAGGTCATCATCATGGATGGGCGCGTGCCGCACGCCATCCTTTTGGAGCTCCTGACCGATGAGGGCGCGGGCACGATGATTGTGGGAGGAGAGGCATGAGCATCAAAGAAATGGACGCCGCCTATATCGCGAATACGTACAACCGCTTCCCGGTGGAGATCGTATCGGGGAAGGGCTCGCTGCTTTATGACGAGGCGGGAAGAGAATATATCGATCTCGGCGCGGGCATCGCGGTCAACACGTTCGGCGCGGCGGATGAGGCATGGATTTCCGCCGTGACCGGGCAGCTCCGCAAGGTTTCGCATACATCGAACCTGTATTATTCCGGGCCCTGCGCGGAGCTTGCGAAGATGCTCTGCGAGCGCACCGGCATGAAAAAGGTGTTTTTCTCCAACTCCGGGGCCGAGGCCAACGAGTGCGCGATCAAGGCGGCGA
>DAOSWK010000073.1:0-1690 GCA_035593545.1 Oscillospiraceae bacterium | reverse complement strand
GTGTTTTTCTCCAACTCCGGGGCCGAGGCCAACGAGTGCGCGATCAAGGCGGCGAGAAAGTACGCGGCGGAGAAAAAAGGGGCGGATTACTATACCGTTATCACGCTCAAAAACAGCTTCCACGGCAGGACGATCACGACGCTCGCCGCGACGGGGCAGGATTCCTTCCATAAAGATTTTCTGCCGCTGACCGAGGGCTTTGTCTATGCCGATCCCGACGATCTCGGCAGCGTGGAGAAGCTGATAAAAGAGAATAAAATCGCCGCGATCCTGTTTGAAGCGGTTCAGGGCGAAGGCGGCGTCGTGCCTCTCTCCGGAGAATTTATCCGGGGCCTCGCCGACATTGCGAAGCGGGAGGACATTCTCCTCCTCGCCGACGAGGTGCAGATCGGCAACGGGCGCAGCGGCATGCTATACGGCTACATGAATTACGGCATCATGCCGGATATCGTCTCCACCGCGAAAGGCCTTGCGGGCGGGCTTCCGCTCGGAGCCACGCTGCTCGGCGAAAAGGTGAAGGACGTGTTCACTCCCGGCTCCCACGGCTCCACGTTCGGCGGAAATCCCGTCGTCTGTGCCGGGGCGGCCAACATCCTTTCCCGGATCGACGACGCGCTTCTCAAAGAGGTCCGTGAAAAGTCGGCGTATATCTTCCGCGAACTGGAGGGCGCCGAGGGCGTGAAAAGCGCCAGCGGCCTCGGCCTGATGATCGGTATCGAGACGGAAAAAGACGCTTCCGACGTGGTCGCAGCCTGCCGGGAAAACGGCGTTTTGGTTTTGAAGGCAAAAAACAAGGTCCGGCTGCTGCCGCCGTTAAATATCCCGGCGGAACTTCTGGAAAAAGCGTTGGGTGTGCTCAAATGCGCCTGCGCGGAGTGACATTGCTGGAAAGATCCGCGTTTGGCGGATGATCACGGGCGTCCGGACGCGGCCCATACGGAATAAATTTATTTTATCGGCGGGAAGCGCGCTGAAAACAAACGGTGCTTAAACGCGCCTGCGCGTTAACTGGAGAGGAGAGATCAGTATGAATCTAAAAGGCAGAAGTTTTCTGAAACTATTGGATTTTACGCCCGAGGAGATCGGCGGCCTGCTCGATCTGGCGGCCGACTTTAAGGTAAAAAAGAAGGCGGGCGCCCCGCATAACGTCTGTCAGGGCAAAAATGTCGCCCTGATCTTTGAAAAGACGAGCACCCGTACCCGTTGCAGCTTCGAGGTGGCGGCCTATGATCTTGGAATGAATGTCACTTATCTCGACCCGACCGGCTCGCAGATCGGCCGCAAGGAGAGCATCGCCGATACGGCAAGGGTGCTTGGCCGGATGTACGAGGGGATCGAATACCGCGGATACGGTCAGGCGGTCGTGGAGGAGCTCGCAGCCTATGCGGGCGTTCCGGTCTGGAACGGGCTGACGAACGAGTTCCACCCGACGCAGGTGCTGGCCGATCTTCTCACGATCCGGGAGCATTTCGGACGCCTGAAAGGGATCAAACTGGTCTATATGGGTGACAGCCGCTACAATATGGGCAATTCCCTGATGGTCGGCTGCGCGAAGATGGGGCTCGATTTCACGGCTTGCGCGCCGGCGGCGTATTTCCCCGATCCGGCGCTCGTGGAGACCTGCCGGGAGATCGCAAAGACCACCGGCGCGGCGATCTGCCTTTCTGAGAATCCGCTCGAAGCGGTCAAG
>DAOSWK010000072.1:0-9238 GCA_035593545.1 Oscillospiraceae bacterium | reverse complement strand
TGGTTCGCAATCGGTGCTCTGGCTGCCATGATACCGGCATACTTCGGCGCGCCGGTCTGGGTTCAGATTTTGGTCTTTCTGGTCGTGTCTGCGGTCTGCCTCGCATTTACGAGGACCTTTTTTAAGGATGTCGTTAAGACGAAGAAACAGCCCACGAATACGGACAGACTGATCGGTGCCGACGGCGTAGTCTCATCTAAAATCGACAACTTACAGGGAACCGGAAAAGTCTATATTTCCGGCCTGACATGGAGCGCAAGAACCGTCGACGGTTCCGAGGCCGAAGAGGGCGACGTTGTGACGGTAGAAAAGATTGAAGGCGCCACGCTATATGTGACGAAACATGTAAAGGAATAAAGGAGGATATGGTATGGGAGATTATGCGGGGCTTTTTATCGGGCTTGTCATTTTATTTCTGTTTCTTCTGACGATTACCGTCAACATCAAGATTGTTCCTCAGGCGACGGTCTATGTCATCGAGCGCCTCGGCGCTTATTATGCGACTTGGGAGACCGGTCTGCACTTTAAGATCCCGTTTTTTGACCGCATTTCAAAGCGCGTCTCGATCAAGGAGCAAGTGGTCGATTTTAAACCCCAGCCGGTGATCACGAAGGATAACGTCACGATGCAGATCGATACGGTCGTCTTTTATCAGGTCACCGACGCGAAGCTCTTTACCTACGGCGTCGAGCGCCCGCTTTCCGCCATCGAGAATCTCTGCGCCACCACGCTGCGTAACATCATCGGCGAGATGGAGCTCGACAATACGCTCACGAGCCGCGACGTCATCAACGTAAAGATCACCGCGACTCTCGATACCGCTACGGATAAATGGGGAATCAAAGTCAACCGTGTTGAGCTCAAAAACATTCTGCCGCCGCGCGAGATTCAGGACGCGATGGAAAAACAGATGAAGGCGGAACGTGAGCGCCGCGAGACCATGCTCCGTGCGGAGGGCGAAAAGAAGAGCCAGATTCTGGTGGCGGAGGGCGAAAAGGAATCCGCGATTCTTCGCGCGGAAGCGACCAAGGAAGCAAAAATCTGTGAGGCTCAGGGTGAAGCGGAAGCCATCATGCTCGTGCAGAAAGCGCTGGCCGATTCTATCCGGATGCTCAATGAGGCCGCTCCGACCGATGCCGTGCTCAAGCTGAAGAGCTACGAAGCTTTCCAGAAAGCCGCCGACGGCCAAGCCACGAAGATCATCGTCCCGAGCGAGATTCAGTCTCTCTCCGGTTTGGTGACCTCCGTAAAAGAGCTTGCAAAAGACTGAGAGATCTGTTATACTAAGCAAAATTCAATCAAAAACAGGGGAGCCTTTCGGCTGAGACGGCGTTTGCCGGACCCTTTGACCTGATCAGGACAATGCCTGCGTAGGGAGTTGGATATGAGATCATGGGATGATCCCGGATCGTTTTGCGATTCCGACTTTGCCGCGGCATTCTTGCCGCGGCATTTTTCTTTTCGCTTTTTTGCCGGCCGGAGACGACCGTTCGGAGCGGGAAATACGGGCATGCCGCGGATGAAAACAGGTTTTCGAGCGAAACGTCTCATCCCCTGTCATTTGAAAAACAGGGAAGCGCTTTCGGCGGGCAATCTTATGGAAAGCCCACGTTCGGAAAGCGGACACGAACGGAGGAAAAGACATGAAAAAAATCGGAAAAACGGAGACCCGCTACTTAACGGAGAGCGCGCTGATGATTGCGCTCGGAACCGTATTGAGCATGCTAAAATTCGGAGGATTCTGGGCGTTCGGCGGCGGCGTGACCTTTTGCAGCATGCTGCCGATGGTTCTGATCTCCTACCGCTGGGGCGTCAATAGGGGACTGATGGCATCGACGGTATATGCCGCTATTCAGATGCTGCTCGGCATCGACAACATCCAGTATGCGACGTCGATTTGGATGGCGGTCGGCATCATCCTGCTGGATTATCTCGTCGCCTACGGCGTGCTTGGGTTTTCGGGCATCTTCCGGAACAGAATCAAAGATCCGAGGCTCGCGCTGGTTGCCGGCATCGGGCTTACGTTTTTCCTGCGCTTCCTGTGCCATTTTGTCACCGGGTGGATGATCTGGGATGCGCTCTGGCCGAACGAGTTCGGTATGCTCCCGGCGATCTATTCGCTTTATTACAACGGTTCCTACATGCTGCCGGAATTCTTGATCACCTCCGCGGTCGTCACCGCGTTCTACAATCCCCTGAAAAAATATCTCGAATAAGCGATTTTTCGCCCGGACACGTTCCGGGCTTTTTTATTGGGATGATCCGTCGTTTCCGGCTTTTTCGGGATGTGTGCGGCTGCGGATTCCGGAAAAGCAAATGGTCTCGGCCGGAACAAAAATCCCCGTTTTTCTGCTGCGGACGGGCGACGCTTTCGGATTTCCTGCGGGCGAAAGATGGACGACGTCTGCCCGTGCGCCGGCAGATTTCTTTTCCGGAAAGATTGTTTTGGGAGAGATGTCGCATTTTTCCGATTTCAGGTTTCTCCGTTCTTAAAAAAGGTTCCGGATTCTCAACCCCCGGTTTTTCATTTTTATAAAAGGATTCCGGCTCCGGCCTTGAAAAAAGCCTCTTTTTATGTTAAATTTATCATGTATATTTATGGGCTGGGGGTATCGCGTTTGGCAGAGCTTTCGCCGCTGATGAAACAATATTTTGAAATCAAGAATATGCACAAAGATCACATCCTCTTTTATCGGGTCGGCGATTTTTACGAGATGTTCTACGACGACGCGATCCTTGCCTCCAAGGAACTGGAGCTGACCCTGACCGGCAAGGAGTGCGGTCAGGAGGAGCGCGCCCCGATGTGCGGCATTCCGTACCACAGCTACGAGGCCTACGTCGCCCGCCTTATCAAGAAGGGCTACAAGGTCGCCATCTGCGAACAGATGGAGGACCCCGCGCTGGCGAAGGGTCTTGTAAAGCGCGACATCATCCGCGTGATCACGCCCGGCACCGTCGTCGAGAACAGTATGCTCGACGAATCCGCCAACAACTATATTTGCAGTGTCTTTGTGCAAGGAAAGGCCTTCGGTATCTGCTTCTGCGACATCACGACCGGAGAGCTGCTCTGTACTGGAACGGAGGAAGAGCCGGACCTCGACGCAAGGCTCATCGAGGAGATCGGCCGGTATTCGCCGAGCGAAATTCTGTTTAACGACGAATTCCTCGATCACAAAGCGGTCGGCGAATTTCTGAAAGAAAAGCTCACCTGTCTCGGCGGCCAGATGGATCCGGAGGAATACGAGTCCGTTTCCATCGAAAAGACCATTAACGACCATTTCGGCTGCGTTTCTCCGGCGGAACTTGGTTTCAAAAGCAAACTTTGCGAAAACGCGGTCGGCGCGCTGCTCAACTATCTCTATGAGACGCAGAAAAACGGCGTCCAGCGCGTTTCCTCCGTGAAATTCTATACCAACAACGCCTATATGACGCTCGATCTCACCGCGCGGCGGAATCTGGAGCTCACGGAGACGATCCGCGGCAGGGAAAAGCGCGGCACGCTCCTCTGGGTACTGGATAAAACCGACACCGCGATGGGCAGAAGATTGCTCCGTTCCTGCCTCGACCGGCCGCTCCTCGACCCGGTCAGGATCGACAAACGCCTTTCGGCGGTCGATGCGCTGATAAAGGCCCCGATGTTGCTCGACGACCTGAGCGCAGAGCTCTCCGGCATCTATGACATGGAGCGCATGATCACGCGCGTCGTTTTCGGCAACGCGAATCCGCGCGAATATAAAACGCTGGAAGCGAGCATCCGCCGCCTGCCGAGGCTCAGAAACCTGCTTTCCGGGGTCCATGCGCCGCTTATCGACGAGCTTTGGAGCGAAATGGACGAGCTTCAGGATCTTGCGGATCTGACGTCTACGGCGATTGCGGACGAGCCTCCGGTCACGCTCAAAGACGGCGGCGTCATTCGGGAGGGCTATCATGCCGAGCTGGACGACCTGCGCGATCTCGTGGAGCATACGAAATCCCACATCACCGCCATCGAGGCGGCCGAACGGGAGCGCACCGGCATCCCGAAGCTCAAAATCGGCTACAACCGCGTGTTCGGCTATTACATAGAGGTCTCCAACAGCTATAAAAACATGGTGCCGGAGGAATATATCCGCCGGCAGACGATCTCGACCGGCGAGCGCTTCGTCACGCAGGAACTCAAGGAGCTGGAGGATAAGGTCCTCGGCGCGCATGATAAAATTCTCGTTCTGGAAGCCCGGCTTTTCGACGAAGTCCGCACCAAGATCGCCGCCGAGGTCAAGCGGGTGCAGCGCACCGCCGACGCGGTCGCCTCGCTCGACGTGCTCTGCTCGTTTGCCAAAGTGTCGGAGGCAAACAACTACTGCCGGCCGGAGGTTGATCTCAGCGACGTCATCGATATTAAAGAGGGCCGCCATCCGGTGGTGGAACAGGTCCTTCACGGCACGCCCTTTGTTCCGAACGGCGTGCTGCTCGACAACCGCGAGAATCAGATCGCCGTCATCACCGGGCCGAATATGGCCGGAAAATCCACCTACATGCGTCAGACCGCGCTGATCGTGATTATGGCGCAGATCGGTTGCTTTGTCCCGGCGAAATTCGCGCACATCGGCATCGTCAGCGGCGTCTACACGAGAGTCGGCGCCTCGGACGACCTTGCGGCAGGCCAGTCGACTTTCATGGTCGAGATGAGCGAAGTTGCAGACATCCTCAAGAATGCGGACGCGCGAAGCCTTTTGATTCTCGACGAAATCGGCCGCGGTACGAGCACCTTCGACGGCATGAGCATCGCGCACGCCGTACTTGAGCATATCGCCGACCGCAAGAAGCTCGGTGCCAAGACGCTCTTTGCGACCCATTATCACGAGCTGACGGATCTGGAAAACGCCTATCCGAACATCCGCAATTATAATGTGGCGGTCAAAAAGCGCGGCGACGACATCACCTTCCTGCGGCGCATCGTGTCGGGCGGCGCCGACGACAGTTACGGCATCGATGTGGCGAAGCTCGCCGGAATCCCGAACAGCGTCGTGAAGCGCGCCAGAGAGATCCTTTCGGCGCTCGAAGAGGGCAGGGAGGTCGAAAAGATCGCCCGTATGCAGCAGAGCGACGACCTCTCAGGCCAGACGAACCTGTTCGCCTCCGCAGAATCCGAGGCCGAGCGCGTTCTCAAAAAGACCGATGTCGAGACGCTGACCCCGATCGAGGCGCTGAACCTTCTGTATGAGCTTAAAAAGACCGTGACTTCATAAATCGGAGGACCATGGAAAAGAAAATTGTTGTACTCGAAAAACATCTCGCAGAGCTGATCGCCGCGGGCGAAGTGGTGGATCGGCCGGCTTCCGTCGTCAAGGAACTGGTGGAAAATTCCGTCGACGCCGGCGCGGACAGCGTCACCGTTGAAATTCAAAACGGCGGCGTCTCGCTGATCCGCGTGACGGACAACGGCTGCGGCATGGACGCGGAGAACCTTCCGAAGGCGTTTCTGCGCCATGCCACGAGCAAAATCTCCACGGAGGATGATCTCGAACACATCCTGACGTTCGGTTTCCGCGGCGAGGCTCTGGCCTCCATCGCGGCCGTTTCCCATACGGAAATTCTGACACGCACCAAAGACAGCGCCGTCGGCTCGGTCTGTCATGCCTCCGGCTCGGAGATCGGCGAGGTCTCGGAGGCCGGCTGCCCGGAGGGGACGACCGTCCTCGTGCGCGATCTGTTTTACAACACCCCGGCGCGTCAAAAATTTCTAAAGAAGGATGTCGCGGAGGGCACCGCCGTTTCGCAGGTCATGGATCGGCTCGCGCTCTCCTATCCGGAGGTGAAATTCCGCTTCATCCGGGAGGGCGAAACGAAGCTCCTGACGCCCGGGAACGGCGATCTGAAGGCGGTTCTCTCCGCGGTTTTCGGCCGGGAATTCGCCTCCGCATGCGTACCGGTGGAGTATTCCCCGGAGCAGGCCGGCTATCTTCATGTCTCCGGTTATGTGACAAAACCTTCGGGCTGCCGGACCAGCCGCGCTTACCAGATCTTTTTTGTGAACCGCCGCTTTGTCAAAACGCGGACCGCGATGGCCGCCGTAGAGGAGGCCTTTAAGGGTTCCTCGATGGTCGGGAAATATCCGGGCTGCGTTCTCAACCTGATGATTCCTCCGGAGGCCGTCGACGTCAACGTCCATCCGGCAAAGACGGAAGTCCGCTTTCAGAACGAAAAGTCGGTCTTCGATCTCGTCTATTACGGCGTCAAATCCGCGCTTGGCACAGGGGATCATTCCGCGCTGGCGGAGGATGCCGAGCGGCGGAAGAACCAGTATCTCTCGCGCGTTCAGAACGAAGAGGACCGGGAGACCATCGGAAAATATCTCGACGAGCTGATGAAACCCGTGCCCGCTTCCTTCTCCAATCAGAACGTAAAATTTCACGCGGTGGATTTTTCCGCCGCGGAGTTTAATAATAAAGACGGCATCACGCCGTATCGTCTCGATACCGACGTCACCCATACGGCGCAGTACAAGGTCCGTCAGGAGGCGGAAAAGGCGGCCAGCGAGGGCAGGGAGATCCCGAAAGAATGCGCCGAGGGGCTTGATGCCATGAAAAAGAGCGGCGCTCCCATTCCGGAGGTTCCGCACAGCATCGGACCGGAGGATTTCCCGATGGGCAGGCTCCGGATTCTGGGCGAGGTGTTCGGCACCTATATCGTTCTGGAATCGGAGTGCGAGCTCATTTTTGTGGACAAGCACGCCGCCCATGAACGCATCCTCTACGAGCGACTCAAAAAGCGACAGGACGGCGTCTTCGACTGCCAGTGCCTGCTGGAGCCCATAAATATTTCTCTCTCCGACGAGGAGAAGGACGCCGCGCTGGAACATGCCGACGTCATGCGGCGCTTCGGCTTTACGCTCGAGGATTTCGGCAGGGGAGCGGTCATCGTCCGGACGCTGCCGTTCTGGGTGAAGCCGAAGGAGGCCGAATCGGTGATCGCGGAGATCGCGGATTCGCTCGCCGCCTGCAAACACGACCTGACGCCCGAAAAGCTCGATCACCTCTATGCGAATATCTCCTGCCGCGCGGCGATCAAGGCGAACGACAAGATCTTTGAGAGCGACTTCGAGGAGATCGTCAACACGCTGCTCAACGAACAGGAGATCAAATACTGTCCGCACGGCCGCCCGATCACCGTCAGCATCTCGAAAAACAAGCTGGAGCGGATGTTCGGCCGCCAGCAATGACGGAAAACACCCGGAGAAACACACACGTCCGTTCCATCAAGCGGGCGGATGTTTCCGGCAGGAACGGAGGGAGCCTCTGTGAAGAAGATACCGGTCGTCGCGGTCGCCGGCCCGACGGCCTCCGGAAAGACGGCGCTCGCCGTGGAGATTGCCAAGGAGTTCGGCGGAGAGATTGTCTCCTGCGACTCGATGCAGATTTATAAGGATCTCTCGGTCGGCACCGCGCGTCCGACGGAGGAGGAGATGCAGGGCATTCCGCACCATCTGGTCGGATTCGCCGGGCTGCAGGACGACTATTCCGTCGCGGATTATGTCTCAAACGCAAAAAAGGCCGTCGCGGAGATCCATGCGCGCGGAAAGGTGCCGGTCGTCTGCGGCGGGACGGGGCTCTATATGGATTCGCTGCTCGGAAACATCGAATTTTCCGAGATCAAAAGCGATCCGGCGCTCCGGGAGGAGCTAAAAAAATATCTGGAAGAACATGGCCCGGAGGCGCTGCATGAGAAGCTCCGGGAACTGGACCCGGAGCTCGCCGCGAAGCTGCATCCCAACAACGCCGGGCGCGTGATCCGGGCGATCGAGGTCTGCGAGTTGACCGGAATCCCGATGTCCGAGCACCAGCGCCGCTCAAAGGAACATCCGGCGCCCTACGAGACGGCATGGATCGGGCTCTGTTTTTCAGACCGGGAGACGCTCTACGCGCATATCAACCGGCGCACGGAGGAGATGCTCAAAAGCGGTCTCCTCGACGAAGCAAAGCTCCTGCTGGAACGGGGCGGCTCGGGCACGGTGATGCAAGCCATCGGATACAAGGAGCTGTTTCCGTATCTCAGAGGGGAACAGACGCTCGCGGAGGCCTTGGAGATCCTGAAGCAGGAGACGCGCCGCTACGCCAAACGCCAGCTTACATGGTTCCGCCGGAATGATGAAATTCAGTGGTATTCCGTCGACGCTTATCCGGACGCGGCCTCGCTCCGGGAGGCGGTCTTTGACGATCTTCGGAAGAAAGGATTCGGGGAAAAAGCATGAAAACAGCGGTCGGTAAAATTCTCGTCATTATCATGTCCCTCTTTCTGATCGCCTACGCCGGGTATCAGGCGTGGAAGTTTTTCTATCATCCGTATGAGACGGAGATCGCCGTCTCATACAGCGTCAACAACACGCTCCGGGTGCAGGGCATCGCCGTGCGCACGGAGACGCCGATCGAGAGCGAGTATGCCGGAAGCGTCAGCTATGTGTATGAGGATGGTGCAAGGGTGCTCAAAAATACCAGCATCGCCTATACGCATTCCTCCGCCGATACGGTCAACCGCATGGAGCGCGCCGCCGTGCTCGAAAAGGAAATCGACCGGCTTGAGGAGGCCGATTCCGCCGGCTCTCAGGTGTATGGCGTCTCCGACCTGCTCAACCAGCAGCTCGGCACGGCGCTCATCTCCTATTCCGCTGCGGCCTCGCAGCAGCTCCTCGACGGCTTCTCCGGCTGCCGGGACGATCTGCTGACGCTCATCAATAAAAAACAGATTCTGACCGGGGAAGTGGCGGATTTCAGCGACCGGATCGAGCTGCTGAAATCGGAATACGATGAGCTGAACACAAAGATTCAGGCGGATGTCGGAGAGAGCGTTCTGTCTCCGATGACGGGCTATTTTATCTCCACAGTGGACGGATATGAGGAAAAGGTGAACCGGGAAAGCCTTTTGGAGATGAGCGTCTCCGGGATTGAGGATCTGATTGCCGGCAGCGCGACCTACGTGGGAAGCGCGGTCGGAAAGATCGCCGACAGCTATGAATGGGATTATGCCGTCACAATGGATGCCGCCGATGCGGACGGTTTCTATGTTGGAAAAGAGGTTCAGGCGGCATTCGACGGGACTTCCGATTCTTCCGTGACGCTGAAAGTCATTCAAATTGTGGAGGACGACAGCTCGGATCAGTGCGCCGTGATCTTTTCCTGCGCGTCGTTTACGCCGGAGCTTGCCTCCCTGCGGAAAGTCGGCGCGGAACTCACGCTCGCTTTTTATAACGGCCTGCGGATCT
>DAOSWK010000071.1:0-9250 GCA_035593545.1 Oscillospiraceae bacterium | reverse complement strand
CCAAACTCATCGCGGCCATCGTCGCGGGCGAACTGCGATACCGCCTACCCGACGAGCCGGACAACATCGTGGCCGTCGGAAACGGGATCATCAAGGTCACGGGCAGCGAAGTGCTGGTCCTCGTGGACAGCGCCGAAAAGCCGGAGGAGGTCAGTGCTGTGCGCGCGCAGCGGGAAATGGACGAGGCGCTCGAACAGCTTCGGCAAAAACAGAGCATTCAGGAGTACAAGCTGGCGCAGGCAAACCTTGCCCGTGCCGCCGCCGCCCTGCGCGTCAAGCACAAACCGCAGGCATAAGCCGGAAAGAGTTTTCCCGGATACAAAGTCCGAACGGAACAAACAGAAAAAAAACGCTCCATCAAAAAGATGGGGCGTTTTTTATGCGGCAAAAAGTCCGATCGCTTTTCCCATTCCGGATTGGACAGACAGCAACCGTTCCTCATGGAAAAAGTTTTATCGGCCGCAAAACCGATAAAAAACAGGGGCATCCTTCCGGCCTCGGCACAGACAGACAATTAAACGGCGGGCTCCCTTAAAAAATCCCACAGGGGTACCGTATATTGAAAACATTACACTTTTGGCTTCCTTTCGGTTTAAAAAGAGCTCCGGCAAGCCGAAAATCCCCCATAATTTTTCTTGGGCATGTGGCCGAAAGACGTGTTTCATCGGCCCGGGCCGGCATTCCCAAAAGACATATTCCGGCAAAAATCAACAAACAGGATTGTCGTTTTGTCCCGATTATGGTATCATAATTTCAGGAAAATTTGGAACATGCACACATGGAAACGGGGCAAAATCTCCCCGGAATCGGTGCGCGGGAAAAGGATTCCGGGGTGGAGAAACGAATGCCGGGCGAAGGTCCCCCGAGCTTGACAGCTACTTCTCAGGATCCTTCTTTTTCGGACGGATGCGGAAGACGGCAATCCCTTTCCAGCGCAATCTTCCGCAGAGAACCGTCTGTCGGGTATTGAGGCGGGCGGATTGTTCCGGCACGGCAGAATTTTCGGAGAACAGGAGGCGGCGGAATGGAAACGGGCAGAAGAATCAGCAATCGAGTTCTTTCGGTCGCCGGATTCGCCTTTCTTTTTTCTTATCTGATGGCCTTCCTGTTTGAAGGGCAGGTCCTTTACGGCCTGTTGGAGACTCGACAGGTTGAGGCCTCCGGATACATCATGGCTGCGATTGCCGCCCAGTTCGTAGGGCTGTTTTCCGCCGGCTTTTTCGTAAAATCTCCAAAAGCGGCCAAGTATACCCTGCTTGTCGGCATGGGCGTCTCCCTGCTCGTTACGCTGCCCTTCTTTTTCCCTCCGACGGTGCTGTGGTTCTCCGGCCTCGTCGTCGGCGGCTTCGCAAGCGGCTATGCTCTGGCGTCGTGGGGCTACTACCTCAAAACTTTTACGCCGAAAAACGAGCGCATCAAATCCTGTGCGGATGCGATGATCTTTTCAAACCTGTTGATGATCGTCATCGATCTGGTCGCCGGAAACATCTCCCCCGCCGCGGGACTTCTCTGTATCACGCTGTGCATCCCGGTCGGAATGATCTTCATCTCCATGCTGCCCGTCCCGGAAAAGGGAAAATGGAGCGATGAGCCGGAAAACAGGCTGCCCGGCAACATTAAAACCCCGCTCGGCGTTCTGTTTCTCTTTGTCTCCATCATCACCATCGACTCCGGCCTGATGTATCAGGTCATCAACCCGGCCTTTGCTCATCTGACGGGGCTTGTCACTTGGTATTGGGCCGTACCGTATATCGTCGCGCTGGTGATCGTGCGGAACCTGCCCGCAAAGGCGAAGCGCTCCCGTCTTCTTTATGTCGGCATGGCGATGATCATCGGCGCATTTGTCTGCTTCATGCTGCTCGGGCGCGGCGAGGGCGACTACCTCGCGGTGGATACGCTGATGCTCGGCGCCTGCGGCATCTTTGACCTCTTCTGGTGGAGCGTCATCGGGGAGATGCTGGACTATACCGACAATCCCGTCGGCGTATTTGGAATCGGGCTTTCCGCCAACGTATTCGGCGTGCTCTGCGGCGGTCTGATCGGACTCGGCGTGACCTCCATCGAGCTTCCGGGCGCGGAAGTGACGGTGATCGCGCTGGTGGTCGTCTGTATCACGCTCTCCCTCCTGCCCCCGCTCAATCGGCAGCTCGCCATGCTGCTCAAAAGCCACGTTTACCTCGCTGTCTACGATCGCATGAGCCCACAGCAGCAGACCACCGTTCTCCGTCATGCAAAGGCCCTCGATCCGTTGACCGGGCGGGAGGAAGAGGTACTGGCGCTCATTCTCTCCGGAAAATCCAACCGTGAGATCGCGCAGGACCTTTTTATCAGCGAGAGCACGGTCAAAACCCATGTGGGCAACATCTTTTCCAAATACGATGTCGGAAGCCGCGCGGAACTCATCAGCACCCTGCTTAAAAATCAGTCCGGTTCCTGACAAGGGCAATTTTGCGATTTTCGGCCTCTCACCATAAAAGATGGGCGTTTTTCCCCAAAATGTCGCGGCTTTGTCCGTAAAAATTTCTCGGCATCATGAAAATCCCCCGGACGGCATTCGCCGCACCGGGGGATCCGATTTTTCTTATATGATATTTTAGGGACTTCGCGCTCCGTGACGAGCCCACATAAGAGAGAGCCGTTCCTGCTTCAGCAGCTATGATTCCCGCATCCATGCTCGCCGTCACCGTGATGCTCACCGCATTCGCCGCCGTGATGCTCGCCGCAGCCGTGCTCGCCGCATTCGCCGTCGTGATGGTCGCCATGGTGGTTGCATTTGACGTCCGGATCAAAACAGAGGCTTCCGCCCAAAAGCGCCTCCACGGCCTGATCCGCATCGCCGGACACGCCGCCGTAGAGCGCAATCCCGGATTCCTCCAGAGCCCTGCGCGCGCCGCCGCCGATTCCGCCGCAGATCAGCGTATCCACATGGATCTTCTTCAGAATATCCGCCAAAGCGCCATGTCCGCTGCCGTCGGTATTGACGACCGTAGCAAGCGCCACTTTGCCGTCCTCTACGTCATAGACCTTAAACCGCTCCGTATGTCCAAAATGCTGAAAAATCTCTCCGTTTTCGTAAGTTACCGCAATTCTCATTTTTGATTTTCCTCCCTGTTTGTTTCTTCCCGACGGCGGCAGCATCCGTGTCCGCAGCCGCAGTCTTCCGTTTTTCCATCGCAGAGAACATAGTCTCCGCCTTCGATTTTCAGTTCCTTTTGATTGACAAGGCATTCCGCCAGCTTGACCCGGGCGCTGTTGTAAATAGCTTGCGCCGTCGTGCGCGCCACATTCATCTGCTCCGCACACTGTTCCTGTGTCATTCCCAACAGATCGATCAGCCGAATGCTCTCGTATTCGTCCAACGTCATCGTAACGACCGGATGCTCCGCGCCGGCACGATCTTTCGGGCCGAAACGCCCGCATCCCGGCATCGCGCAGATCCGCCGCCTCTTGCAAGGTCTTGGCATCTTTGTCTCCCTCCTTTGTTATCGGCATATGCCATTTATACTTTCATTATACGCAATAATCGGCATATGTCAATAACAAAATTTGACGAATAAAAAAAATGAAGTATAATATTTTTATTATAGAAAAGGAGGGACGGCATGGAACTGGAGCACTATTTTCCGATTTGGGGAAAATTGACAGGCGCCGAGAAGGTGATACTGGAGCAGTCCGCCGTAGAGCGCGCCGCGCCCAAGGGTACGATGTTGCACAACGGTTCGTCGGACTGTGTCGGGGTTTTTCTGATCCGCTCCGGCCAGCTGCGGGCGTTCATCCTCTCCGACGAGGGCAAGGAAATCACGATCTACCGTCTGTTTGAGCGGGATCTCTGCCTGTTTTCCGCCTCCTGCATGATGCAGAGCATTCAGTTCGACGTCACGATCGAGGCCGAAAAGGATTCGGAGCTCTGGGTCATCCCGACGGACGTCTACAAAAAGCTGATGGACACCTCAGCCGTCGTGGCGAATTATACGAATCAGGTCATGGCCTCGCGTTTTTCGGAGGTCATGTGGCTGGTCGAGCAGATCATGTGGAAAAGTTTCGACAAAAGGCTTGCCTCTTTTCTTCTGGAGGAGAGCACGCTCGACGGCAGCGACACGCTCCGGATCACCCACGACCGGATCGCCGCCCATATGGGGACGGCCCGCGAAGTGGTGACGAGGATGCTCCGCTATTTTCAGGAGGAGGGCATGGTGGCCCTCACGCGGGGCGCCATCGAGCTCAAGGACCGAAAACGGCTTCAGCAGCTTTCCGAATAAACGAAAACGCCGCCCGGATCTCTCCGGACGGCATTTTTATGTTCTCTTTTACGGAATCATCGAGACGATCTGGCGCTTCGGTCTTACGCCCACCGCCTGATCGACGACTTTGCCGTTCTGCATGACGATCAGCGTCGGAATGCTCATGACGTTGAAGGCCGCGGCCAGTTCCTGCTGCTCGTCGACGTTGACTTTTCCGACCTTGATGTTCGACATCTCCTCGGCGATCTCATCGACGGTGGGAGAGACCATCCGGCACGGACCGCACCAACTGGCCCAGAAGTCCAGCAGGACCGGTTTGTCGCTCTTCATAACTTCTTCCTGAAAATTTTCTTTCGTAATAGTAATAACAGACATCTTGTTACCTCCTAAGTATGTTTATATTTTGAATTACTCTAAAACCAACGCTCTTGTCGGGCAGACCTTCACGCATTTTCCGCAGCGGATGCAGGTCTCCTGATTCACCGTCGGCGCATGAAACCAATCCTGTTTCAGCGCGCCCACCGGGCAGGCCCTGACCGCGGGGCAAAAGTGATTCTGGGGGCACCGGCTTTTGACGACCGTGAGCTTTTTTCCCGCGTGATCCGAAGCGCTCTCTCCGGATTCAAATCCGAAAGACATTTCGGCCTCATCTCCTTCATCTGTTCTGTCTCTATGATACAGGAATTTTTGGTTTCCTTCCGTGATAAACTCACCGAACGGGCCTCCCGGCAAGAAAACGATCGGTCCGGGAAACAATCACAGTTTACCACGGTTTTCTCTTCTCTTCCGTGACAAACGCACGAAAGGCGAAAGCTCATTTCCCCGAAGGAACAAGTGCATTCTACCACGGTTTTCTCTTTTCTTCCGTGACAAACGCACGAAAGGCGTGAAAGAATTCGGGCAAAAAAACGGCGCGGAGAAAAATCCCGCGTCGGGCATCAATCCTCTCTCCGGCGCGGCATAGAATGAAGCCGAAGGGGGGATTTTTTTGATTGAGCATTATCCTTTTATGAATACGCCGCTGCCGTACGCCGACAACGCGCTGGAACCGTACATCGACGAGCAGACGATGATTCTGCACCATGACCGTCACTTACAAACCTACATCGACAATCTGAATACCGTTTTACAGGACCATCCGAGGTTGCAAAGCCTCTCTCTTGAGCAACTGATCGCCCGTTCGGACCGGATGCCCGCAAACGTCGGCACACCGGTCTCGCGAAACGCCGGAGGGGTATATAACCACCGCTTTTATTTCGACAGTCTCACGCCGGAAATCGGCCTTCAGCCGGAAGGCGCGCTGGCCGAGGCGATTGACCGTTCCTTCGGCGGATACGGCGCGTTTCGCGAAAAATTCACCGCGGCGGCGAAGTCCGTCTTCGGCTCGGGATACGCGTGGCTGGTCCGGGACCCGTACGGCGGCCTGAAGATCATCACGACGGCCAATCAGGAGACGCCTCTGCCGCCGTTTCACTGCCCGATTTTAGCCATCGACGTCTGGGAGCACGCCTACTATCTCAAGCATTACAACAAGCGCGCCGACTATATCGACGACTGGTGGAATCTCGTCAATTGGAAAAACGCGGAGAAACGCTATCTGGAATGCAGAATATAATGCCCTTCGGAATTGGAAGATTCCGAAGGGCATGGAGCCGGCATCAAACGGCAAAGCCTTGCGCCGGGGAAAAGGCACCCGTTTATTCCCAAGCGACAGGGCCGAGAGGGATGATTTTTTGAAGGCAGACATCGTCGCCCATTTTGATGCTTTTCAGCAGCCTTACGTCGACTTCGCAGCCGAAAGCTTTTTCAAAAAGGGCCTTGCTGTATCCGGTCGTGCACTGACACCATGCGTCCGTATCCAGTTTTTCAACCTGCGCAAGCATCGGGCATGGACAAAATAAAAACTGTAAATAGAGCTCCGCGTCCCTGCAAAAGAGGCCCGCCGCCTTCGCCTCTTTCTGAGCCGCAAACTCTTCCATGCAGGAGGACGACTTCATCAGCCTTTTTAAAAACGCCAGCTTTTCGTCCATCCCATACCCACATTGGCAGTTCATCCTGATCTGTCTTACGGCATCCTTGTTGAAGAGACGCTCCAGCCTGCCCATGGCGTTTTTTACCCATGCGGCATCCTCTTCCCGCGAGGCTTGCCCGGCCTCTCCGTACACGACCTGCGACGCTTTTTCCTCGCCGCCTGCGGCCGCTGCCGCACCGAATACTACCTGTTCCTGTATCTTTCTAATGTCAAACATAATAAAACCTCAATTCTCAATTTTTAAAAAAGAGACGCGGTTTTTTTGATATGAAAAAAGCACACTGAAAACAGTGTGCAAACCCACAAAGGCATTCCCACACAGCTTTCTCGCGATCTCTCCGATTCAAGCGTATGACAATCTAAGGCTATTTTCATAGCCATGATTTCGATAGCCTCCTGAATTCAGTGAAAGATCGGATCAAGCATGCGGTACATGTCCTTTCTATTTATAAAAATCAATATATTTTATCATGTCGATTTTGTTTTGTAAAATCTTTCCTGCTAAGGCAAAATTCTCCTGCATTTTGCCGCAGGTAATGTAATTTTCGCACGCCGGCGGGGCCTACGGAATATGATTTTAATAGAGCAACTGCATGGCCGAAGAATACATCACCATGTAAAGGGGGGTATTCTATGTGCTGTTGTTGTCGCCGCTGCCGTTGCTGCCGCTGCTGCTCCTGTTGGTGGCTTTTCTGCCGGTGCTGCTGTTGCTGCTGACACTCGCGAGTAAGAATTGCTGACGCGCCGGGGGGTTCCACGAGGGAAGCCCCCCCGGTTTTTGCGCCCATTTTCAGTTCTTTCGGATGGTTTCCGCCTTTTGATAAGCTCTCCGCAGCAGCAGAAGCCCTGCAGCAATCAAAACAAGATAAAGAAGCGGATAGACCCACCGGACGACAGGCTCCGGATAGGGCAGGCTGCGCAGGGGAAGGATCATCAGCCGCATGGCGGAAAACCAGATCCCATAGATCAGAAATGCTCCGCCCGGCGGCAGCTTTCTGCGGAAATACAGCCACAGCACCGGGACAAGCCCCAAGAGCGCGAGCCCCATCTCAAAAAGCTGCGTGGGATAGACGAAGGCCGCGATGCTGTTCTTCCCAAGCAGTGAAAAAATCCCGCCGAGCGCCGTCTCTTCTCCGCCGTGCGACGGAAAGCGCACGCCCCAGACCGAATTTGTCGGAATGCCGGCGCAGCAGCCGTTCAGATAGCAGCCTACCCGAGCCAGCGCGAAACCGAGGCCCGAGGGAAGCACCAGCGCGTCGAGCAGCGGGAGCGGATTTCTTTTTGTGAGCCGCGCCCAGAGCAGCAGCATCCCCAGAGCGCCGAAAATTCCTCCGTAAAGGGAAAGCCCGGCCAGCCGCAGGGAGAAAAGCCGCAAGGATTCCCCATAGGCATCCGGATTCACGGCGGCATTCAAAAGCCGCGCGCCGATCAGAAAGGCCGCCGCCATCAGGGCGATCAGCGGCGCCGTCTGCTTTGCCCGCAGCCCCTCCCGCCGCAGGAGGGGAAGGGCTGTGAGCACGCCCGTCAGCGCGGCGAGCACCGTAAAGAGCGCATAGGATTTGACCGTGAGCACGGCGCCAAACAGGGAAAATTCGATTTCCGGATGCATGCTTACTCCGTTTCAAGCGGCTTGCTGCCGGTAAAATAGAGGTTGATACGGATATCTTCTCCCATTTTTATCACCAATTCCCCGTCGACGGTCACCGTCTTGTTGGTCCCGTAGGCGGCGATCAGGTTGCCGGTGAGCGCCGCGCCCTCCTCGGCATAATCAAAACTCAGAATGCCGTTCAGATAGGTAAACGGGAGCAAATTGGAGGGCTCCCCATCCTCTTCATCGACCAGAGCGAAGGTCCCCGTGTTCTCTCCGGTTTTGGCGATGAGAAACGAATTCGGCTGGGTCTGCCCTTTTAAGGCATCCAGCGCGGCGATGATGTCGAGATCAATATCGCAGCCCAGCTCGTCGTCGCTCTCCGTCTCCTCTTCCTCTCCGGAAGCGACGGAAGTTCTGTATTCCGGCGAAATATAGATGTCTGTAAACGTCATCGCGCCGTCCGCATAGGTGCCGACCAGCTCATCGAGCGTCGGAGCGGGGACAAGCTCGACCTTCAGGGTGTAGTCCTGTTTTCCGTCGGCATGAAGCCCCGTCACCAACGCAAGAAAAACATACTTGTCTTCACATAATTTTTTGAAGTCACCGATCTTGACGCTCTCCCCCGACGAGGGAAGCACGGTGACCGTACTGCCGCGGACGGCAAAGACCCGCAGATCCGCGCCGGAGACCGAAACGGTCGGATCACTCCCCTCGTTGATGCGGGAGAGGCTTTTGGCATCGATGGTGAGGGCGACAAGCTGCGCGCCGTAAGGACCGACGCTTACGGTCGTCTCGCCCAAACTCGGGATTTCGTCGTTTTCCATAATCGTCGCGATTTCTTCTTCCGTGGGGATTTGCAGCGCCAGAGAGGTCCCGACTCCCGCCAAGCCGTTGCCGGTGAGGTTGGAATAGAGCGTATAAGGGGCGTAACTGCCGACATCGCCCTTCACCAGCGCCTCATAGAAATCGGCGGCCCAGCCGGAGGGCGGCCCGAGCGAGGAGAGAAGCGCGCTGTCCCAATCCGCTCCCTCGCCCGCGATCGTATAAGCGTTGAGGATGAAGTCCTCGCCCCGCGTTTGAGACAGGTATTGAATCAGGGGCATGCGGGCATAGCCGTTCGCGGCGTCGTTCTCCTCCGGGAAGACCCCGGAGAAGATCTTCTCGTTGTATTCGGCGACGATGCTCGGGATTCCGCCGCCTTTCTGCCCTTCAAAATAGGTGGCCGTCGCCTCGTCGAACCAAGGGTTGTCGCCCCCGCTTCCCACATAGTTGAGCTGCACGAAATGGAAAAACTCATGCGCGATCAGGGGCTTGACGGCGCTTGCCTGATAGCCGCCATCGAAGAGACTGCGGTTCAGATAGATCTTGCCTTCCGCGCCGTTCCAG
>DAOSWK010000070.1:0-9270 GCA_035593545.1 Oscillospiraceae bacterium | reverse complement strand
CTCCGGAGGCTCCTCCGCCTGCTTCATAGAGAGGCTGATCTTGCCGTCCGGCGAAATGCCGAGAACCTTCACTTTCACCGTCTGGTGCATGGTCACGAATTCCTTGATGTCTTTTACATACGTGTGCGCAACTTCGGAGATATGTACCATGCCGGTCTTGCCGCCGGACAAATCGACAAAAACGCCGAAATTCGTAATACCGGAAACTTTTCCCTCCAAAACAGAGCCAACCTCAAGCTGCATAGATTTTTTTGCTCCCTCTCAAACTCCTTAAAAAGTGCGCCTCAATCCGTGCCGGAGACATCGACATAGAAATGCTCGTCGGAATAGGCATAGCCGAGCTTGTCCCGCGCCATGCTTTCGATGAAATCGTTTGTGCCATAGGTATCCAGAGTGCGCTGAAGCTCCTCGTTCTCGATCTGTTGGCGGTTATATTCCTCTTTTGCCGTCTCAAGCTCCTCGCGCTTTTTGGTGATGTCCACCTGAAAGCTCACGAGGGCATACAGGATATACACCCCGAATGCGATCACCGCAAGCCGGAGAAACAGACTTCTGTTCTTCTTCTCTTTGGCTTTCTGCTTCAAATCCACGACGCTCCTTCATTCCCTCTCCGGAAAACGTCCGCACACGTCCTCCGGCGGAAAATAATTTTGCATATTTCTTGATACTTAAACACAATGGATTATACACTATTTTGCGTTCCTTTTTCAATAGTTTTTTCAGGTTTTTTGAAGATTTTTTGCATATGCTTACCCCTTTTTCCGCCGTTTTCCGGCCGATTCTCCGGAAAAACGATGCCGTCCTGCGTAGCGGCGGCGCAAACAGACGGAAAAGCGCTCTCCGGATCCGGACGATCAGCCGCCCAACCAGCGAGACGAGCCGCCCTGCCGTCTCCATCCATGCGGCAAATCCGACCGCGGAGCCGAGATAGAGATACAGCCGCGGCTGGCCGTAGTTGCATTCCAGCAGAAATGAAAAATACAGGAACCCGGCGATCAGGCAATAAAGCACATCCCCAAAGAAACGGCGGCGCTTTCCCGGCGGAAACAGAAAGCGGAAAAGATCCTGTGCGCTCCGGCAAAGAGCAAGCTCCGCGCCGAACAGCACCGCCTCAAAAAAGAGCTCCGTCTGAAACGCGTTGATGTCGTCGTAAAAGATCATGCGGCCTCCTCAGCGCGAGAGCTTCGCCAGAAAACCGGCCCGCCGCGGCAGCCTTCCGGAATAGCGCAGCCAGTCGATCTTCCCTTCCGCGGAAAGGTCCCCCGTCTCCGCGGAGAAACTGGTCACTTTAAGGTTTCTCCCGCCGATCACCAGAATCGAATCCGGCAGCGCCGCATGGATCTCCCGCTCGTCAAATCCTTCCAGCGAAACGATTCCGGCGGCGGAGAGCTTCTCTCTGCCGTCGATCTTCACCCAATGGGGCCTCTCTTCGGCCTGCCCCACCTCTTTCATGCTACCGCCTCCCGAAAGTAGGTTCTCTCCGGGCATCTTATGGAAAAAAGGCGGAAAAAATACCGGGGAATGCGGAAAAGCATTCCCCGGCGCCGTTTGGCCGCGGACGGAATTCGTCGGATACCCCTCGGGGGCTCATCCTTTCGGTTTCCTCAGCGGTGCTCTGTGCAGTCCTTCTGCTGGTTCTGTTTCTGCTGGCTCTGCTGGTTCGCTTTCTGTGGGTTCTGCGGATTCTGCGGGCCCTGAGAAGGGTGGCTGCTGCCGTTGGAGCTGTTCTCTCTGGAATAGTTCTGATTGTTGGAAAGCATAAAAAGATCTCCGTTTCAGAAAAGATTAGAAAGTGCCGCTTTTGCAGAATGGTTCTTTTAAAAGCACTGCTTTCGTTCTCATTTTTCCCGTACGCGGAGATATTATGCAATCTTTTGTTTTTTTGCCGGGATTCGTTTTTTGCCGAAACTCTGCATTTTATAGGGGCCTTGAGAAAACCCGCAGGATGCCGGACGGCCGAGGATGCCCGTCTCCGCCATAAATTTTTTTGTGACGGGAGGGAAATTTCCGGGCCGACGAAAACCGGAATGCAAAAATAACGAGGATCCGTATCGCGCCGCCGACGACAGAGAGATCCGCGGCATTCTCAAAATTACTAATACAGGCGGCGGTGAGCTTGTGATCGAAAATTAGGAGGCCGCGCCGAGATTCTTTGTCATCGGGCGAATCTCCGCGAGCCTGCCCCGGCCGGCGAGGAGGGGCAGTCATATTCCCGATGTTGCCAGATCACCCGGCCGGCGAGGAGAGCGCGGTCGTATTTCCGATGCTGGCGGGTTGTCCGACCGTCCCGGTTCCGGCGGCGTTCAGCCTTCGATTCTCATGGGACGGAAGCCTTCGCCGATGATGTCGTTGGAGGGCGCGGACATGATAAAGGCGGCGGGGTCGCACTCCTTGACGACTTTTTTGAAAATCGGGAACTGATTTTCCGGCATGGCACACATGATGACCCGCCGAACTCCACCGGTATAGCCGCCCTCCCCGCTCAGGAAGGTGACGCCGCGGTCGGTCTTCTCCATGATGCGCCGGGCCGTCGTCTCAGGATCCTGTACGACCGCCCACGCGATCACGCCGCGCCGGTCGCCGTAGAGCACCGTATCCAGCGCCCTCTCCGCGGCATAGACCGAGACGAGGGCATAAAGGGCGGCCTCCATGCTGGCAAAATAGAAGCCCGCGGCGAGAATGACGGCGAAATCGATATAAAGCAGAATTTTGCCGAGCTGAATGTGCGGATATTTGAGCAGCAGCAGCCGACCGATAATATCCGAGCCGCCGGTCGTGGAGCCGCGCTGAAAGACAATCCCGAGCCCCGCGCCGATCAGCAGGCCGCCGAAGATGGACGCCAGCAGCATATTTCCGGTATATTCCGGAAGAAAAACGGCAAACGTATCCGTCAGCGTCGTCAGGATCAGCAACGTGCGCAGCGTGGAGTGGACAAACTTCTTTCCGAGGAATTTCCATCCGAGCAGGATCAGCGGCAGATTGAGCAGGAGGCTCGTGATGCCGATCGGCAGGCCGGTCAGATCGTTGAGCATCGTGGCGATGCCGGTGACGCCGCCCGGCGCGATGTTGTTCGGCGCGGTGAAAATATCCACGCCCAATGCAAAAAGAAACGAACCGAATATTTCGGCACAGACGTCCCAAAAAATCCCGTCCCGGCTCTTCACACCAAGGCCTCCCCGTTCAAGATTCCCAGCGACGCTTGAAACAAATCCCGTGCGCGGGACTCATTTCCGGAAAGCCAGAGCCAGCCGAACAGCGCCTCGACGCCGGTCGCTTTCCGGTATTCGGCGGCGGTGGCATTGTGGGGAATGCGCCCCACAACGCTGTTTCGCCCGCGCTTCAGAATGCCCCGCTCGTCCTCGTCCAGCATGGGCTCCAGCAGATCGTAGACCTTTGCCTGCGTCTCCGCCCGAACCATGAGCACCGCGCGTTCATGGAGCTTTCCTGCCGGCAAAGATCCATGCTCAAGCAGTTTTTCGCGGACAAAAATCTCGTAGGCCGAGTCCCCGACAAAAGCCAAGGACAGTCCGTTGAGCATTCCGGCCTCCTGTTTGGTCAGTGCGCTGCGTTCCAAAGACAAACCCCCAATAAAGCAAAAATCGAAAATCGATCCTCAAAAAAGTAAGCCATCAAAGCCGTCGAAAATCGGCCGGGATCACCGGATATATTCAAAATCGATGTCCAGAACAGAGACGGTATCTCCCTCCTGAATGCCCATCTCCTCGAGCTTGTCGATGATACCGGAGAGACGAAGCACGCGCTGAAAATACTGCATGGACTCGTAGTCGTCCAGATCGACGAAACCGAGCGTATGGGCAAGCCACGGCGCATCCACGACGTAGACGCCGTCCTCCACCGTGACGGTGAACTCCTGCTTCTCCGTGATCTCAGGGCGGGTCTCCGGCTCCGGCTCGTAGCGAAGCACCGGCGGCAGCTTGGAGAGAGCCTCCTCAAGCACCTTCAGCAGCTCGTCGACGCCTTGCCGGGTGGCCGCGGAGATCAAGTAATAGGTCAGTCCTTCGCTCTTGGCGAATTTGTCGAATTCCTCGATCATCTCGGGGATGGCGGCGTCGCATTTGTTGAGCGCGAGGATCTGCGGGCGCTTCGCAAGCTCCGGATTAAAGCGTTCCAGTTCCCGGTTGATGGTTTTGTAATCCTCGATCGGATCCCGGCCCTCCTCTGCGGCGATGTCGACGATATGAAGGATCAGCCGGCAGCGCTCGACGTGGCGAAGAAAGTCGTGGCCGAGGCCGACGCCGTCCGCCGCGCCTTCGATGAGGCCCGGGATGTCCGCCATAACGAAGGAACCGCTATCCGTTTTGACCACGCCGAGCACCGGTGTGATCGTTGTGAACGGATAGCTCGCAATCTCCGGCTTCGCGGCGGAACAGACGCTGATGAGCGTGGATTTCCCGACGTTCGGGAAACCGACCAAGCCCACATCCGCGAGGAGCTTAAGTTCCAGCGTGACCTCCAGCTCTTCTCCGGGAAGACCGGGTTTGGCGAAATTCGGAATCTGGCGGGTGGAGGTCGCAAAATGCGCGTTACCCCAGCCACCCTTGCCGCCCTTTGCCACGATCTGCGGACGGTCGTCGGAGATGTCGGCCAGAATCCGGCCGGTTTCCGCCTCCTTAACGACGGTGCCGACCGGGACGCGGATGACGAGATCCGACGCGGATTTGCCGTAGCACTTGTTGCCCGAGCCGGTTTTGCCGTCCTCGGCAAAATAGCGCTTGCGGTATTTGAAATCGACGAGGCTCGAAAGGTTGCTGTCGCCGACGAAAACGACGTTTCCGCCCTTTCCGCCGTCGCCGCCGTCCGGCCCGCCGGCATTGACGAATTTTTCGTGGTGGAACGCAACGGCGCCGTCGCCGCCTTTTCCCGCACGAATTCTGATTTTTGCGGTGTCTACAAACAAAAGACGTACCTCTTTCTCTCTTCACATACGCGGAACGCCCCGCATATGAAACTTGTCGCAATCTGTCCGACTTCACGGCCCGCATAAGCGCCGAACCCGCAAACCGGTTTTCTTTAGGAGATGCCGCTGTCAACTATCATTTGCTTTTTTCCATTTTATAAAGAAAAGCTGCAAAAAAATCGCGGGCGAACCTTTGAAGTCCGCCCGCAATGTACCTTACTGTTCGTCCGGGTAAATGCTGACCTTCTTGCGGTCCGCGCCGAGACGCTCGAAACGGACAACGCCGTCTTTCAAGGCAAACAGGGTATCGTCGGAACCCTTTCCGACATTCTCGCCGGGATGAATATGGGTGCCGCGCTGGCGAACAAGAATGTTGCCGGCAAGAACGAACTGACCGTCCGCTCTCTTGACGCCGAGGCGCTTGGATTCGGAATCACGGCCGTTTTTGGTGGAGCCCATTCCCTTTTTATGAGCAAAGAACTGAATACCGATTCTGATCATGGTTTTACACCTCCGAAATTATTAGGTTGACTGTGCCGGGGTGGTCCTGCGCAAGATTCTGAAGCTCGAGCCGCAGGGCCGAGACGAAATGCCATGCGGCCGGTCTTGCGTTTTCCTGAAGAATCAGCTCGACGCTGTCCTCTCCGACTTCGACGCCGCATTTCGTTTTGACGATCTCCGTGATGCCGTTGACCGCCATCTCGGTGCAGGCGCTCACCGCCGCACAGACGATATCTTTTCCGCTTTCGGCATAACCGGCGTGCCCGCTGATGCGGAAGGAGGCCGGCTGGCCTTTATGATAGCAAAACTCCGCGCGGATCATCTGAAATCAGCCTTCGATCGCCCCAATGACGACCTTGGTATAGGGCTGACGATGACCGAGGCAGCGCTTGCTGCACTTTTTGGAACGGTAGGTGAAGACGCGGATCTTCTTGGATTTACCCTGTTTTTCCACAACGCCGCCGACCGTTGCTCCCTCTACATAAGGAGCGCCGACCTTGACGCCTTCATCGCCGCCGATTGCCAGAACCTTGTCGAAAACGACTTCGTCGCCGGCTTCGGCCTCGATCTTTTCAATGTAGACCACGTCGTCTTTTTCGACGCGATACTGTTTTCCGCCTGTTTCGATAACTGCGTACATAATAAACCTTCTTTTGTTGGACTCGCTGCAAAAAGGGCACCAATGCGTCTTTTTTGGGCGCACTGAATTTAGGAAGCCCATAGCATGCGGCAAACTGGATTATAACATGGGAAAAGCAGGATGTCAAGCATCCTTTTTAATAAAAATATAATAAGGGCCTGCCTTCGCCACAAGAGATTCCGTCTGAATAAAAAATCCGCTCCCTTTAAAATGGAGCGGATCATAAGCTCTTTTTTCGTTTTCCGGTATGCCGACAAAACGGCGCCGGAAGCCCGATTCAGCCCTCCTGCACGGTCTCTAAAGGGCTTGGCCCGACTCCACACATGATGGAAATCTCTCCGTTCAGCAGTTTCTCCGCCTCGCCCTCCGTAATGCCGTATTCCGACATCACCTCAGAAACGAATTCCTCCCTGCTGTAACCGGACTGCGCGAAATCCTCCGCGCCGATCGTGCCGTCCCCGTCGAAATCGAGCGGATAGTCCTCCGGGACGACCCGATTTCCGAACGCATTCAGCTCCTCGCACGGATCATATTCCGTTTGGTAGCCGATACCGTCGATCACGATAAACGGGTTGTATGCCGCAATCGTGGCCGTATCGCCGTCCGCCGTCGTCAGCGTGAACTGCACGAACTGGCCATCGTATTCCTTCCATGAGTCGTCCTCTTCGCCGACCGTGACCGTATTGAGAATGCCGACAAGCTCGGAAATCAGGGCCTCGTCCGTGACGGTTGTTTCGGTTCCCGGAGGCGTGAGGGAGATTTCCACGCTCGTTATGTCCGCGGCTTTGAGCGATGCGAGCCATGCGGCGTCATGGACGGGCTCCGTCTGAGAAGTGCTCTCCGTATCGTCCTCCGTATCTTTTTCAAAGAACTGCCATTCGCTGTCGATCTTCACCACGAGACCGTCCTCATAATAGGCGTATTCCGACCCCATGCAGCCGAAGTTGCTCTGGCCGTTCTTCGCGGGCACTTCGGAGCCGTCCACCTGCGAGGTGACGGTGCCGAGAATCGCGGAGGGGTCGATTTCCGCCTCGACCTGTTTGCCGGTATCAAGATAAAGCTGCCCTCCGACCATCACCATCGGCCTCCGGTCCCATGTCGTCTCTTCCTCCTGTTCCGCGCCGCATCCGGCCAGCAGCGTCATAACGCAGGCAAGGGCCATGATAAGTACCATACATTTCTTCATGGGTTTTTCCTTCTTTCACAAACAAATGGGAAAAAACAGGATTCTCTCTCACCGGCTCCACAGAAAACCTTTTTTCTTCTCTTTAAGTGAGGAGAAATGCGGGATTTCCTGCGTCTTTTCGTTTTTGCGCAGCCGGAGAAACGGGTGTCGGCAAACCGATCCGAAAAAACGCCACCGATTTTTTCCCTTTCCGGCGGCTTCTGAAACGCAAAAGGGCGGGAATCCCGGAAAAGGGACTCCCGCCTGTCTGTATGAGAATGTAGGAAAATTTCAAAAACGCTTTCGGAATCAAAGAAACGTTTTTCTCAGGTCCGTCCGATCAGTCCTTGTCGTTTTTTCCGGAAATCTGTTCCTCGGAAGGTTTCGCCCCGGGTTCCTCCTCCGAAACGGAATCCGCCGTTTCTTCCGGTGCCTTCTCCTCCGATGTCTCCCCTTCCGGAGGTTCGGCCTCTTCCGGAGCATTCTTTGCGGAGATTTCATCCTCCTCGGAGGGCATCGGAGCGTTCTTTCCGGAGACCGGCTCCTCGGACGATTTCGGAGCCTTCGCTTTATAGTCCCACTGGCCGGCAAGGATCAGCTTCGATTCTTCCGTGTCGCGGTAAAGTTTCATGTACGCCGGGTCATGCTCCCGCCGAATTTTGCTGAGGATCAGGGAATTGGCGATCACCGCCGTGAGGGCAAGGAGAGCGCCCAGCACCTGCGAGACGCGCATGCCGCCGAGCATCAGGCTGTCGGTACGCAGGCCCTCGATCCACATGCGGCCGAACCCGTTCCAGCCGATATAAAACAGGAACATCTGCCCGTCGTAGCGGCGCTTTTTCATCGTCAGCACATAAATCAGAAATCCGGCCGCCAGCCAGAGCGATTCATAAAGAAACGTCGGATGCACGGGTTTCGTCGGGTCCATCTCCGCCCCCATGAACTCGGAGGTATGGCTTGCAATATAATAGGCAACACCCTTGCTCGTCATGCCCCACGGCAGATCCGTGTTGGTGCCGAAGGCCTCCTGATTCACAAAGTTGCCCCAGCGGCCGATCGCCTGCCCGATCAGCAGGCCGGCGGAACCGATGTCGAAAAACGGAAGCAGCTTTACCCCGCGCCATTTGCAGCCGATGATCGCGCCAAGCGCGCCGCCGATGACTGCCCCGTAAAAGCCCAGTCCGCCGCCGCGCAGGTTGAGGATCGCGCCGAGATTCCCGGCATATTCGTCCCAGCGAAACGCGACGTAATAGAGACGCGCGCCGATGATGCCCAGAACGGCGGCGGTCATCACGACATCCAGCGTATGGTCGCTGTCAAGGCCGAATTCTTTAAAATTCCGAAACGCAAAAAATAGTGCCAGCACAAAACCGGTCGCAACGATGATCGCATACCAATAGATATCCATGCCGCCGATGGAAAACGCCACGCGGCTGATCTCAAACTCCAGCCCCAGGCCGGGAAACGATACGGTATCTGTCATAATCCTCTTCCTTTTTTGAAAAATCGACTGTCCGAATTCTTCTTTTCCTTTTCCGGAAAGCGGTCATTCCCCGGTCGGGCGGATGACGGAAAGCACGGCATTCTCTTCTTTGTATGTCGAGAAAGCCCGTTCGCAGACGGAATCGGCTGTCGCTTCCGCAGCCGCGTCAAGGATCACATAAGGGCTCTGACCGACGAAATGGCAGTTCAGCAGTTCGGAGGCAACGCCCTCGGTCCGTTCCGCGGAACGCAGATAATGCCCGTAGACGCTGCGCTGGGCGTTTTGGAAGAGCTCCTCCGGAATTCCGTCCCTGCGAAGCTCGGAAAACCGCCGCTGCAAAGCGTCGGCCACCCGCTCCGGCTCCTTTGATTCGCCGGAATAGAGCGTGCTGCAGAAATCCCGGCCGCAGAAGGCCTCCGAATAGAACGTCGAATTGATGAGCTCCTTATCGTAAAGCTCCCTATAAAACTGCGTATAATCCGCGGCCATGGCCTCGGCAAAGATCTCGTCCAGCACCGAGCCGGTCAGGTTCTCCCGCTCGCCGCGGTCCAGCGCCTTAAAGC
>DAOSWK010000069.1:0-9475 GCA_035593545.1 Oscillospiraceae bacterium | reverse complement strand
GGCGTCGAGGGCAACGGACAGATCGAGCTGGCCGAGGTGCTCTCAGGCGTGCGCCGTGCGGCCGGAGGACGGGTCCTGATCGGCGGGCAGGAGGTTTCCACCCGCTGTGCGAAGCCGTTTATCGAGCAAAAGATCGCCTATGTGCCGGCGGACCGGAACCATGTGGGCTCCGTGCCGGACTTCCCGTTGTATGAAAACTGGGCCCTCCGCAGCAGCCGTCTGCCGAGAAGGGGCATTCTGTTAAATTATCAGGCCATCCGGAAGGAAGCGGCCGAGACTATGACGGATTACGACGTCCGGGCGCGCGGCATTGAGGACCGCACCGCCGATCTTTCCGGCGGAAATCTGCAAAAATTTATCATGGCGAGAAGTTTGAAAGAAAAGCCGCGGGTTCTGATCTGTTCGTATCCGACCCGGGGTCTCGATATTAAAGCCACCTGTTTTATCCGGGAAAAGATCCTCGAGGCCCGGAACCGGGGCTGCGGCATCGTGCTGCTCTCCGGCGATTTTGAGGAGCTGTTTTCGCTCTCCGACCGCCTTGTCGTGCTCTGCCGCGGCAGGATTGCAGGGGAAGTGCGGCCCGCCGAGGCAACGGTGCGGCAGGTCGGCATGATGATGATGGGGGTGGCCGGAGCATGAAATCCTTTGGAGCCCGCATCGACGACACGATCCGAAATTTTTCTTCCCGGATGGTCAGGCAGTCCGTCGGCCGGAAAACGGCGATTTTCTCTCTCTCCGTGCTGGCGGCGCTGGTGATCGGCGCGGCTTTCCTGCTGGTATTGAAAGTGAATCCACTGACCGCCTACTATTATCTGCTGATCCGGCCGTTCGGGAGCTTCAACAGCATCGGCGAAATGAGCATCAAGCTGGTCCCGATCCTGCTGGTGGCCGTGGGCGTGTCGTTCACTTTCTCCGCAAAACTGAGCAATCTCGGCGGCGAGGGGCAGATATGTCTCGGCGCCATCGGCATGACGATCGTCGGCACGTCGGCGCTGGGGACCTCGCTCGGCGGTTGGTCGATTCCGCTCGGCATGCTTATGGCGGCGCTCTTCGGAGCCGTCTGGGCCGGGATCGCCGGCTTCGTCAAGACCTGTTTTCATGCGAGCGAAATCATCACGACGCTTCTTCTTAACTATATCGCGGTGCAGTTTTTGAGCTACTGCGTCTACTATCCGCTGCGGGATCCCGGCGGGAATATCCCGCAGTCCGCCAAAATGGCGGCCGTTCTGCCGAAGCTCTTTTCCGGCTCCCGGATGAATGCGGGCATCCTGATTGCCCTTGCCGCCGTTGTGATCTATGCGGTGGTGATCCGCCGCACGTCTTTCGGCTATCGGTTGCGGGTCTTGGGCGGCAGCGTCCCGGCCGCGGAATTCAGCGGTATCCGCCGCGGCAAGTATTATCTGCTGGCCATGATGCTCAGCGGCGTTTTCACCGGGATCGCCGGCGCCGTCGAGGTGGTCGGCACTCAGACCCGGCTGCTGGAGGGGCTGGCCGGCTCCTACGGATTTGACGGCGTGGTGGCGGCCCTTTTAGGGATGCTCCATCCGGCGGGCGTGGCGGCGGCTTCCGTGCTGCTGGCCGTGCTCAATACCGGCGCGGAGACCATGCAGGTCAAGACGGGCGTTTCTTCGCTTTTCGTCAACGTGCTCGAGGCACTGATCGTTCTGTTTATTCTGCTGGGCATGAGCTATGCTTCCGAAGATAAAAAACCGCGGGCAAGGGAGGGCGCGAAATGAATGAAATTCTGACTGCTGCGTTTCTGATCCCCCTGCTGACCGCCGGAATCCGGATGAGCGTTCCGCTGATTCTCGGCTCCGTGGGCGAGGTCGTCTCGGAGAAGACCGGCGTCCTCAACATCGGCCTCGAGGGGCAAATGCTGACCGCCGCGCTGATCTCCTTTATTGTGGCATATTACACCGGCAGCCTGACCCTCGGGATTTTGGCCGGAGGAATTTCAGGCATGCTGGGCGCCTTGCTGATCGCCTTCTGGTGTGTCAGCCGGCGGCAGGACCAGTCCGTGGTGGGTATCATGTTCAATATTTTCGCCATCGGCTTCACCAATTTCCTCTATCGGGCGATCTTCGGCGTGAGCACCAACAAAGCCAAGGTGGAGATTCTGCCGACGATCGAGATTCCGGGCCTTTCCAAGATTCCGTGGCTCGGGGAGATCCTGTTTCACCAGAACATGCTGGTCTATCTCTCGCTGGTCGCCGCGTTTCTGGTGCTGTTTGTGCTGCGCAGGACGAAATTCGGCCTCCAGATCGAGGCGACCGGCGAGAATCCGAAGGCCGCTCAGGCTTCCGGCATCCGCGTCCGGCGCGTCCGGTATGAGGGAAGCCTCTTCTGCGGCTTCATGGCGGGCATCGGCGGCGCGTTTCTCTCCTGCGGTATTGTCGGCACCTTCACGGAGAATATGTCCGCGGGTCGTGGCTTTATCTGCCTTGCCGTGACGATTCTGGCCCGCTGGAATCCGGCCTTTGCCGTCGTTGCGGCGCTCTTGTTCGGCACCGTGCAGGCGCTTCAGCTTCGGCTGCAGGCATTGGGCTCCACGCTTCCTTACCAGTTTTTTGTGGCGCTGCCGTATGTGGTGACGCTCGTGAGCCTTGCCGTTTTCGGCTGGAACATCCATGCGCCGAGCGACCTCGGGCAGCCGTACAACGAAGAGAGCCGCTAAAAGAGACACCCCGTTCCCGGAGAGGAACTATGATAAAATTTGCGAAAAGTAAGAAGGAGAAAACCATGAAAAACCTGAAAAGAATCCTGACGCTTCTGATGAGCGCCGTGATGCTCCTCACTCTGCTTGCCGGATGCGGCGGCGAGACCACCGAGGACGCTTCCTCCTCTGAACCCTCCGAATCTGCTGCCGTTTCCGACGAATCTTCCGCTCCTGAAGAAAAAGCCGTTTCCAAGATCGCGATCCTGCTGCCCGGTTACATCACCGACCAGTCCTGGAATCAGGGCGCCTACGAGGGCCTGCTGGAGCTGGAAGAGCAGGGCTATGAAATCGCTTATACCGAAGACGTTCAGGCCGCCGACATGGAATCTACCTTCCGCACGTACTGCGAAGACGGCTACGACTTCGTGATCGGCCACGGCGTACAATACGGTGATGCCTGCGTGCGCGTCGCTGCGGATTATCCCGACGTCAACTTCTTCATCACCGGCAATCCGCCTGAAGGCGAGGATCTGCCCGGCAACATCGCTTTTTATGATTATAAGGAATTTGAAGGCGCTTATGTCTGCGGTTATCTTGCGGCCCTGATGAGCGAGAGCGGCGTCATCGGCTACATCGGCGGCGGAGATAACACCACCCAGTGCTCCGACAAGAACGCCTACGTTCAGGGCGCCAAAGCGGCCAACGCGGACATCGAAGTCAAGACCGTCATCACCGGCACCTTCAACGATTCCTCCGTCGGCAAAGAGACCGCCATCGCGATGATCGAGCAGGGCGTGGACGTCATCCTCCAGACCTGTGACGAGACCGGCCTCGGCGCGTTTGAAGCCTGCAACGAAAAGGGCGTCTACTGTATCGGCTACACCTCCGATCAGTCCGGCCTTGTGGACGAGGGCCTCTGCCTGACTTCTCTGTTGGTCAGCATCCCGACCATGATCACCTCCCAGATCGACATCATCGCCGCCGGCGAATTCGGCGGTCTTGAGCAGCCCGGTCTCGCCGAGGGCGTTATCGGCATCGCTCCTTACAGCACCGAAGTTTCTGCGGAGATTCAGCAGCAGGTCGAAACCGTTAAACAGTCCCTGATCGACGGTACGCTGGTTCTGACCCCGGATTACAGCAACAACTGAGACAAAACGTCAATATTCCGGGCGGCCTTCCCTGTGGAGGCCGCTTTTTTCTATCTCAAAGCTGCTTCGGAGATACGGTGGAAAACGGAGAGGACTGCCCATATCCGTAAAATCGGCCGCTTGACAGGTACCTTCCTTTTCCCAAATCATGAATTTTGGGACTGAAATAATTTCAAAATTTCCGATAAAAATGAAGAAATGTCGGGACTTTATGGATTCTTTTGAAAAACGGTCGTTTTAACTTGTGAAAAGAAGAGCGGTTTGTTATAATACGAATATCTCACGATTCTCAGGGGGTTACAGAATGAAAAGACCGCTGATCGGGCTGACCACGTTGATCGACGAGGAACAGGACAGCTATTGGATGCTTCCTTTATATACGCGGGCCGTGGCCGAAAGCGGGGGAGTTCCCGTAATCCTGCCGCCGCTTTCCGATGCGGATGAAGCGGCTTCGGCGGTTGGTACGCTCGACGGGCTGCTGTTTACCGGCGGCCACGACATCGATCCAAGCTACTATGGAGAAGAAAAGCATCCCGCGGCCGGAAAAATCAGCGCGGAACGGGATGTTTCCGAATTCCTCCTGATAAAAGAGGCCGCCGCCGCGGGCAGACCGATTTTCTGTATCTGCCGGGGATTTCAGCTTTTGAACGTCTTTTTCGGCGGTACGCTGTATCAGGATATTCCGTCCCAATATACGACCGACATCAAACATAACCAAGAGAAACCTTACGACGAGCCAGTTCATGCGGTCTCTGTCGCCGAGAACGGCCCGCTTTTCCGGATCGCCGAAGCCGGGGAATTCCGGGTGAACAGCCGCCACCATCAGGCCGTGAAAGAAGTGGGCAAGGGCCTTTCCGTCATGGCGGTTTCGGAGGACGGCCTCGTGGAAGCCGCCTTCGCGCCGGAATATCCGTTTTGGATGGGCGTCCAGTGGCACCCGGAACACATGTTTGAGAAGGATGAGATCAGCCGGAAGCTGTTTTCCGCCTTTATCGGGACCTGTAAATAACAGTCGTCTATTTACAATTTTTATTGATGCTCATGCAATTTCTTCTACATATGAAACACGTATCTTTTTGCCTGCCGCTTCAGGCTCCGATGGTTGTCCTTCAGAATAAAAACCTCATTTTGTATACAACCGGATGAGATTTCCTTGTATGTGGCCATGTTCCACATGGGGTTTTTAGACTCTCCGGATAAGGACCTTCGTCGGCATCACCCTATGGGATAAAAATCGTTTTGCGTACAGCCGGTTAGGATTTCCTTGTATGTGACTATGCTTTATACGCAGATCCCTTCATTTTTCAGGCGCGGGGATTTTCATTGGGATCGCCCTTTTAAGAGGAAGAAGGCCCGCTTTTTTGCGGCCGGGAATTTTCATAAAAATAACGCCGCTCACGTTGTTGTGAGCGGCGTTATTTTTATAGGGTGAAGGATTTATTCTATCGAGGTCTTCGTAAGCTGTTCGAGGTGCTCGAATTTTTCTTCGGCATTCTCCTCGGCTTTCTTGAACAGAACTGCGGCACGATCCGGGAATGTGCGGACCAGACTGCTGTAGCGGACCTCGTTCATGATGAAGTCGCGGTAGCTGGCGGTCGGGGCCTTGCTGTCGAGCTGGAAGGGATTCTTTCCTTCGGCAACAAGTCTCGGATCGTAGCGGAACAGATGCCAGTAGCCGGCTTCGACCGCTCTCTTTTCCTCGCCCATGGAGTTGCCCATGCCGCCCTTGATGCCGTGGTTGATGCACGGCGCGTAGGCAACGATCAGGGAAGGCCCATCATAGCTCTCGGCCTCCGCCATCGCCTTGACGCACTGGGACATATCGGAGCCCTGCGCAACCTGTGCGACATAGACGTAGCCGTAGCTCATGGCAATCGCCGCGAGATCCTTCTTCTTGACATCCTTGCCGGCAGCGGCAAACTGTGCGACGGCGCCGGTCGGGGTGGCTTTGGAGGACTGGCCGCCGGTGTTGGAATAGACCTCGGTATCAAAGACGAGAATATTGATATTCCTGCCCGAGGCGATCACATGGTCGAGACCGCCGAAGCCGATGTCGTAGGCCCAGCCGTCTCCGCCGAACGCCCAGACGGACTTCTTAGCCAGATAATCTTTTTCCTTGAGGATTTCTTCGGCTTCGCCGCAATCGCAGGCTTCCAGCGCGGCGACGAGTTTCTCGGTCGCGGCGGTATTTTCGGCGCCGTTGTCGACGGTATCGAGGTATTCCTTCGCGGCGGAAACGACGGCCTCGTTATTGCCGGTTTCCGCGATGCTCTTGACCTTTTCGATCAGGCTGGAACGGATCGCATCCTGGCCGAGCAGCATGCCGTAGCCGTATTCGGCGTTATCCTCAAAGAGGGAGTTTGCCCAAGCGGGACCCTTGCCGTCCTTGTTGACGGTATAAGGGGTGGAAGGCGCGGAGCCGCCCCAGATGGAGGAGCAGCCGGTGGCGTTGGCAATATACATTCTGTCGCCGAAGAGCTGGGTGACGAGCTTCGCGTACGGGGTTTCGCCGCAGCCCGCGCAGGCGCCGGAAAACTCCAACAGCGGCTGTTTGAACTGGCTGCCCTTGAGCGTGGCCGGTTTGAATTTCTCGTGAAGCTCCGGTTTCTCCGGAAGGGCGACGCCGTAGTCGAAGATCTCCTGCTCGTGAAGCTGATTCTCGAGGCTGTCCGCGACGAGGGCCTTTTCGCCCTTTCTGCCCGGGCAGACGTTGATGCAGGAGCCGCAGCCGGTGCAGTCGAGCGTGGCGACCGTCATGGCAAAATGCAGGCCGGGCATACCGGTCATCGGAACGGATTTTGTGCCTTCGGGAGCGGCGGCCAGTTCGGCGTCGGTCATGACGGCCGGGCGGATCGCGGCGTGCGGGCAGACATAGGAGCACATGTTGCACTGGATGCAGGTCTCCGGTTTCCAAACCGGCACATCAACGGCGATACCGCGTTTCTCGTAAGCGGAGGTGCCGGAGGGCATCGCGCCGTCTTCGATTCCGTTAAATACGGAGACCGGGAGCGTATCGCCTTTCTGGGCGACGGCAGGGAAGAGCACGCGGTTGACGAAGTCGATAAGATCCTTGCGGTCGCCCTTTGCGACGCGAACCGGAATCTCTCCCTCCGCCCGTTTCCATGCCTCGGCCGGATAATCGACCTTCACGACGCTGTCCATGCCGCGGTCGATTGCCGCATAGTTCATGGCGATGACGGCATCGCCTTTTTCTCCGTAGGAGGCTTTTGCCGCCGCTTTCATATAGGTCACGGCATCTTCAACCGGAATGATCTTGGCGATCTTAAAGAACGCGGATTGCAGGATCGTGTTGATCCGGCCGCCGAGACCGAGCTCACGGGCGATGCCGATGCCGTCGATGGTGTAAAATTCGATCTCGTTCTCCGCAATGAAGCGCTTCACGGAGCCGGGCAGATGCGCCTCGATCTCGTCGAGGTTCCAGCCGCAGTTGAGCAGGAATTTGCCGCCTTTTTTAAGGGCGGAAACCATGTCGTATTTTGTGATATAAGAGGGGTTATGGCAGGCGACGAAATCCGCTTTATTAATATAATACGTGGATTTGATCGGGTTGGGGCCGAAGCGCAAATGCGAGACGGTCACGCCGCCGGACTTCTTGGAATCGTAGGCGAAGTAGCCCTGCGCATAGAGATCGGTGTGGTCGCCGATGATCTTGATGGAGTTCTTGTTCGCGCCGACCGTTCCGTCCGAGCCAAGTCCCCAGAACATGCAGTTGGTGTTACCGGCAGGCGTGGTATCCGGGGATTCCGAGGTGTCGAGGGAGAGGTGAGTGACGTCGTCGTCGATACCGATCGTGAATTCCTGTTTGTCGCCGGATTCCGCATTGCGGTAGACGGCGATGATCTGGGCCGGCGTGGTATCTTTGGAGCCAAGACCGTATCTGCCTCCGAGAATCCGAACGTTTTCAAACGGCGTGCCTCTTACCGCGGCGGCAATGTCGAGGAACAGCGGCTCGCCCATGGAGCCGGGCTCTTTGGTGCGGTCGAGGACGGAGATGGTTTTGACCGTCTCCGGCAGGGCGGCAAGAAGGTGTTTCTGGCTGAACGGGCGATAGAGGCGGACTTTGATAAGACCGTATTTTCCGCCGCGGCCGTTCAAGTAATCGATGGTCTCCTCGATGGTGTCGCAGACGGAGCCCATCGCGACGATGACATGCTCGGCATCCGGAGCGCCGTAATAGTTAAAGAGCTTATAGTCGGTGCCAATCATGGCATTGACCTTATTCATATACTCTTCGACCACTTCGGGCAGGGCGTCGTAAAATTTATTGCAGGACTCGCGGGCTTGGAAGAAAATATCCGGGTTTTGGGCGGTGCCGCGGGTGACCGGATGATTCGGATTGAGCGCATGCTCACGGAAAGCACGGATCGCGTCGAAATCGGTCAGAGCCTTGAGCTGATCGTAATCCCAGACGTCGATTTTCTGAATCTCGTGGGAAGTACGGAAGCCGTCGAAGAAATGAAGGAACGGAACTCTGCCCTTGATCGCGGAGAGATGGGCGACGGCGCAGAGATCCATGACTTCCTGCGGGTTTCCGGAGCAGAGCATGGCAAAACCGGTCTGTCTGCACGCATAGATGTCGGAATGGTCGCCGAAGATGCTCAGCGCATGGGTGGCAACGGCACGGGCGGAGACATTGATGACGGCTGGGAGCTGCTCGCCTGCCATCTTAAACATATTCGGAATCATCAGCAGCAGGCCCTGAGAGGCGGTAAACGTGGTGGTCAGGGCGCCGGCCGCCAGAGAGCCGTGCACCGCACCGGAAGCGCCGCCCTCGGACTGCATCTCGATGACTTTCACGCGGTTGCCGAAGATGTTGGTTCTGCCGTTTGCGGACCACTTGTCCGCAAGTTCGGCCATAATGGAAGACGGGGTGATCGGATAGATCGCGGCAACGTCGGTGAACGCGTAGGATACGTGGGCCGCCGCTGTATTTCCGTCCATGGTTTTCTTGAATCTTGCCATACAGATCCTCCATTCAAAAAAGATTGGTATTATTTATTTTACCATATTTGTCCCATTTTGAATAGGGCACTTCCCGAAAATTCAAATATTTTTCGGCTGTTTTCGCCTCGGACGGAGGTCTTTCGAGGGAAAGCGGCGTCCGCCGTCGAAACTGTGGATTGAAATTGGCATAATTGAGTTATATAATATAAATTAGTATGCGCGGAAAATTTTTTCCGGGAGGGAAGTTTATGGCGGGATACAGCGTCAAACTGACAAAATTGATCAAAGAATATCATCTTGAACAGATCTGGGTTCCGGAAAATCTCGACGAGATCGTGATCGAGACGGCCGAGCTCAACCGGCCGGGCCTTCAGTTCGCCGGCTTTTATAAATATTTTGACCAGGAACGGATCCAAATCATCGGCAAGAGTGAATTCGGTTATCTCAGCGGACTTTCCAGAGAAAAAAGGCTCGAGATGGTCGACCTTTATTTTTCCAAGCAGCCGAAAGTCATCATCACAACATGGAATCTGATGATCACAAAAGAGCTCGTCGCCCTCGGGGAAAAATACGCCGTCCCGATCCTGCGCACTTCGGAGGGCACCTCCGAATTCATGGCTGCGCTGACGGTCAGCCTGAGCGTCGCGCTGGCCAAACGGATCACGCGGCACGGCGTCCTTGTGGAGGTTTACGGCGAAGGCATCCT